>JAFGLY010000214.1 GCA_016927815.1 Deltaproteobacteria bacterium | reverse complement strand
TGCGGGTTGCCCGTCGTCTGCCCCTGCGTCATCCGCCGGAGCAGACTCTTCGGCCCTCGAGAAACGTCCCTGCGGACCGTTGCAGAGAGGCGGACCGCGAGGCCGTGCGGGGGCGGAGGGTAGAACAGCCGTCGTGATCCCAGCGTTCCTGCTTCCGCTGGCCCTCGCTCCCGCCCTCGCGCTGGAAGGAGAGGCGAGCGGGTAGGCGCGGGCTTGGCGCGTCTGCGGCCGCAGGTGTACGGTGTAAGGGTATGGCTTCAAGCGACTACATCGACCTCGGCCGCCGCTTCGTCGACTTCGACGCGCGCGACATCACAACACTGACGCTACGAATGCTCGGAAGCCTGGCGGATCGGGTAACCGTCGGTTGGGAGGACATCCTCCGTTCACGGTGCGCGATCATCCTCGGCGAGCCCGGCAGCGGGAAGACCACGGAAACGAAGGCTAAGGTCGCGGGTATTCGGGCCTCAGGCGGCCACGCCTTCTACCGTACCGTGACCGACTTACGGCACGGGGACCCGCATCTCGTCTCGAGTTTGGACCAGCCGGCGTTCGAGGCGTGGAAGGCGTCCGGCGCGGAGTGCGTTTTCGTCCTCGACTCGCTCGACGAGGCCCGGGACGCGGGCATCGCCCTCTGCGAGGCGATCGAGCAGATGGTGACGGACCTGGCGCCAGAGTGGGAGCGCGTCCGAGTGGTGCTCACCTGCCGCGTCGCGGAGTGGAGGCCGGTGGAGGATCTCGCGGCACTGGGGCCCTACTTCCCTGATCCGAAGCTCGCTGTCGTCATCGAGCCCGATGGCTCTCCTACCCCGATCGATTCGCTCGGTTCCCGTCGCCGGCAGCGCACGGCGATCAGCGACCAGTCCCCGCCGGGAATCCGCGTCGTCCGCCTGGCCGTGCTATCGGAGGACCAAGCGCTCACCCTCGCTCGCGCGCTGGGGGCCCGGAAACCAGACGCGCTCCGGGAGGAAGTGCGCCGGACTGCGGCTTGGGCCCTCCTCGAGCGCCCGGTGGATGTGAGCTGGCTGGTTGCCTTCTGGAACCGCCGCGGCACCATCGGGAGGCTCACGGACCTCATGGAGGAGAGCGTCGCCGCCCGCCTGGAGGAGCACGGCCTGTCCCGCCGAAGGCGCGCCGCGCTCAGCCCGGAGCGCGCGGCGAGGGGCGCGCGCGAACTGGCCCTGTGCGGCATTCTGTGCAGCGAGCGCCGGGTGCGGGTCGCCGGCCTGGATCTGGCGGAAGCGGATGGCAGCCTTTCACCGTCCGCAGCGCTGCCGTGGATGTCACCGCGGGAGCATGCTGAGCTGACGGGCCGCGCGATCTTCGTCGACGACGGCCCCGGAACACGGCGCATCCACCACCGGACCACGGAGGATTACTTGGCCGCGGGTGCTCTCTTCGACTTGCTCGGTCGTCAACCCGGCGGAACGGCACTCGCGGACTTCCTCGTGCGCGAACGGTACGGGCGACTCGTAGTCCCGCCCTCGCTTCGCGGTGTCGCCGGGTGGGCGGCGGGTTGGGATCCCGGCCTCCGCCGAGCGCTTTTAGAGGCGGACCCGCTGCTACTGCTGGAAACCGGAGACCCCGCGGCCATCCCGCCTGGCGAACGCCGGGGTGCTCTCACGCGCATCCTCGACGAGTTCGAACGGCATCCGTGGCGGCGCGAGGGCGCCGACCACGCGGACCTGGCTCGTTTCGCCTGCCCTGAGCTGTGCGACTTGATCCGGGAGTGTCTTCGAGGTCCCGCGCGCCGCGGGTTCGAGTTGCTGCTCCGGCTTGTCTGGCACGGCCGGCTCGCTGCGAACGCGGAGGACGCCCTGCGCCTCGCCGCTGTGCGTGGAACGGCGCCCGAGCTCCGCGCGCTCGCCGGGCGTGCCGCGGCCGCTGCGGGTGACGCGGCCGTGCGCGAGCGTGTGGTACGGCTGGCGTGCGGCGGTCGGAATCCCCGGACCGAGGTGCTCTTCGATGTGGCGGACGAGCTCTATCCGCAGTCCATGACGACCACGGACCTCGGCGCGGGCCTCGTCGCCTGGGCGACGGCCGCCACGCGGACCTCCCGGTCGGAGGCTTACCACTGGTCATGGCTGCTCGACCGCGAGTACGACACTCGCCGCCACGAGGAACTCGCGCTGATCGTCGGAACGGCTCTCCTGCGGCGGGCCCGGGCAATTCCCGCGCGTCGAAGTCCCGCGGGCATGGGGGCAGTGCGGCTCGCATCCGTACTCCGGTCGCTGCTCGAACGGAGGCTGCGCGATGGGACGCCCGCCCGTCCCACGTTGGAGGTGTGGGCCCCGTGGCTGTGGGCGCTCGCGCGGGTTCACGAGGCGTCGGACTCAATCGGCGAAGTTCACCGGGGCGTCGCCGACTTGATGGCCGAGGCCGAGGTTCGGCGACACACGCTCCGGTGGCTCGTCAGAAACCGGGTGCCGTGCGGCTCGACGGAACCAGCACAGCCGTTCGCGATCTTCCGGAACGAGCCCCACGACCTGTGGCAGTCCCGCCCAGGCGACCTCGCCTGGATGGTCAGGGAGCTCCACGCGGGCAAGAGCGCGAGGGAGCGCGCGATCTGGTTCGGCCTCGCGTGCCAAGCGTGTGGGAGCCTCGACGAGGCTGAATCCGTGGAAGCCGCAGCAGCCGCCTTTCCCGAGCTCGCCGCCGAGGTCACGCGCTGGCGCGATCGCCGTGCGACAACCTCGGATCCCCGCGAGGAGGAGTTCCGCCGCCACCAGGCCGAGATTGAGGCTGAGCATGCCGAGCGCGAGCGTAGGAATCGCGAGGACCTGATCTCCCTCATCGAGGAGGTTCGGAGCGGCACCCACGACGGTGCGCTGCGGTTCCTCGTCGAGCGGATGGAGGACGACCGTCACAGCCGTTGGGGCCACTCGGACTGGCGGTCTCTCGCCGGCCCGTTCGGCGCCGACGTCGCCGAGGCAGCGCGGGAGGGCCTCAAACGCGCGTGGCGGCGCTTCCGGCCGATGCTCCCGCACGAGAGGGACAAGCCGAACGAGGTGGAGTGGTTCGTGCCGGTGGGCCTGTCGGGGCTCAACATAGCCTTCGCGGACGGGCTGACGCCCAGCGATCTGTCGGAGGAGGACGCCGAACAGGCGACGGCGTTCGCCCTGTGCGAGATAAACGACTTCCCGGCTTGGTTCGGGACGCTCGCCGAGGCGCGACCCGATGAGGTGCTTCGCGTGCTGGCGCCTACACTCGAAGCCGAGTACGCGGGGACCGGCGCGTCTGCCAATCGGGCGGTGCTCGACAACCTCGGGTACCGTGACGCACGTGTCCGCCGGTTGGCCACCCCGACGTTGCTCGCGCTCTTGGAGACCCAAGCGCCTGCGGAGGCACACGCGCTCGAACGGGCCCTTGCCGCTGTAGAAGCCGGCGACGGGCACGGGCGACAGCTGCTCGCGCTCGCGCGGAGCCGCGCCGCGCTGGACGGCGATGAGGTAGCTGCAATGTGGTGGCGCTGCCTGGCGAGTCTCAACGCTCGGACAGCCGCCTTGATCTTGCAGGAGGCGGCGGGCCGCTCCGCCGGGCAGGAGAGGTTGGTCGAGGCCGTCGCGGCGGTCGACTGGAACTCCGCGGGCCTCGACGCGGCAGTGTTGGTCGAAATCGTGCGATCCACCTACCGCACAGTCGTGCCCACCGCGGACGTCCATCACCCGAGCGGCGCGATCTACTCCCCGGGTCCGCGCGACGAGGCCGAGCGGAGGCGGTCCGGCCTAGTGGGCAGCCTCGCGGACATCCCCGGGGAGGATGCCTTCCGAGCGCTCCTGAGCCTCGCGGACGATCCCGCCACCTCTGCGCACCATGACCGGTTCGCCGGGCTCGCGCACGCGCGGTGCGAGCGAGATGCCGAGGCGGCACCCCTCGAACTCCGACAGGCACGGCAGTTCATGGACGCGCCCGAGGTGCGCTTCGCCGACGCGGACGGCTTCTTCGACTACGCGCTCGAGCGCCTGGAGGACCTTCGCAGGACGATCGAGGCCGGCCCCTTCTCATGCCGGACGCTGCTGCGAACAACCGATGAGCCAGGCGTACAGCTCTTCGTCGCCAACGTCTTGCGACTCACGGCCACACGGTGCTCGGTCGTACGCGAAGAGGAGGTGGATCAGCACAAGAAGCCGGACATCCGACTCCATTCGTCGCAACCGCTGGCGGTCGTCGGGATCGAGATCAAAGTCGCCGACGCATGGACTCTCCCCCAGCTTGTGTCCGCCCTGGAGCGGCAGCTAGTCGGCCAGTACCTGCGCGATGCGTGCTCTCGGCACGGCGTCCTCCTTCTCGTCCATTCGGGAGCGAAGCGGCGCTGGAAGGACGGCGACCGCAAGATCACGTTCGAGGCTGTAGTGGAGCTTCTGGTCGAGCGCGCCCGCAACCTCGCCCAGCAGGGCGGAGTCCGCGTGCGTGTGGTGGCGATCGACTGCCGGGACCGTTCCGCAGACGGTTCCGGGTAGGGGGCGCGTGCTCGGCCCCGCCCTTCGCTATCGCACGGGGCACGGCTCGGATCCGTATTCGCGGAACACGTCGTCCGGGCGGCCACAGCCTGGACGGGGCCGGGGCCTGCTCTCCGCCGCTCCTCACGACCGGCAGGGTGGGCTCTGACCGTGCTATCGTCTGCTCAAAGGGGCCCCCCCGTGCCCTCCACCCTCACCGCTGCCGCGCTCCTGGCCCTGCTCCTCGCGAGCTGCGACGACGGCTCGAAGGATGACACGGGGCCGGCCGACGACTCGGATGCCGATGCCGACTCCGACGGTGATTCCGACACCGATGCTGACGCGGACACGGACGCGGACACGGACGCCGACACCGATGCTGACGCGGACACGGACGCGGACACGGATACGGGCTCCTGCCTGGAGGGGACCATCGACCTGTCGACGGCGGACGCGCGCCTCGACGGGGTCAAGATGGAAGACTGCACGGGTAGCGCGCTCGCAGTGGGCGACCTCGACGGCGATGGTCGACAGGACCTCGCGCTCGGCGCGCCCTGCCACGACGCGTTCGGCGCGGTCAATGCAGGCGGGGTCTGGGTCTCCCCGGGGCTTTGGAGCGGCGTCGTCGACCTCGAGGCGGCCGGGCACTTCCTCACCGGATCCCTGGAGTACATGAGCGCCGGGTCCGCGCTCGCCGTGGGTGACATGGACGGCGACGGTCAGGACGACCTCGCCGTGGGAACTCCCTCCGGCTACGGCTCCAACCCGGGCCTGCTGTACGCCATCCCGGGCCCCATCGAGACCGACCTCGACCTCGCCGGCGCGGGCGGCACGCTGGAGGGGCCGGTGGACTCCCAGCTCGGCCGCGTCTTGGCCCTCGGCGACCTCTCCGGCGACGGCCGCCTCGACCTGGCCTTGGGCGTTCCCAACATGGCGGTCGAGCACGGGTCCGACGGCAGGGTCTACGTGGTGGAACCGCCCCTCTCAGGCACGCCCTCCCTCTCCTCCGCGCTCGCCACCGTGTCCGGGTCCTCCCAGGGCGGTCTCGGTTCCTCCGTGGTCGTAGCGGACTTCGACGACGACGGCGTCGACGACCTCCTGGCTGGCGCACCGCTGGAGGGGGGCTTCTTGAAACACAGGACCTATGAGGGTGGTGCCTGGCTCCTCCCCGGCCCCCTCTCGGGGGACCTGACCGAGACGGACGGGATCCACCTGGACTCGTCTACGTATGGGGAGTTCGCGGGCAGCACCTTGGCCAGCGGCGACATCGACGGTGACGGGCAGGCCGACGCCCTGGTCTCGGGAGGGGAGACCATGTGGGGCGACATACCCGGCCGGGTGTACCTCGTGCTCGGACCGATCACGGATAGGCTGACCCTGTCCGAGGCCGACGGGTACCTGGAGGAGACGTCGAGCGACAACGGGGACGTGTCCTCGCTGTCCACGGGCGACGTCGACGCCGATGGGTTCGACGACATTCTCGTGGGGTTCTGGGAGAACGACCTCGGCGGTAGAGACGCGGGCGCCGCCTTCTTGCTGTACGGGCCGGTGTCCGGCACCATCGACCTCTCCACGTCACCCGCGATCCTCGTCGGCGAGGACTCCGACGATGAGGCCGGCGGGGATGGACTCCTGTGGGATCTCCAGGCCGACGGCTTCGACGACGTCGTGGTAAGCGCCTCGGGCGTGGACGAGGGCGCATGGGATGCGGGCGCCGCCTACGTGTTGTACGCCGCCGACTGCAAGGACTGACGCTCACCACCCCTGGCCGAGGACGAGGTACGCGGCTCCGGAATCCGTTCCGCCGAGGTCGCTCGAAAACGCCCCGATGAACAGGTCGGCCCGTCCGTCGCCGTCGGTGTCGCCCGCACCGGCCACTGAGCAGACGCCGTCACCAGCAGCCTCCCCGGTGAACCGGGCGTCCGCGTCGACGAGGGAGAGGTCGCCCGAGACCGGGCCGTACCAGAGGCTGGCCATTCCCGCTTCGGCTCCCCCGACATCGTTACCCGAGGCGCTGACGAGGAGGTCACCGAACCCGTCTGCATCCACGTCGCCCGCTCCCGCAACCCTGCCGCCGGCATAGTCGCTGGCGGCCTCCCCCATGAGCCGGGCATCGGCGTCCGCGAGGGAGAGGTCACCGGTGATCGGGCCGTACAGGAGGTACGCCGCGCCGGAGGCCGCGCCGCCGAGGTTGCTTGTGTAGGCCCCCACGAGGACGTCGTCGCACCCGTCGGAATCCACGTCTCCTGCTCCTGAGACCGAGATCCCCGCATGATCCTCGCTGGCCTCCCCCGCCAGGTGCGCCTCGGCGTCCTCGAGGAAGAAGTCACCGGAAACCGGGCCGAGTACGAGGTGGGCCAGGCCGGTGGCGGTCGGCTTGGGTGAGAAGCCCTGGGGCGAGCCGACGAGGAGGTCGGCGAATCCGTCGCCATTGGTGTCGCCCGCGCCGGACACCGCCATGCCCGCACCGTCGCCCTCCGCCTCCCCCATGATGCGGGCCTCGGCGTCCAGGAGGGAGAGCGTGCCCGAGACCGGGCCCCGCACGAGGTACGCCGCCCCCGCGCCGGATGCGACCATGCAGTTGCCCCAGGCCCCGACGAGGAGATCGTCGTAGCCGTCGGCGTCCACATCCCCCGCGCTGGCGACGGCGTCCATGACGCAGTCGTCGTATCCGCCCACGAGGAGGGCGTCTGCGGCGGAGGCGCGGATGTCGCCCGACACCGGCCCCAGCACGAGGATGGCGGCGCCCGAGAACATCCCGCCGTCCTCGTTCCCCCCGTAACCCACGATCAGATCGGCGTGGCCGTCGGCGTTCACGTCACCCGCGCCGGCCGCCGACATCCCAATCCAGTCGTCCTTCGACTCCCCCAGGATCCGGGCGTCCGCGTCCGCGAGGTCGATGTCGCCCGAGATCGGGCTGTACAGCAGCCAGGCGGCACCGGCGTTCGGCCCGCCGACGTCGTTCTCAGGCGATGCGACGAGCAGATCGGCGAGCCCGTCCCCGTCGACGTCGCCGGCCCCCGCGACGTTGCGTCCAGCCTCGTCGTAGGCCGCCTCCCCGATGAGCCGGGCGTACGCGGTCGAGAGGGAGTGGTCGCCTGTGATGCGACCGCAGGCGATGTCCGCGCCGTCGCAGTTCTGGTCCACGCCGTCGCCGCACACCTCGCTGGCACCCGGGTACGCGTCGGGGTCGGTATCGTCGCAGTCGCCGTCGGCCGCGCTCCAGCCGTCGCCGTCGGCGTCCGCGTCGCCAGTGTCGTCCGGTGAGGTCCCCTCGTCGCAGTCGGCGAGAAGCAGGGCGAGAAACGCGGCGGTGACGGGGGTGGAGGGAATGGTTAGGCCCCTTCGGGCTTGAGCTTACCACGCCCTGAACCCGATGGAGGCTCGGGCTTCGACGCGACGGACGCGGGCGCCTGGACCTGCTGTCCGCTACCCCTGCACCCCGGTGGCACCGGCGGACGCAGGGCCGAGCGCCGGGGAAGGCGAAGGGAACCGTCGGTACCCGCAACACCGCTGCAAGGTGTTGCACGCGTGGGACGCTCTTCTATCGCAGGGCAGGTGTCCACGATACCGGACCATCTTCAGCTGTGCGCTCAAGATTGGAGCTTCAGCACCTTGGCGAGAATAGGTGGTTCGCGCTCGGCCGGCCTGAGGCTCGTCGGCCGTCCGAAGGAGGTCTCACGAGCATGCGCGACAAAGCCCTGAGTCAACGGGTGCGACTGCTGCTCGTCATCATCGAAGCAGCAATGCTCTGCGGCGCGAGCAAGGTCGCCTTCGGGACGATCCTCCCGCCTCCCGAGGACAAGGGCTTCTGGTTCTATACAGCGCTTCTTGGGCTCATCCTCGGGACGCGTCTCGACACGCCGTTCTTCGCGAAGCCTGCCGATGTCGTCCTCTACGCCACGCCCGCGGCCATCGCGCTGGGGATCGCAAGTTCGTGGAGCACCTGGGGCAACGACGTGCGGATCACGTTCACGCTCGCGGTCGCGTTCTGCGTCGTGGTGACGCTTCTGGGGGCCGCTGCGATCATCGGCATCGACGCGCGCGCCGAGCGCGGACGGAGGCTCGCGAATGTGGCACGGGTTCTCGCTGAAACGCTCGGCGCCCCGAGGGTCATCTACTCCGTCGTCATCGCCTTCGCCCTCTATGCGTTCCACCGCTCATCGGCGGTAGAATTGGGCGTGATCGGCGCTGCGTGGGCGCTGACGGGCATGTCCTCCTTGATCGACAGCGTGATTCGCCTGGGCCAGCGGGTGTGGCGCGTTCTCGCGACGCCGCGGTTTGTCGATATCGCCGGCGAGGTCATTGGCTACCAGACGCCGGGCCTTATGTTGGTCCGTCAGGCAGGATCGCACCGACTGATAGTGGGCGAGCTCGTTGCAGTGCGCGATGCGCTCGGCGAGTCGCGGCTCGCCCTCGCTCTCGATCAAGTCGGTCGTGACCAAGGGCTGCTCGTCCGGCTACTCGAGCTCCCGATAGGCGCATTGCCCTGGTCACCCGATGGCATAGAAACCCTCCCAAAGAATACAGCCTGCAGCGTGGCTGACCCACCACCCGAAATAGCCTCGCATGCGATGGTCATCCGCGCCGACACGCTCGTTGGTCTCGTCGCGCCGGACACGTCGGTCGAGCGCCTGTACTTCGACGTAGTGCGAAGCGACGGACTAGAGGAAGGGCGCCTTGTTGAAGTTAGCATCGGCGGACGCGTGGTCACGTATCAGCTCGTGAACGGCCTCACTAAGGAGGAGATCGTCGAGCATAAAAACACGTTCGGCTACACTCGCGCCCAAGCGCAGAAGATGGGCGAATGGGACGCAGCGACACAACGGTTTGCAGTGGTGAAATGGCTTCCTACGCTCAACGCGCCGGTGTTCCTGCGAGCCACCTCGGCGCCCCCCTCCGAAGCCACCGCCGTTGGGCACATCCCCGGCACGGACTATCCGGTATTCGTCAAGAGCATCGACGAGTTGGTCACTCACAACACTGCGATCCTGGGCATCCTCGGCGTGGGCAAGAGCACCCTTGCGATTGAGCTAGTGGAGCGCATGATCGCTGCTGGCATCAGGGTCATCTGCCTCGACCTGACGAACCAGTACGCGAGCGAGCTCGGCGTGTACATCGACTCGGCGGTTGAGGCGACGAGTTGGCAGAAGATCCAAGAAGCGGGCGGCACCGACGCACAGGCATGGTCGGAGCATCCGGAGCAGGGGGGGAGCATGCCAGCTCTACGGGAAGCGTTCCGGATAGACCTGACGGCCTTCCTCCGGGAGGACAACACGCACCATTTGAAGATCTACAACCCAGCCCAGGTCGTCGGTACGAAGCAGCTCACCGAGCCGAAATCGTACCAGTCCAGTGGCAAGTGGCAGCGGAGCGCGGCGCTATGGGGCGTCACGCCCGTCGAAGTCACACGCCTCGTCACCGAGACCGCCCTAATGCTCGTCCAGGACCGCATGTCGTCCAAGGCGCGGGTCTGCCTAGTCTACGAGGAAGCCCACTCGCTCGTTCCTGAGTTCACAGCCGTAGCCTCAGCGTCCGACAGGGAGGCCACCAACGGCACTGCGCGGGCAATCCTGCAAGGCAGGAAGTATGGCCTCGGCTGCCTCGTCTTGTCCCAGCGAACGGCAAATGTCACAAAGAGCATCTTGAACCAGTGCAACACGGTGTTCGCGATGCGAACGTTCGACGAGACGGGGAAGGAGTTCCTGGCGAACTACATCGGGAAGGAGTACGCAGGCGCGCTCTCATCGCTGCAGGAGCGCCATGCCGTGCTCTACGGCAAGGCATCCAGTTGTGAGAACCCCGTGCTCATCTGCCTCAACGACCGCGCGCAGTTTGTGGCTAAATTCCGGACTGCAAACCCTCCTCCTCCGCTGGCCACTCGCGAGGATTCCGCAGTGCCGAAGGCGTGAGTCCAAGACCCCATGTGCTCCACTGATGCATCCGTGCGGGCGTGCGATGTCAAGGGGCGCCTGAACTGATCGCCCTCGGGGTGGCCAAACTGATCCGAGGGGTATGGGTTTCCATGGAGGCGCGATCTGGCTCGACGCGCGCAGTCACGAATCATCCGAGGCTGAGAAGCAGATGCACGCGAAACGGGATAAGGTCAGCTCTTTGGAAATGGGAGAATTCGCTTTTGGGGGGACTTTGACGATGGGGTCTTGAGGACCTGACCGTCGCGGTCGGCGGGAGAGCGGCCAAGAGTCCAGAACTCGTTAACGCGCGTTAACGAGCGACCCCGGTCGCCACCATCGTCAGGTAGGGAGACCTTCACCTACAGGACCAGCTTTCGGTTTGTTCTGCATCTCGGTGGACGCTGACCATGCGGCGAGGGCCTCCCGCACTTGGTCGGTCGTCTCCCGAAGTCCGCGCATCCAGTGCTCTACGTCGGCCAGCAGGAGTCGCGCCTTCTCCGGGCCGTAGGTGGAAAAGGCCTCGGCAGTGATGGGCTCCGACGCAGCCTGCTCCCGGATGCTCCGCAGGCGGCCGAGGGCCTTCACGAAGGCGGGGAGGTTCGGCCTGCCGGGGCGCGCACCCTTCCGGTGCCGTGCCTTCTCCCTCTTTACTTCCACGGCGAGTTCTCGGGAGGAGAGATCGTCCTTCACGGCCTTGCGCGCCAGCTTCACCTTGGCGCCCTCATCCTTGATGGGAAGCAGCAGCCGCTGATGGGTGAAGGGGAGGGCCGAGATCAGGTCATCGGGCAGGAGGCGGCGCTGGTCCACCACGGCCACCGCGTTGTAGATGGCCGTGTGGCTCAACCGCAGATCGGCACGCTCTCCGAGCGCCCGGAAGGTTGCGTGTCCCTTCCCTCGCGTGTGGAACGCTTCGGGGTCGCCTCCGAAGAAGGTGGTCAGCACGTACTCGCCCACGGCGAAGTACATCTCCAGCCCCTTGCTCACATAGATCCTGTTGATCTGAGATACCGCCTCATCGAGGAGAGCCGCGTCTACTTCCACGAGGCCGGGCAGAGAAGGCGGCTCGATGATCACGAGCTCTGCGGTGGTCGGCGCGGCATCGGCAGCGGGTTGAGGAGTGGGCTTCAGGCGACGGGGCATCTAAGACTCCGGGGGTTGGACGCCTTCACCGTTATCTCCTTGTCGTCGAGGACGGAAGGCCGGAGACCCGCGGGGGCAGAAGTCGCTCGGCTAATGAGGGCTTGGAGGTAACTCCGAGCGGGGTCATTGGCCTGGGTTGAAAGCAGGCTCGGAAGCGGACGGACTCCGTCACTCTGTGTGGCCACAATTGCCCATGATCGGCAAACCTCGAGTACGAAGAATGGTTCGCCTTCCTCGGCCAGAAACAGATGGTCGCAGCCCTCCTCGACCGCCTCTGCCACCGCTGCCACACCATCAGCATCGATGGACCCTCCCTCCGCACGCCCGAAGCCGCCTGACCCTACCCGGTCACCCGCAGGGCCGCCCCGCCGCCACGGCCGAGCAGCCCGTCGGGTCTCAGGCCCTCCCCATCACACTGCGGATCGTGAAACCTCTTCGAAGTCGCGATCCCAAGGGGGGTCCCGTTCGATGAGCAGGAGCGGGATCCCTTCTGGCGAGCGCTGAAGGCTTGCGCGGCTGGTGCGGGACGGGAGATTGCGGCGAGTGGCTGCGTCGGCGCAGTCGCCGGTGCAGGCGTACGCACGCTCATCAGGCAGCGGACTCGATGAGGAGTCGAAGGCGGGGTAGACTGCACCCACCCAATGGGAGCAGAGCCATGCCGTTGAAGCCCGAGGAACAGGAAGAACTCCGAGCAGACATGGAGCGCGGCCACTTGGCGTCGGACGCTGTCCCCTTCCTTCGGAAGCTCGCTCAGCAAGGGCGGATCGAAGACATCCCAGAGGCAGTGACCTTCGCGTCGGGGAGCATGGAGGTGAATCAAGAGATGGGCCGCACCTTCCTCGCCCATCGGGTTCCGGCTGTCTTGATTAACAACTCGTTTATTGGTCTTTCCGCCCGGGAGTACCACGGCCTCATCGAGGAAACCCTGGAGGACTCCACCTGGGCCGACAGAATCGTGGACGCGGTGGCAGGTGGCGATGGCGCCGAGTTGAGGTCCGTCGTCGACAGCATCGCTGCCAGGGGCAAGGCGCGAGCCGGAGACCACGAATGACGGCCACCATCATCCTGCTTACATGCGCCGTCGCACTCGCCGATGAGCCTCCCCTGGGTGCTTCAGGCACAGGGAACAACCAGGAGAACATGCTCGAACGGCGGGTGGAGGAGTTGGAGGGGCGGCTTGACCTCAACCAGCGCCTGGACAAGGTGGAGCGGACGCTCACCACCTTGGACGCTGAGAAGGCGGTCGCTGACGAAGAGCGCTTGGCGGAGCTTCGTCGTCGTGCTGCAGAGGCAGACGGTGGCGGTACGTGGAGCGCGGTGCTTGAGGCCCTGAGTAAGCCCTTGGGAATCCTCCTCAGTAGCGCCGTACTCACGTTCATTCTCGGCCTCCTGAAACACTGCCATGACAAACAGAAGTGGCAGCACAATCGCAAGCTGGCGGCGGAAGAGCACGTCAACAAGTGGCGCACAACCTATCTCGCGGCAGCGATGGACTCAGAGAAGCCCCTCGACCACCGACTCGCGTGGCTTCGCTTCTTGTCCGAGGCCAGCGACGACCCGGGGATGAAGGCCTGGGCATCCAGCGAATTGCAGCGAGCCGAGAACATCGTCAAGGTAGAGTTGTCGGCCTTGCAGGGTAAGATCGTTGCACATGAGGCCCAGCTGAGCCCGCCCGACGGCATCGACAACGCGTTGCGCAAGCGGTTGGACAGAAAGCTGGATGAGCTTCGCAAACAGGCCGACGAAAAGAGAAATGCCCTGCTCCTGGTCGGCCCGGTGGATCAGCCCGCCGGGTAGACCGCAGGTCGGTTGTCAGTCTTCACTTCGAGTCTGGAATGCACTGCGATGTACAGATGCCGCTTACTCGGACGCTGCTACCTCTCGAACGACCCCAGAGCCGCACAGCCAGCGAGCCTAACCCGTGTTCCGCAGTGTGCAGGCACACAGGCCAGAAACGGAGGGGCCGACCTCGGTAGAAGGCCGATCTTCGGAGGGTGCCGGCGA
>JAFGLY010000213.1 GCA_016927815.1 Deltaproteobacteria bacterium | reverse complement strand
GCTGGAGCACTCTGCCCTGGACACCAAGGACACCCTCACGGTCCTGGCCCAGGTGGACTGGTCGTCCGACTCCTCGGACGGCATCCTGCTCCACGCCCTGCACGTGGAGGAGGGAGACGTCTTCACCACCTTCGACCCCCCCATCCTCATCGCCGAACCCCAGGCCAAGCCTGAGGACGTCCAGACCACCGTGACCGGCGGCTACACCTTCACCGCCACCTTCGACGCGATCGAGGGGTGCGGCACCTTGTGGGCTCCCGACTGGGAGGACGAGGACTGCATCGTGGTCACGCTGGCCGACGGCGACGAGGACCCTGTCACCAACGGGTACATCGTGGGGACCTACTGGCTCGTGCCGTCGTGGGGCGCTGCCCTGATGGAGCTCGACGGCTACCCCGCCCAGTGGACGCTGGCCCAAGCGGTGTGGAACAAGTAGCCGCCCGTTTCGCCGCGGCCTGCCTGCTGGGGACGACCGCCTGCGCTCCGCTGGAGACCTGGCGCAACGCGGACCTCCAGTTGGACGTGCAGGCGGCCCTCCCTTCGGGGGCCGAGCGCGTGCGGATCTGCGTGGAGGGCGCCGGGAGCCGCGCCCTGGGCGCCGGACCGGAGGCCTACGCCGTGCCGGGTATCCCTACGGATGGCCCTGCCGCGATCACCACGGATGTGCTCGCGTTCCGGGACGAGGACACCGGGGAGGAGGACGCCCAGGTCGTGGCCCGGGCAGGACCGGTCACGCTCGACGCCGATACCCCCTACGCCCAGGTCGAATTGGAGGGGTTCCTGGACGAGGGCGCCGATCCCCAAGACACCTGCCCCAGGTGCCCCGATCCCTGCGTCCCGGGTGGGTCGTTCGCCCACGCCTGGGAGCCGTCCTGGCTCCTCGTGGTGCGGTTCCACCCCTGATTCGAGGGCGACAGAAGCCCCGCCCCCCACGCTCGACAGGCGGCTGTAGGGTATCTGCGAGGCCCCCCCGCTGCCCTCGGAACCGAACGGGGGAGGTTCCCGATCGCGCGTCCAGCACGGAAAGCGCCACACAGGGTCTTGACATTCGGGCCCGCACGGGTTTCCCTGCCATGAGCAGGAGGAGCACCCCATGCGCCCCCAGAGCCTGACCTGGTACACCCTGATCCTGTCCCTGTCGCTCGCTGCGTGTACCAACGAAGACGACACCGGCCCGAGCGAAACCGACACCGATACGGATACCGACGCCGATGTCGATCCGGGCGTGGTGTGGGCCTCGGAGCGTGCCGAGACCTCCGAGCTGTTCACGGGCGTCTACGCATCCGGCCAGGGCGTGTACGCGACCTCGACCGGCGGGATGATCTGGACCTTCAAGCAGTCCACGGGCTGGAGGACGGAGGACGCCGGCGTGGAAGAGGAGGATCTGAACGACATCTGGGGCATCGGCGCAGGAGACTCGGTGGAGTACTTCGCGGTCGGCGACGCCGGGAAGGTGTTCCACGTCTCCGCTGGCGGCACCAACAACGACGACCTCGGGACCGCCAACTTCGAGGCCATCGGGGGCCCCGGCGCGTCCTTGCTCTACGCCGTGAGCTGGGGAGGCGTGTACGCCTGGGACGGCGACGTGTGGACCTACGAGTCCGTGCCCGCCGCAGCCAAGATCAACGACGTCTGGGCCACGGTGGACGTCGCCATCGCGGTCGGGGAGAACGGCGTCATCCTGCGTCGCGAAGGGGGCACGGAGGGCTGGCAGCCCATGGTCTCGCCCACCTCCAACGCCTTGTTCGGCGTGGGAGGCGCCACCATCGCCGACCTGTGGGCCGTCGGGCACAACGGCACGGTGATCAACTTCGACGGCACCATCTGGCGTGAGTACGACATGGACGAGGACACCCCCGGGGTGCAGACGATCACCGGGCAGTCCCTCTGGGACGTGTGGGGCATCCAGAACAACGCCGTCTACGCGGTCGGCAACAACGGCACCGCCTTCATGTACGACGGTGACGTGTGGGTCGATCTGCCCACGGGTGTGGACAACAACCTCTACGCTGTGCACGGATCCAGCGGCTTCGACGTCTGGGCCGTCGGCAACCGCGGGATGACGATCCACTACGTGGGCGACTAGACCTCATCCTCCCGACGCTTCGGGCCTGTCCCCGGGGTGATCCAGAGTCCAGGTGACCTTGGCCATCATGCCGAGGAGAATGGAGACCTCGCGGATGCTCGGGTTCGCCCGGGACAGGAGATGGAAGAGGGTGAGGCGGACCTGCTCGCGGCTCCGGCCGTCGAGGTAGGCGGTACGAGAGAGCAGCACGGCCGCCCGCTCGGCCGCGTCCAGCACGAAGCCCGCGTCCGCGGGGCGCTCCCCGGCACCTTCCTCGGGTGGGGCAGGCGACGAGGGATGGTCGTGGTGGCCCCGGCGGGACGGGTGGCGACGGATCGGCGGCTCGTAGCCGCGGCGGCGGGCCTCCTCGAAGAGGTGGTGGGCCACCACCAGCACGGCCTGGGCGAGGTTCAGGGAAGGCGCCCGGTCGGTGACGATCGTGCACAACAGGTGGCACTTGAGAAGCGTGTCGTTGTCGAGGCCCGAGTCCTCCGGGCCGAAGAGGAGGGCCACCTCGCCCGGCGTGTCGTGGATCTGCCCGGCCAGCAAGCCGGGCTCCAGGACGGGCCAGCGGTAGCGCCGGCCTCGCACGGTGGTCCCCACCACGAGCGTGACGCCCTCGATCGCCTCCTCGACGGTGGCCACCCGGCGAGCGTCGGAGAGCACGTCACCTGCACCGGGCGCCATGATGGCGGCCTGCCTGGGGTCGTCCTCGTGCGGGTTCACCAGGACCAGGCGACCCAGGCCCATGTTCTTCATGGCCCGCGCCACCATGCCGACGTTGCCCGCCTTCAGGGGACGGACCAGCACGACGCGGATCCGGCGTCCGAACCCCTCGACGGGGGGAGGGAGGGAAGACACGCCGCGTCTACCTGCCGAACAACCGCTTGAACCAGCCGGCCACGCGCTGCAGGATCGTCGAGTCGCCCGGGGGGGGACGGGTCTCGAGGCGGGGCGGTTGGGACGGGGGCGGGGGCTGGTCCACGCCGGGCGGATTGGGGCGTGGCCGATAGGGCCTCCGGACCTGCGCGGGAGCGGAGGACGGCAGGGTGTCGCCCGCGGCCGGTCGGCGTTCCCGGGTGGCCGGCGCTCCCTCCCGGCCCGGCGGGCGCCGGCGGCGGGGACGAGCGGGTTCGCCCTCCCGCGCGGGTCCACCCGGCCGAGCAGGGCGGGGACCGGCGGGGCGGTTGGGGGGGCCCTTGGGGTTCGGCGAGGAGGGGGCCTTCGCGGCCTGGGCCGGACGCGGTGTCCTGGGCCGGGCCGGGCCGGCTGTGGGATTCGAGAGCTCCCGGGTCATGGACGGCGTGGGCATGCGGAGCGGCGCCGGCGTGGGCGGGGGGGCCGAGGAAGGCTGGGTCGAGGCGGTATCGAGGGTGTCCACCGCGTCCTGTGCGGCCGGCTTGGGGGGCTCGGCGCGCTCGTTGTCCTTGCGCTTGCCCACCTTGAGCGTGGTCGTGACCTGGTGCCCCGTCTGCTCGTCTCGGGCGGACAGGTTGAGGATCCCCTCGGAGTCGATGTAGAAGAAGACCTCCACGCGGACCGTGCCCTTGGGGGCGGGCCGGATGCCCGAGAACACGAAGGTGCCGAGCAGTTCGTTGTCCAGCACCATCCGGCTCTCGCCCTGGTAGATGCGCAGCATGATGGACTGCTGGCCGTCCTTGTTCGTGGTCAGCGTGCGGCGCTTGCGATCGGGCAGGGGGTGGTTCTTCGGGAACAGGACGTGCATGGTGCCATCGACCTTGTTGATGCCGATGGGCATGGGAAGCACGTCGAGGAGCGTGACGTCGTTTTCCTTCCGCTCCGAGAGGGAGTGGGCCATGATGGCGGCGCCGATGGCGACGGCCTCGTCGGGGTGGACGCCCTTGCAGGGGGCCCGACCCAGCATCTCGGCCACCCTGCGCTGGACCAGCGGCATGCGGGACTGACCCCCGACCAGGAGGATCTCGTCGATCTGCTCCTTGGTGGTGCTGGCCTCCCGGAAGATGCGCTCGCAGGTGGCGAGCGTGCGCTCGACGAGATCCCCGGTGAGGAGTTCGAGCGTCTCCCGGTCGAGACGCTCGTCCACCGCGAGCGGACCCGTCTCCCCCCGGGTGATGAAGGGGATGTGGATGCGGGTCTCGGGCAGGCTGGAAAGCTCGATCTTGGCCGTCTCGGCAGCATCCCGGATGCGCTGGATCGCCACGCGGTCCCAGGAGAGGTCCACGCCGAAGCGGTCGTGGAACTTCTCGAGGATCCACTGCATGATCCGGCCGTCGAAGTCCACGCCTCCGAGGAAGGTGTCGCCGCCGGTGGCGGTGACCTCGAAGATGCGGTCCTTGATGTCGATGACCGAGATGTCGAAGGTGCCGCCTCCGAGGTCGTAGACCGCGATGCGCTGGGTGAGCGTGCGCCCCAGGCCGTAGGCGAGGGCCGCCGCCGTGGGCTCGTTCAGCACGCGCAGCACCTTGAAGCCCGCGAGTTGGCCCGCGACCCGGACGGCCTGGCGCTGCCGGTCGTTGAAGTAGGCGGGGACCGTGATGACGGATCGATCCACGGTCTCGCCGAGGACCTCCTCGGCGAAGGTCTTGATGCGGAGGAGGATCGCCGCCGAGATCTGCTCCAAGGTGTAGACCCGGTCGTTCACCTTGATGAGCACCTCGGAGGACTCGCCCTCCATGAGCTCGTAGGTGAAGACCTGTCGGACCTTCTCGATGGTCTTGGAGTGGAAGTTGCGCCCGATGAGTCGCTTGGCGCCCATGACGGTGCGCTGGGGGTTGAGCTGGGCCTGGCGCTTGGCCTCGTGGCCCACGAGTTCCTCGCCCTTCTCGTTCACGGCGAAGACGGAGGGGATCGTGGAGGCGCCGCCGCGCGACGTGATGATGCGGGGACGGCCGTCCTGCAAGATGGCTGCGCAGGAGTTCGTCGTCCCGAGATCGATGCCGATGGCCTTTCCCATCCGCTCCTTTCTGCCCGCCTGAGGGCCAGGACTGCAGGCAGGGCCGGACCAGGATTTTTACCACATGCGGCAACCTTGGTCCAGCAGGCCGTAGAAAAGAAAGGGTCGAAGCGTCAAATTTGGGAAACGACGATCTTGCCGTCCTCGAGGGCGCCCGCCCGGGTCAATGCCTCGGGTACCGCATCGAACCCGTACCGGGCCGTGATCATCGGGGACGGATCGATGCGGCCGTGCTGGATGAGGCGAATCACGGCGGGAAAACAGCCTCCTCCCGCGTGGCCCCGGCTGCCGGCGATCCCGGCGCCTCGCGAGACCAGCGTGTCCAGACCCACCGGAGCCTCTGCCCCCGTGCGGCCGAGGTAGACCATTCGGCCGCCCGGAGCAAAGGCCCGCTCGATCTCGGGCAGGGTGGCCTGGGCGTCGCCGGCGGCCTCCACCTGCACGTCCGCGCCCCACCCACCGGTCGCCTCCCGGACGGCCTCTGCCGGAGCGATTCCGAGGCGGGCGAGGTCACGCGGATCCAGGGCCCGATCCGCTCCCAGGGCTGTTGCCAGGCGCAGGCGGGGGAGGGACGGATCGAAGGCCACGATGGAGGCCGCGCCCGCTGCTCGGGCCAGCAGGATGGCCCCGAGGCCGATGGGTCCACACCCCCAGACCGCCACGTGGCTGCCGGGAGGAACGCCGCTCGTCCCCACGAAGAGGCCGTTGTAGGCACAGGCCAGAGGCTCCACGAGGGCCGCGACCTCCAGTCCGAGACCCCTGTCGCCGTACCGATCGGGCAGACCGTCGACCTTCCAGCAGTGCCGCTCGTGGACCGACACCTTCTCGGCAAAGGCACCGGGGCTGGAGAACCCCACCATCTCGAGGTGGGGGCACTGGTTCGGCCGCCCGCGGCGACAGGCCTCGCAGGTTCCGCAGTAGAGCATGCCCTCCGCAGCCACGCAATCGCCCGGGACCAGTCCTCGCACGCCCGGACCCACCTCGACCACCTCGCCCGCGTACTCGTGCCCGAGAACGACCGGGAGCCGAACCGGGCCCGAGAACCGCATCCAGCCCCCGGCATCGACCTGAACGCAGTGGACGTCGCTTCCGCAGATCCCGGTGGCCCGTACGCGGACGACCACCTCGCCCGGCCCGCAGGTCGGGTCGGGGACCTCCTGGACCCGGAGCCGAGGGTGACGCCAGACCCGGCTCGCCACGATGGCCTTGCGGGTACGCACCTCTTCCGGGGAGAGGCGGTGGCCGGGGCGGGGATCCCAGTCGGCTTCCAGGACGTAGGCGCGCACGACGACTCCTGGGCATCGCGGGAGACGGCCCGCTGGCCCTCGGATCCGTATCCCGCGTCAGGGGAGCGGCGGTTCCCGCCGGACCAGGACCTCCTGGACCATGCGGTCGGTGGCCCGCTGGACCCGGAAGTGCCATGCACGCCAGGTCAGGCGGGTGCCGGGCGCCGGGATCTGGCCCGACCGGGCGATGAGGAAGCCGCCGAGCGTCTCGAAGTCGCCCTCGGGCAGCACGAGGCCCAGGCCCTCCTCGAGGCGTGCACGCCCTGCACCCGCCCCGACGATCCAGGTGCGCTCTCCCACGCGGCGCAGGAGCACCTCCTCGTGGTCGTGCTCGTCCTCGATCTCACCCACGATCTCCTCCAGGATGTCCTCCGTGGTGATGATCCCCACGGCGCCGCCGTACTCGTCCACCACGACCGCGAACCGCTGGCGATCGCGCTGGAACTCCTCGAGCAGTTCCTGGGCCCTCTTGGTCTCCGGGACGTGGGGCACGCGTCGCTGGACGCTCCCCACCGGCCCGTCCGGATCGCTGGCGAACAAGAGGTCCCGGTGGGTCACCACCCCCGTGGTCGCGTCCACCCGTTCGTGGAACACGACCAGGCGGCTCAAGCCGGTCTTCACCATCCGGGCGGCCGCCTGGCGCACGGGCACGGTGTCCCCCACGGCCTCCACGTGGATGAGGGGAACCATGGCTTCCTCCACCGTCGTGTCCGCGAGGTCCACCACCCGGCGGATCATCTGGCGCCCGTCCGCATCGATCGCGTCGGGACGGCCGGCCAGCAGGCTCTGGACCTGGTCTCCGGGCGGCGGTCGGCAGCAGGTCCGGAGGCGGGCGAGGGGGCCCAGGACACCGAGCACCAGGCGCAGGTGTGGGGCCAGGCGACAGGAGAGCGCGTCGGCCCGGCGTGCGCCCACGACGCGAGGGAGGATCTCCGTCGGAACCCCGAGCAGCAAAGCCCCGGCCACGCCCCAGACCGGTGCCGCAGGGGCGTCGAGCAGGAGGAACAGGGACGTGAGCCCCCCGGCCACGCACAGGGGGGCGAGGATCGCACAGACCTCGAGGCAGGCGACCGTCCGGACGGGGTCGGCGAGCAGGGCCAGGGCCTCCCGAGCCCCCTCGTCGCCGCTCTCCGCATCCGTCTCGACACGGGTGCGGTCCGCCGACGCCAGGGCTGCGCCGCCGGCCGCACAGAGGGCCTGGGTCCCGAGGAGCAGGACGACGGTGGTCACGAGGACGAGGAGGCCGAACGTCACGAGGACTCCTCTACGGAGAGGCTGCGGACGCGGACCTCGGTGATGCGGCGTCGCACCACGCCCACCACCTCCAGGCTCAACCCGTCCCACTCGACCATCTGGCCTCGGCGGGGCAGCGTGTGGGTCCGGCTGATCACGAAGCCCCCCAGAGTGGCGTATTCGCCCTCGGGCAGGTGGACGCCCGTGGCCTCGGCGAAGTCCTCGATGTCGATGCCTGCCTGCACCAGGAGGGAGCCGTCCTCCTGCTGACGGACCTCGGCCACCTCCTCGGCGTCCGTCTCGTCCAGGACCTCGCCCAGGAGCTCCCCGAGGAGATCGTCCAGGCTCACCAGCCCGGCCAGCGCACCGTGCTCGTCCACCACCAGGGCGGCGTGGACGTGGCGTTTCTTCAAGTCGGCGAGGCAGTCGTCCGCGCTCCGGAAGATGGGCACGAACAGCGCCGGGTGGAGGATCCGCTGCAGGACCCGGGGAGAGGGGGGTGGCTGGCCCAGAAAGCGCAGAAGGTCCTTGGCCAGGAGCAGGCCGACGATGTCGTCACGGTCCCGTCCCCAGACCGGGATGCGGCTCACGGCCGTCCGGCGGACCGTCTCCAGGATCTCGCCCCACGGCGCGTCGAGGGGCAGCATCACGAGGTCGGTCCGCGGGGTCATGATCCGACCCACCGTGAGATCGCCGAATCCCACGACCGCGTCGAGGAAGCCCGGGTCCAGGGTCGACCCCTGGGGGGAGACGGCCAGGCGGCGGAAGGGGTCGGGCTGCCCCTCGCCGGCCGGGACGCCGAGCCCACGCGCCAGCCGCTCGGCCAGGGCGACGAGCGTGCCAGCGAACCCCAGAACCCGAAGGCATGGTGTGCCCGGGGAGCATCGCCAGGGCACGGCCACGGCCAGGACGAGGAGCAGCACGACTCCCGGCCAGGCGCGATCCAGCACCAGGGTCGAGGTCCATGCACCGACCGCTCCGAGGAGAGCGGCCAGCGCGGTGCGCGCGAGGACGAGAGCCGCACCCGGTCGCGGGGGTTCCGGTTCGGTCATGGCTCCGGGAGATCCTCGGAGGGCAGCTCCGGGATCCAGGGTTCGATCCGATTAACGCCCACGCGGAAGACGCGCAGCGTATAGACCACGTCCCGATCCGCGTCGAAGCGGTCGCCACCCGCCACCGGGTCCTCCAGGACCACGCGGGTCAGGGCCTCCCGTAGGGCGTGTCGATCCACCGCACCTTCCGTGAGGGGCTGGACCACGAACCGGAGCGCGTCGTAGACGATGGCGTCCAGCACGCCGGGATCCCGGTGGAAGGCCTCGTGGTAGGCCTCCACGAACGACCCCACCGCAGGCGTCTCGTCGCGGGGGTCGAAGGCGTCCACGAAGATCGAGCCGCGCACGTACTTGGCCCCGTCCACGGCGAGCTGGTCGTCATGCCAGCCGTTGAGCCCCATGAGCAGCATGGGCGCCGCCCCGCGGGTGGGTCGGAAGGAGCCCACGGCGTACTCCTCGTAGGCCAACGCCGAGGCCACCAAGGCCACCCGTTGCCAGCCGTCGGGGATGAAGATCGCCTGGAACGCAACCTCGGGAGGAAGCACCACCTTGTCCGGATCGGCGCCCCTGGCCCGGGCGATGGCCTTCAGGTGCGCGAACTCGGCCGCCCGGGCCTTGTAGTCCTTGGTGGCGAGCTCCCGGGCGGCCATGCGGAAGTCGCCCGCCTCGGGATCGTAGAAGATGGTGCGCAGCACCTGGGCCTGTCGCTCGGCGGCACAGGCGGCGAAGCAGTCCGCCACGAGGTGGCCGTAGGCGTTGTCCGGGGCCAGGACGCCGAAATGCGTGATGCCCTGCGTCTCGATGGCATGATCGAGCAGGGCTCGCACCTGCTTCTCGGGCGTGAGGAAGACCCGGAACACCCACGGGCGGTCCCGGGTGAGGTCCTCGGCCTGGGACAGCAGCAGGATGGGAATCCGCAACGCCTGGGCGGCCTCGGCCGCAACCGCCGCGTTCTCCTTGAGGAGCGGGCCGATGACGGCGACGACGTGTTTCTCTAGGACAAGGCGTTCGAGCGCCGTCACCGTGTCCTCAGGCGAGGCCTCGGCGTCCTCGAAGTGCAACCGCACCTTCGAACCCGTGCGGGCCAGGGCGAACTCCAGTACCTGCCGGATCCGCTGGCCCGGGAGGGCGAAGGGACCCGAAAGCGGCAGGATCACCCCCACGGCAGTCGGATCCTGGCGGTCGCCCTGCTCGACGCGCGCCAGCACGTAGCGGGCCTCGCGCGCATCGGGAGAGGCCGGATGGGCCTCGAGGAAGCGGTTGGCCAGGCGGCGGGCACCCTGGAAGTCGTCGCGGGCGAGGGCCTCCTGGGCCTGGGCGAGGAGATCCGCCCCCTCTGGGGCGAGCCCGGGTTGGGGCACCCCTGGCTCGGTGGCCTCGACCAGGCGTGCGACCCGATCGAGCACGACGGGATCCCCCGCCTGTTCGGCGGCCTCGCGGGCCCGTTCCACCAGGCGGTGCACCGCTTCCCCGCGCTCCCCCCGCCTCCAGGCCGCCCAGGCCAGGAGCCGCCACCGGTCGGCGTGCAGGGTGGGAGGCGCCCCCTGCGCCTCGAGGAGCCCGAGCGTGGCCTCCTGGTTGGGGGAGGGTGCATCGCCCGCGTCCGCGAGTGCGATGCCAAGGACCGCCGCGTCGTGGAGCAGGTGGCTCGGGAAGGTGTCGCGTACGCGGAGGAAGTGGACCCGGGCGGCCGTGGCATCGCCCGCCAGGCGTCGCTGCTCGCCCGCCTCCAGCATCACCCAGGGAAGGAGGTCCGCGCGAGGGCTCCGGGCGAGGTAGTCCTCGAGGATCGCCAGCGCCTCCCGGCGGTCCTGCGGAGCCACGCTCCGGGCCTGCTGTACGATGCTCGGAACGGGGTCGTCGGCACCGGGGCTCGCCGTCGGGAGGGAGGCCAGGAAGAGGGCGGCGAGCAGGACCGGGAGCACGCGCGCTGTACGACGGATCAAGGCTGGTAGGGCGCGGGCCATCCAGAGGGGACTATCGCTCCAGGACCGTGTCGTCCCGGGTCGTCGGCCTCCGGCATGCAGCCTGCAGCCTGCAGCCTCCTATGGCTTGCCTTCCAGGAAGTCCTTCTCCTCCCGGGTCTCCGCGGTGTCCTCCTCGGCCCACTGGGAGGCGGTGGAGGCCTCGGCCTCCGCGCGTGCGGAGGCGTAGATGTACTGGGCCATCTGCTGCGCGCTCCGGGCGAGGCCGTCGTGGAGCTTCTGGATGTCCGACAGGGAGGCCGTGTCGAGGGTCTGCTCCGCGAGGCGGACCGCCGTCCGGATCTCGGCGCTGTCCTGCGGATTGAGGAGGTCGCCGTACTCCTCCAGGGACCGCCGCGTGGTGTAGATGAGCCCGTCCAGTCGGTTGCGGGCTTCGAGGGTCTCCTTTCGGATGGAGTCCTCGGCCTGGTACCGCTCCGAGTCGGTCACCATCTCCTGGATCTGGTCCTCCGTGAGCCCGGAGTTCGACACGATGCGCATGCTCTGAGCCTTGTTGGTGCCCAGGTCCTTGGCGCTGACGTTGAGGATCCCGTTGGCGTCGAGGTCGAAGGTGACCTGGATCTCGGGCAGGCCGCGCGGCGCAGGGGGCAGCCCGTGGAGCTCGAGGCGGCCCAGCGACTTGTTGTCGTCGGACATCGAGCGTTCGCCCTGGAGGATGTGGACCCGGACCATGTCCTGGTGATCCTGGGCCGTGGTGAAGACCTTGGACTTTCGGCACGGGATGGTGGTGTTGCGGGGGATGATGGGCTCGAACCCGCCCCCGGCGGTCTCGATGCCGAGCGTGAGGGGCGTCACGTCCAGGAGCAGGATGCTCTTGGTCTCACCCTTGAGCACCGAGCCCTGGATGCTGGCACCGACGGCGACCACCTCGTCGGGATTGAGACTGCAGTCGGGATCCTTGCCGAAAATCTCCCGCACCCGGGCGCGCACCACCGGCATCCGGGTCATGCCGCCCACGAGGAGCACCGCGTCGAGGTCCTCCGCAGCCAGGCGGGAGTCGGCGAGCGCGATGCGGCACGGCTCGACCAGGCGCTCCAGGAGGTCGGCACAGAGGGATTCGAGCGTGTCGCGATCGAGCGTGGTGGAAAGGTGGAGCGTTCCGGTCTCGGTCGCGGTGATGAACGGCAGGCTGATGTCGGTCTCGGTGTCGCTGGAGAGCTCCATCTTGGCCTTTTCCGCCGCCTCCTTGAGCCGCTGCATGGCCACGGGGTCGTCCCCGAGGTGAATCCCCGTCTCGGTGCGGAAGGCGGTGAGGAGGTGCTCCACGACCCGGTTGTCGAAGTCCTCCCCACCCAGGAACGTATCGCCGTTGGTGGAGCGGACCTGGAAGACCCCGTTGTCGAGCTCCAGGATGGAGATGTCGAAGGTACCCCCGCCCAGGTCGAATACCGCGACGCGTTCGTGCTCCTTGCGGTCGTAGCCGTAGGCCAGCACCGCCGCGGTCGGCTCGTTGATGATCCTCAGGACCTCGAGCCCCGCGATGCGCCCGGCGTCCTTGGTGGCCTGCCGCTGGGCGTCGTTGAAGTAGGCAGGGACCGTGATCACGGCCTGGTCGACGTTCTCGCCCAGGTAGGTCTCGGCCGTGGACTTCATGGTCTCGAGCACCATGGCGCTGATCTGCGGGGGGCTGTAGTCCATGCCGTCCACGCGGATCCATGCGTCCCCACTGGCCGACTCGACGATCTTGAACGGCAGGAGGCGGCGTGCCTGGGCGACCTCCGGATCGCTCGCCCGGCGGCCGATCAGGCGCTTCACGGCGAACAGCGTACGGCCGGGGTTGGTGACGGCCTGCCTCCTGGCGATCTGTCCGACGAGCCGGACCGCGTCGGAGGTGAAGGCGACCACCGAGGGCGTGGTGCGCGAGCCCTCCTCGTTGGGGATCACGACCGGTTCTCCGGCCTCCACGATCGCCACGCAGGAGTTGGTGGTGCCGAGATCGATGCCGATGACCTTCCCCATGGCGTCCTCCTACCTCTCGCCCGCGGAGTCCGGAGCGGGGCTGCCGGGATCCGCCCCAGGGCCGTCGTCCTGCGGTTCGGGTGCCGCACAGGGTCCAGCCGGGCCCGCCACGGCCACCCGGGCCGGCAGCAGGAGGCGATCGGCCACGCGCCAGCCGGAACGGATCTCCTCCGCGATGGTACCCGGAGGAAGCGTATCGTGTGGAACCTGGAGAATGGCCTCGTGAACGGACGGATCGAAGACCGTGCCCGGGTCGGCCTGGATCTGGGAGACGCCCATCCGCTCCAGGATCCGCTGGAACTGGTTCAGGACCATCCGCACGCCATCGAGGATCGTG
The DNA here is from genome assembly GCA_016927815.1 of Deltaproteobacteria bacterium. Classification (GTDB taxonomy): domain Bacteria; phylum Myxococcota_A; class UBA796; order UBA796; family JAFGLY01; genus JAFGLY01. Next base: position 10,528 of record JAFGLY010000213.1, on the reverse strand, counting down.
CTGGCGTCCGCCTCCGCGTGGCAGACGGCCACCTGGAGCAGGTCGAGGACGGGCATCACCTCTCGGAGCACGTGGTCCGCGGCCTGCTGGCGCGTGCTCTCCATCTCCCTGCCGAACCGACGCTGAGCGGCGTTCAGGTCGGACTCCCGAGCCTCGAGCCGCGCGCGCAGGATCTGGAGGGCCCGCTCCAGGCGGACCTTCTCGAGTTCGCCTTCCCGGACGGCCCCCTCGAGCAGGGCGACGCGCGACTCGGCAGCGACCCTGGTGGACCGGGCCTGTGCGAGACCGGTGTCCTCTTCGAGAACCTCCACGAGATCCTCGGGGAGGGCAACCACGGAGGCCTCGTCCGGGGGCTGGTCGATCGACGCACCCGCAGGTGCGTGGGGCGCGACGACCGACTCCCGGGCCGAGGGGAATGCCTCGGGCGGGCCCGCGGGATCGGCCGTGCGACTCCCGATGCGCTCGGCGGAGGCCAGCACCGCCTCCAGGAGCTCCGGGTCGATCTCGATGGTGGGACCGGCGGGGAGGTCCACCTCCTCACCAAGCGGGTCCTGGATCGGCGGCGGCTCCTTCGCGCTGTCGACCTCGCTCACGAACACCGGGGGGGTGGAGGGTCTGGTGCGCCGGGCCACGGGGTACCTGCAGGCAGAGGGGTGGTTGAGCCTTTCCGATTGGGCGGCCGTCGTCAAGGCTTGGGAGGATCCGAGACCTGATCGGGCCGTTCGACGGGGGCCCCGCGACGCGGCCTCTGGGCGCTTCCGGGGATGGGAACGGCGCGTTACGAACCGGCCGTCCCCAGGACGGAGATGCGCCCGTGTACGTGAATAAAGAACTTGAAACTGGGGTAAGGATGATCGTTGAGGTTCGGCCCAGGGCGCCGGTGGCAGCCGTGTGGCTGCGCTTCGCCGTGGGCGCGGCCTACGAAGCCCCCGGGCAGGAGGGCGCCGCCCATTTCGTCGAGCACATGCTGTTCAAGGGGAGCCGGCGGTACGGGGTGGGGGAGGTCTCCCGACGGATGGACCGCCTGGGAGCGGACCTCAACGCCTACACGGGGCACGAGGAGACCGTGCTCCACTGCATCGCACCTCCCGCTGCCCTGGGCGAGGCGATCGGCATCCTGGGAGACATGGCGTTCCAGAGCCGGTTCGACCCCTCCGAGATGGAGCGCGAGCGCGCCGTCATCCTGGACGAAATCGCCCAGTCCCGCGACGACCCCACGCGGGTGCTGGCCGAGGCCCTCGCGGCCCGGGCCTGGGGTCGGCATCCCTACGGACGGCCGGTCACCGGTACACAGGCGGCCGTGGCCCGCCTGGACCCCGAAGCCGTCGTGGCGTTCCACCGGCGCTGGTACCTGCCGGTCGCGGCCACGCTCGTGGTCGTGGGAGACGTGGACCCCGAGGCGGTGGCCCACGCCGCGCTCCGAGGTCTGGCCGGTCCCGAGGGGTCTCCACCTCCGCGGCCGGTCCACTCTCTCGACGCCCAGCGGCGGGGGCCCGTCATGGTGCGGGCCGGCGAGACCTTCGAGGAGCAGATGGTCGAGGTGGCGTTCCGGACGCCAGGGCACCGACACGCCGATCTGCCCGCCCTGGACGTGTTGGCCTCCGCGCTAGGCGAGGGTCCGAGCGCCCTCCTCCCGGGCGGCCTGCACCGGGACCTGGGCACGGTGCACGCCGCATGGGCCGCCACCGAGGTCCAGGTGGACGGAGGGCTGCTGGTGGCGGGGCTCTCCCCCGCCGAGGAGGACGTCCGGCCTTCGCTCGCCGCCCTCGGGAAGGTCCTTCGCGGCGTCGTGGAGGACGGCATCCCTGCGGAGGCCTTCCTGCGGGCGCGGTCCATGATCCTCGCGGACCGGGCCTGGCAGGGCGAGACCGTCGAGGGGCGGGCGGGCGTGCTGGCGTGGTTCCTCGCCTGGCACGGGGACCCGGCGGCCGAGGGGCGATACCGCGAGGCCGTCGCGTCGCTCGATCCAGGCACGGTCCGGGACGTGGCCCGCCGCACGCTGAGGACCGACCAGGTCACCGTGGCCATCCTGGGACGGGGCGTGGACGTGTCCCTCACGGACGTGGCCGAGGTACTCGCGCCGGTCGCCGTACCCGTCCGGGGCTGGGCGGGCCGGCGTCGGCCGAACCGAGCCTCCACGGCCCGGGAGATCCAGAGAATGCTCCTTCCGGGCGGCCTGCGCCTGCTCGTGGAGCCGGATCCCACGGCGCCGGTGACCGCGGTGCAGGTGGGCATGCTGGGCGGTACGCTGGTCGAGACACCGGCCACGGCGGGTCATGCCGGGGCGTGGTCGGACCTCGTGGCGGAGGGCACGTCCGACCTGGATGCCTCGACCTTCGCCGCACTGACCGATGCCCTGGCCGGGTCCGTGAAGGGGATCTCGACCCTCTCCACGTCGGGGCTGCAGGCCGCCTTCCCCTCCGAGCACCTGCTGCCGGGACTGGCCCTCGCGCTGCGACCGCTGGTGGCGCCGCGCTTCCACCCGGACGACGTGGACCGGGTCGCGGCCTCCCTGCGCGACGCGCTGCGCACGCGCTGCGACGATCCACTCGAGGTGGCCTGGGACGAGCTGCACCGGCTGCTGTTCCCCCATCACCCCTGGCGCCTCCCGGCGGGCGGGACGGAGGGCTCTCTGGCCGGGCTGGACGCCCGGGCGGTGAAGGCACTCCACGGGCGCCTGCTCCGCTCGTCCGGGGTGGTCGTGGGGGTTGCGGGACCGGTCGATCCGGGCCGCATGGAGCGGGTGGTGGGGGGGATCCTGGGCGCACTCCCCAGGAAGGCGGAGCGGGTGAGGACCCATGCCGCGTCTCCCCCTCGGATCCGGAGGAGCGACCTGACGGGTCCCTGGCGGCAGGCTCAGATCCTGATCGGGTTCCCGGGAGTGGCCGCGGCGCACCCGGACCACGCGGCCCTGGATCTCCTCTCGACGCTCCTGGCCTCGCCAGGGGGGCGGCTCTTTCTTGCCCTGCGCGAGGCAGAAGGCCTCTCGTACGACCTCGACGCCGAGAACCTGTGCGGGTACGACACCGGGTCCTTCGTATGCTCGGCCGGGGTGCTTGCGAGTCGCGTCGAGGAGGCCACGCAGCGCATGGAGAGCGTGATCCGGGAGTTGGGGACCCGGCCGCCCGACCGGGAGGAGACGGACCAGGCTCGTGCCGCCGTGCTGGGCGCGGATCTGCAGGATCTCCAGAGGATGTCCGCCCGCGCGAGCTGGATGGTGCTGGAGGAGTGCATGGGGCTGGACGGCCGTCGCTACCGCGACCGACTGGCCGCGGTGGAGCGGGTGACCCCCTCGGATCTCCGGACCGTGGCGGCCCGCTACCTCGACCTCGAACGCGGCGTCGTGGTCCGCACGTTGCCGGGTTGATCGGGCTCCTTCGGGGAGTCCTCGGCCGGCGCCGGTCTCTGGGAATAGACCCTGGGCTTGCGTGCCCCCGTGGGCTCCGTCACCCGGCCGCCGGCCCGGCGATCCCGGCCCGCCAGGGCGCCTGACGAGAACAGGTCGTCGAGACCCACGGTCGCCGGAGGTACGACGGCGGGCTGCGGTGCGAGTGCAGCGTCGGATCGGGCCGCTGCGGCGGGCACGGGCGGCGTGGGCGGGGAGCCCGCCTGCACGGGATCCAAGGCGACGGGCTCGCCCGACGGCCCGAGATCCTCGGTCGCCGGTTCGAGGATCCGAACGCGCGGGGCCGTGATGCGGGTTGGCTTGAGACGGATGCGCGCGCTGCCCTTGGGTCGGTCGGCGGTTGCCACGTGGCGCGGTGTGACCACGGGCGGCAGGTGCCGACCCGGGGCCGGGACCTCCGCTGTTGCAGGCTCTTTTCGAGGAGGGGGCCTCGCCGGTTTCGGGGGAACCGGAGGTGTGGCCGCCTCGGGCGCGGCCGGTGCCGCCTCGGGGGTCGGGGGCGCGGCCGGCTTCGGCATGCGTCCGTGCTGGGGGATGCGCTGTCGCTCGTCCAGCCGGAGCGCGACGGGACCCAGTCCGACGGGCGTCTCGACGCGATCTCCCGCCCAGGGATCGGCCAGTTCGTACTTCAGGAAGATACGAGCCGAGCAGCTCACGATCGGGGCGCGGCCCCAGCCGCGGATCCCCACGCGACGGGTCAGGGACGCGCCCAGACCGGAACGGGGCTCGAGATCGTGCAGGATGTCCCGCGCCCGGCGATCGTCGTCCTGCGGCCTCATCGCCGGCCCTCGGCACGACGGCGGACGAGGTCCACGAGGACGGGCAGGCCCCGCTCCGCGGCCCGGACCTGGAGGAAGTCGGGGATCCACCAGCCCATCGTGACATCGGCCCGGTACACCAGCAGCGTCCGTCCGGGATCCCCGTCGAAAGGAGAGATCTGCCAGGATCCGGTGGCGCCGCGCAAGGGGTTGCCCCGCTCGGGCACGAGCGTCCAGGAGCACCACCCCTCCTCCACGTGCGGCCGGTGTTCCATGCGGTAGCGGGTGACGATCCGGAGCGTGGTCAGCTCCAGCGCGGCCACGATCTTCGGACCGTCCGCTTCCTCGCTCCGGTCCACCGTGCGGGAGGAGGTGACGTAGGGCAGGAAGGAGGCGTACGCATCGAAGTCGAGGACGTGCCTCCACACCTCCTCCGGAGCTGCGCGGGCTACCACGGCGGAGAGGCCGGACACCCGTCCACCGTCCTCCCGCTCGTGGCGGTGGATCGCCCGGCCGGCCTTGAGCGCCTCGAGGTCGACCCGTGCGAGCACGGGCAGCGCCGGAGCGACCCCGGAGTCGGCCGAACGCGCGGGCAAAAGCAGCAGAAAGGCCGGGAGGAACCGCATGCGCACCGTTCGCTCGCTGGCCTTCACCCGCCAGGCCTCGGTCGGGGGATTCTACTCTCCGGTGGCCGCAGCCCTCAGGCCGGCAGGGCACTCGGCCAGGGCGTTGACCCGGTAGTACCCGAGCTCGTCCTGCCAGTACTCGCCCTCCCAGGGCCACCACACGAAACCCTTTCGCACCCGTTCGCCGCGCCGGACCTGTCGGTCCGCATCCGGAACCTTGCCCGTCTGAGACGCCATCTCGTAGAGGCGGGTCTCCATCTGCAGCATGTCCAGCTTGGACATCTCGGCGCTCGTGAGCATGCCGCCCAGCTCCTCGGTGCGGCGCTGGAGCGTGGAGAGGATCCGCTCGCCCTCGACCTGCACGATGTCCTGCCTGCGCCCGGCCACCCAACGGGACACCTGGGCGGCGAAGGGGTTGGCCGCCACGTTGCGCAGCCGCTCCATCTCGTCGTCGGCGTGGGAGGCGGCGTTGACGGCCGCCGCGAAGCGGGCCTCGTTGCGGTAGCTCCGGAGGACCATCTCGGGCAGGGGCCCGGCGTTCCCGGTAGCCAGGTACTCCTTGACGAACTCGTAGGCCTTGTCGGACGACATGCCCGCCATGGCGTCCCGCATGGTCTGCCAGGCCGGCGCGTACGTCTCCTTGAAGGTGTCAATGGCCTCGCTGGCCTCGGGGAACTTGCAGAGCAGGAAGAGGGCGTAGACGCGCAGGAGCTCTCCCTCCGGGAAGTACCAGGACTCGAAGAAGGGAGAGACGTGGTTGTGGAGGAGCGCGATGGCGCCGTTCATGTCCTCCAGGCGGAAGTGGGCCCAGGCGCGCTCGAACTGCGCCTGGAGCCAGAACTCGCTGTCCCTGGTCACCCTGGCGTACTGCTCGATGGCACGGGGGAAGTTGTCGGCCGCGTAGTAGGAGCGCCCGAGGTTCATCCAGATCGTGTTCAGAAAACGGCTGTCGCGTTGGGCCTTTTGGGCGGCCTGACCCGCGGCCAGGAGGGGCTTGAGCGCGTCCTGGGGGCGATCCTGGCGGTTGAGGATCACGCCCTCGAGCATGAGGGCGTCGGGGTACACGGGGCTCTCGGGGATCACGAGCTTGAGCAGGCTCAAGGCGAGCGTGAGGTTGCCCTGGCGGTAGTTCTCCCGAGCGGCGAGGTACCCCATCCGCGCACGCGTGGGCCGGTCGACCCGCCCGCCGACGTTCTTGCCGAACACCGGCTCCAGGACGGCGGTGTCCCCGACCTGGTCGGCGAGGGTGAAGGCCTTCTCGATGACACCCTCGGTGACGAGGCAGTCGGGGTCCGCGTAGAGGGCCCGTGCATAGGCCAAGAGAGCCCCGTAGGGGAGATCGAGATCGACGAGCAGGTTCCCGAGCTTCGCATACGCTTCCGCGTGGAAGGCCGCCTGTACCGGATCGGCGAGGAGCCCCACCAGCGCGTCGGCGGCACGGGCCTTCTGGCCCGACTGGAAATTGGCCTCGTAGGCTGCGAAAGCCGCCTGCCGCTCTTCGGGGGTGGGACCGGCCTCCGCCTCGGCGGGAGGGGGTTCCTTGGCGTCCCTGGCCGCGTCGGCCGGCGCGGAGGCCAGGAGCAGGAGCGGCAGGGCGAGGAGGGGCAGGTGCCGGATCATGGTCACCTCCCCTTGGAGAACCAGGAGAGGCCCGCAGCGATCCAGACGTTCTGCTTCACCGCGATGGTGGAGGTGAGATCGCGTTTCTCCGCGAAGATGTCGTCGCGGAGCTCCAGGCGCACGTTGGCCCTCTCGCCGCGGAAGACCCGCGCGCCCACGCCCACGGTGGCGCCTGGCCCCACCGCGAGGGAACCGCCGGGCAGGACGCACTGCTCCAGCGTGGCGGTGGCGCCGAGGATGCCGAACACGTCGTGGTGGAGGATCCTCTGCCCGCGCCAGTTCATCTTGGCGTAGACGGGGGACCACTCCACCGCGACACCGGCCCGACCCAGGAAGCGGTAGGCCTCGAAGGCGATCCCGTAGGCCGGTCCTTCCAGGTCCTTGTAGGTGCCGGTCTTCAAGCCGTAGCCGCCGCCGAGCGAGAGTTCCAGCCCGAACGTCTCGGTGCGGTGCAGCGTGAAGGTGCCGTTCGCCAGGGGGGTCCAGGTGGCGGTGTCGAAGGGCATGAGCCCGATCGCCACGCCGATCTCGGAGCGCCTCTCCTTGGAGTAGGCCATCTTCTGGACGACCGAGACCTCCGTGTTGCGCAGCATGCCGAGATCCAGGGGCGTGACCTCCTGGGCGGACGCGGTGGGAGCGTGGGCCAGGACGAGGCCGACAAGGAGGGCGGTCAACGGCTTGTGCATGGAAGGGTACCTCTTCGAGGAGGAGGACGGGAGCGGGATTCCAGGCAGGCTAGAAGGGGAGCGAGCGGGGCAGCTCCGAGACGGGCTGGTAGTAGATGCGGACGTCGGCGTTGTAGTCGGGCACGGACTCGCCGTGGAACACGATGGCGTTCTGGGAGGGCAGGTAGGTCCAGCCGTCGCCCCAGACCGGATCCGCGACGGCCTCGGCCTCGCAGTGATCCACGCACGCCGAGCGTTCGATCTGGACACCGTCCACGAAGACCAGGATGGTGTCGACGTCGGGGATGGACTGGAGTTGGAACGCGTTGAGGAGGGAGTTGAGCAGCTCACCGAGCGTGTTGAGATGGTTGGAGAAGGGGGTGGTCACGCACTCCCCCCCCATCTGCTGCTCGATGGGGGCGTAGAACCCACCGGTCTCCTCCACCACCCGGATGTAGCGCTTCGTGCCCACGGGCGTAGCGTTGCCCGAGTTGCAGTTGAAGTCCCCCGACTCGACGTCGAAGGCCGGACCGACGACGGCGAAGGTGATGGCGTTGTCGAACTGGTCGAAGATGTCGAGGTACGGCGCGGGGTCCTCGTCTCCGGTGCGCAGGAGGCGCGAGCTGTCCCCCTCGTCCGTGACGATGACCACGATGATGGTCGAGTTCTCGCGCACGAGCCCGGCGTTCGAGCCCTCGAAGGACGTTTCGAAACCGGTGGGCGTGGTGTAGCAACCCTCGGGGGGATTGGGCACCGCGCGGCACAGGGCCATCCGGGCGGCCTCCAGCCCCTCCTCGAGGCCGGATCCGCAGTTCTCGGGAGGCGTCCAGCCCGACCCACAGACGCAGGACAGGTACTCCCAGGAGATGAGGCCCTGCGGATCCTCGCCGCAGACGTAGGTCGGGTCGTACGGAATACAGTTGTCCTTGATGCTGCCCACGCACGGCCCTGGCCAGCACGTGGCGTTGCACATGACGGCCTGGGAGAAGGAGAGGATCACGTCCTGCGTGGTGGACTCGGAGATGACGGACGGAGTGCCGACGAGCGTGCCTGCCTCGCCCGGGTCGATGACCTCGTTCTCGGGATCCGCCGACGTGGTGGTGACCGCGAGCTGGTAGTCGAGGAAGCGGCCCCGCTGGCCGACGTAGATGATGTAGTTGTCGACGGCATCGGCGAGGCCGTCCGAGGCCATGCCGCTGCCGGAGGTCGGATCCACCAGGTTCTCGACGAACTCGCCGAAGTTGAGCCCGAGCGCGGCGGCCTCGTTGAACATGGAGGGCGAGTTGTCCACGAGGAAGAGGATGTCGGCGTCGTTGGCGAACGTGGCCTGCTCGTAGCCCGCCACGCGGAACATCTCGTAGGAGTTGCATCCTGCGAGGGTCGCCAGGAACGCGAGGACGAGGGGGGTGGGGCGGAGCATGGATCGGCCCTCGGGATCGAAGGAGGAACCCCATCCTATGCGGGTGCGGTCGGGCGCGGCAAGTCCGGGTTTCGTCATGGAAGGAGCAGGACGGAGATCGTCCTGGAGAGGGGCTGGCCGGGAGGAGGGGATTCCGTGCGTCGCAGGGCGGGAGCCCTCACGTCCGGATCGACGGCGCACCCTTGAGGAGGCTCAGGATGTCGTTGAAGAGGTTGGTGACCTGCCGCCGGATCCGGATGCCGTGGTCGCGGTGGTGTGCGAGGAGCTCGTTCCACAGGGTGGGGAGCTGCTCCGCGATGTCCTCGATGCGCCCCTCCTCGGCCAGCAGGGCCAGGGACGTGACGGGGGCAGGTTCCTCGCCTGTCGGGTAGAACCGACGGAGATCGCGGATCTTCTCCTGGAGCATCCGGCCCAGGTCGAGAGACTCGCGGTCGAGGGGGAGGTCGCGCGAGAGCTCGACGTGGGGATCGGAGATCTCCAGGCCGGGACCTGCCCGCCGGACAGCGGCGGGAGGGGGGTGCTCGGCCCCCGGGGGCAGGGAGAGGTCGTCCATCGAGAAGGCTTCGATGGGCGCGGATACCTCCTCGTCCTCGATGACGACGGACGGAGCGTCCGGGGCCTCCCAGAGCGCCTGTTCCTCGGGCGTCGGCCCCTTGCCCCCCTCCTCGACGGGAGCGACGGCGTCGACCAGGACCTCTCCCGTTCCCTCGGGGCGCTCCTCGAGGGTGGGATCGCCCAGGACCACGAAGTCGAGGCCATCGGGAGGCAGCAACGTCGTCGGGGGCCGTCCGGGCGAGGTGTCCGGGTCCTCCACGCTCTCCCCGGGGGCGGCCTCGTCGTCGGAAGTCGTGCCGCCGATGACCAGGCCCGCCATCGCCGGCCTCGGCACCGGGGGAGGGCTCGCGGCCGGGTCCTCGACGGCCGGCGGTGCGGGTCGGTCCGCGTCGGTCTCGGGAGCGGGCTCGAGGGGCTCGAGCCCCCGGTCGGCGAGGAACTTCCGGGCGTCGCCGAGCAGGTCCCCATACTCCGCCGCAGAGAACCCGCCCTTGATGGCGTTGGGACCCGGCTCGTTGTGGCACTCGATGATCGGCGCGCGGCCGCTGGCCTTGGGATCGATGTCGATGCGGGGCGCCATCAGCACGTCGACATCGATCCGGATCGCCCCGACCACGATCTGGCGATGGCCCCGCACCGCACGGGCTCGGACGGGCGATCCGGCGAGCTCGACGATGTCTCCCTGCACGTAGCCGGCCTGGACCGGTCCCTCCAGCCGGACCGTGCCGTTCGGGGCCTCGATGTGCTCGATGGTGGCGCGGCCGTGGATGAACACCGACCCGTCGCGGGATCGCACCCGTTCCAACCTCCCGCCGATCGGGGCCTCCAGCATGATGTCTCCGGCGTGCTCGACGCTCACTCCCTGCTGGCCCGCGTGGAACCGTACGCCTGCCGGGATCACGAACGCGGAGGAATCGGCCATGGAACCCTCGACCAGGAAACCAACGAGATGCTACCGGTCGCATCCCCTCGCGTCAACGGCGGATCCCTCAGGGCCCGCGAGCGCGATCCAGCCGATCGAGCGCCTCCTGGGCGGGCTGGTGCCCCGGGCGGGCCTTGAGCGCGGCGCGGTAGGCCTCGCGGGCCTGCTCGACCCGACCGAGGGCCTCGTAGGCCGCACCCAGGTCGGTCCAGGCGTTGTAGTGGCGGGGCAGGATCCGGACGGCCTGGGCGAGTGCGTCCGCGGCCTGCTCGGGTTGGTCGCTCCAGCCCGCGATCGCGCCCAGGGCCGCCCATGCGTACCCGTTGCACCGATCGAGGGTGAGGGCGGCCCGGTACTCGTCCACCGCCTGCTGCATCCGACCTTGCCGAGCGGCGGCATCGCCCTTCTCCACCCGGCTCAAGGACTCGGTTCGAAGGGGGTCGGAGGTGTCGCACCGGGGCGAGGGGGGAGGGGATGGAACCTCGATCCGGACCGACGGTGCGCGTGCAGGAGGCCTGGACGGCGGCACGGCCGGCGGGGCGGTCACGGCCGGCGG
>JAFGLY010000212.1 GCA_016927815.1 Deltaproteobacteria bacterium | reverse complement strand
GCCGAGGCGCTCGTCGCCCTGGTCACGATGACGCACGGATCCTCCTCCTTCGACCTGGGCTCGCCCCTGACCTGGCCTCCAGCGACACCACCGGCCTCCCAGGGGGCGTGGACGCCTCGCGGCGGGCAGGGTAGTCCCGGTTCTCGATGGCGGAGGAGTCCGCCGACAACCGCCCTCCCACCCCTGCGGGGGGCCAATGACTCCTGCGGTGCCCCCGCCCGCAGGAGGTTCCTGCACCGGCACCGCAACCCTCGGCTGCGAGCGGAGCCACCGTGCAGGAGCCCTGCAACCCCGACCTCGTTCCCCAGGACACGCTCGACGCCCTGGCCCGCCTCGCGGACGAGGCGGGCTCGCCGCGGGTCGCCGCGGAGGTGCGGTCGCTCGCGGACCGCGTCGGGGACGGCCGCTTCTTCGTGGCCTGCGTCGGCCAGTTCAAGCGGGGCAAGTCCAGCCTCGTGAACGCGCTGGTCGGCGAGCCCCTCCTTCCCGTGGGTGTGGTCCCGGTCACCGCGGCCGTGACGGTGGTCCGGTACGGGCCGGCCCGCGATGCCCGGGTACGCTTTGCCTCGGGCGAGGTGGCCGAGGTCGATCCGGGCTCTCTCGCCGACTGGGTCACCGAGGCCAAGAACCCCGAGAACGTGAAGGGAGTGGCGGGCGTGGAGATCCGCCTGCCCCATCCGCTCCTCGCCTCGGGGCTCTGCCTCGTGGACACCCCGGGCGTCGGCTCGGTCTTCGCCGGCAACACGGCCACGACCCGCAAGTTCGTGCCCCAGGTGGACGCTGCCCTCGTCGTGCTGGGGGCCGATCCGCCCCTCACGGCCGAGGAGGCGGACCTCGTGGCCGAGGTCGCACGACAGGCGGACGGTTCCCTGATTTTGGCCTGCAACAAGGCCGACCGGCTGCCCGAGCCGGAGGCCCGCGAGGCGGCTGCCTTCGCCCGGGACGTGCTCGGCCGACGGCTCGGGCGCGATCCGGGGCCCGTGCTCCTCGTGAGCGCGACCGAGCACCAGGCCGGCACCGGCCCCGAGCGCGACTGGCCCGCGCTGGAGGCCGCGCTCTCGGACCTGGCCCTGAGCTCGGGCCGTGCGCTCGTGCTGAGCGCCTCTGTGCGGGGCCGCCATCGCCTCGCCTCGACGCTCGGCGCGGATCTCGCCGCCCGGCGGGACGCGCTCTTGCGCCCCCTCCACGAAACCGAGGCCCGGGTGGCTGCGCTCGCCCGGTGCGTGGAGGACGCCGTCACCGCCACGGGCGACCTCGAACCCCTCTTCGCGGCCGAGCAGCGGCGACTCGCCCGTGCGTTCGAGCGCCAGAAGGAGGCGTTCCTCGAACAGGCCGTCTCGGCCGCGAAGGAAGCGTTGGCCCGCGCGCTCCGCTCGCCCGAGCGGGCCGGGCTCCCCGCCCGTTGCCTCCATCCCGCCGCCGAACAGGTGGCCCGGGAGATCGCCGAGCGATGGCTGGACGCCTGGCTGGCCGAGGTCCGACCGCTGTGCGAGGACCTCTACCTCCAGGCGACGAACCGGTTCACCGCCATCGCCGCCGGCTTTCTCGAACGGCTCGCATCGGAGGGGACCGCCCCCCTCGCCGGCCTGCCCCGCGTACTGGAGCCCGAGACCGGGTTCCGCGTCCCGAGCGGGCTCTTCTACACGCGCATCATGACCCTCACCGGCCAGGGCCCCTGGGGCTGGATCCTCGCCTGCCTGCGCGACCGGGAGGCCACGCTCACCGCCATCGAGCGCAAGGTGGGCACCTACCTGGAGCGATTGATCCGCTCCAACGCCAGCCGCATCCAGCACGACTTCGACGACCGCGTGCGCGAGAGCCACCGCCGGGTCCTACGCCGGGTCCGCGACCTGCTCGAAGGTGTGCGGGCGTCCGGAGAGGAGGCCCTCGCCCGTGCCCGGCGACTCCACGACGAGGGAGCGCGGGCCGTCGAGGACGAGATCGCCCGCATCGACCGATGGAACCGAGCGCTGGACGCGCTGAGGTGCGAAGCTCCCACGCGTCTTCCGGGCGCCCCTCCCTAGGAGGGCTGGCGCGTACGAGGGGTCGATCGCGAACCCGTCGCCCCTCCTCGAGGGTCCTTGCCTTCGAAGCGCCGAACCGCCTCCACGGCGGGGTCCGATCCGTCCGTACGTCGCGCCTCCGGGTCCCCGATCCCGCACCCGGATCGCCCCACGTCCGCCCGCGGCCCGGCCACGTGGCTCTCTCCGCCGCTGGGCCCAGGAGTGGGCCAACTCCAGATCCGGGCTGCCTTGACTGGATCGGAGGTCAGCCGGTACCCTCCCGGCATGCGGTGGCTCCTCGTCGTCCTCCTGCTCCTCGCAATCGGCCTCCAGTTCGTGCCCGTGGATCGATCGAACCCACCCGTGGTCGCGGATTTCGACGGGCCGAACGAGGTCGCGGACCGGCTCCGCCACGCCTGCTACGACTGCCACTCGCGAGAGACCCGTTGGCCCTGGTACGCCCGGGTGGCTCCGGTCTCCTGGCTCGTCTCCCACCACGTGAAGGAGGGCAGGCAGGCGCTGGACCTCTCCGCCTGGGGCGAGTTCGGGGCCGTCAGCCGCGCCGCGGTGGCTGCCGAGATGGTCGAGGAGATCCAGGACGGCACCATGCCCCCGGGCCTCTACCTGTGCCTCCACCCGGAGGCCCGCCTGGGGGAGGCCGACCGGGTCGCCCTGGGAGCGTGGGCGGCCTCGCTCCGCCCGTCCTCCGTCCCGTGACGCGGCCCCGGCACTCCTGGCCCTCCCTGGGCGGGGCCGCAGGGACGCCCGGACAGGCGGTCACCCGAGGTCCACGATCCAGGCATCGGGGATGCGGACCACGACGGGGCCCACGAGGTCCACGGCCGCGGGCAGGCGGCCCAGGAGCGGACCATCGGCCGTGGCGCCCACCCAGGTCCCCTCGGCGCATGTGGCCGCCAGGGTGGCATCCACGTCCCAGACGGTCTCGGCATCGAATCCCCGGTCTCTCAGGCGGGAGGCCAGGCGTCCGCTGTGGGCGACCGGCCGGTCCAGGAGCCAGCGTACCGCCGCGGCAGGCGCGAGGACCTCGGCGAGCCGGTCGAGGGCGCGTTCGGTCCAGGCCATGCTCCGCCAGGCGCCGTGGACGCCGGCCAGGTCGCGCAGGAGGCCGTCCGTGCCGCGCACCAGGGGGGCACCGGCGAGGGCCGACTCCACCGTGACGAGCACGTTGAAGCCGTCCACGACCACCTGCCGTCTCGGGATCGAAACCCGGCGCTCGCGCCGCGATCGGGCGTGCTCTGCCGTGCACGTGCCCCGCAAGACGGCCGTCCGGGCGCGCGCCGGGAGCTGGAAGCGATCCCCCACCAGGGCCAGGGCTGCGGTCTCGGCGTAGCCACGTCCCAGGAGCCAGGCGAGGTCGGCCGAGGCCTCCCGGAGCCGGGGCAGGGCGGCCGGACCCAGCAGCTCGGCATCCCCCGGGTGGGCCCCGCGATCGGGCGTGCCGGGCGTCACGGCGGGCCCAGCACGGCCAGTGCGGCGTCCACCTCGGCGGCGGCCTCGCCGTCGACCAGGCGCCTCAAGCGGAGGAGCGCGGCGCGGGCGCCCAGGCGATCCCCGCGCACGTTCGCGAGGAGCAGCGCCCGGTGACGCAGCGCGTCGCGTTGCTCGGGATCGTGACGCAGTGCGGCGGAGAGCGCGCGCAAGGCCGCGCCCGTGCGGCCCGAACGGGCGGCCAGGACCGACCGATCCACCAGCGCGAGCGCCCGCCGCGCGGCCGGCCGGGCGGGGGCGGTGGCGTTGAGCGGCGTGACCGGGCCACGGAGGGGGCGGAGGCCTTCGAGTACGACCTCGAGGAGCGCCCGAGGCGGCATCGGGCGGCAGTAGACCACCGGCCGGGCGAGATCCTCGGGGCCTCTTCCGTAGAGGTGAGGCCGGGCCTCCTCGGGTTGCGAAGCCACCCAGCGGCCGAGGGGCGCAGCGGGGTAGACCCGGGCGCCCGCGCTGAACGCGAGCCCGAACCCGTCGGGCAGGGCGGCGTCGATGGCCCGGGCGGCCTCGAGGGCCCGGTCCACGGTCGCACGGGTCTCGGCCGGGTGCCCACCGAACAGCACGGTTCCGCCCAGCATCCGGTAGCCGCGCCGCAGCCACGTCTCCACGACGCGATCCACGGCGGCGCGTGGGGCCGGGCCTGCCCCCCGGGCCAGGAGATCCGGATCGAGATGTCCGAACTCGAAGCCGAGATCCTCAGGATCCACGCCCAGATCCTCGAGGGCCGAGAGCAGGTCGTCGTCGACCGCGCCCGCCTGCAGAAACGTGCGCACGTCGACCCGCACACCGGTCCGCGCGATGGCTCGCAGCACGGCCACGGCGTGGACCGCGTCCGGAACGTTCAACTCGGAGGCCGCGAGCCAGATCCGGGGAAACCCGCCTCGCACGAGTCGTGCGACCTCGGCCGCCACCTCCTCGGGTGGCCGGGGCCGGACCCGGCCCGCCAGAGCGGCGCCTTCCACGCAGAACCAGCAGCGCCGGTCGCACCCGGCGGAGGTGGACACGGGCAGCCGGGTGCCCCAGAATCGCGCGAGCGCGAGCCCCTCACCGAGTCGAGGGGTCGGGCCGGGTGCCTGGCACCCTGCGTCGTCGGGCAACGTGGACGCGCCCCGGCCGGGAGGATGTCCCCGAGCCGCAATCACCCGGGGATCGGCCGGGAGGCTCTCCGGAAAGGGCACACCCGCCGCGAGCGCCCGGCCCATGCGGACCAGGAGATCGTCGGCCGGGCCCGAAACCCCGAGGTCCACGCCGAGGGCCGCGAGCCCCGCCGGGCCGAGGGCCGCGATGCCCGTGCCCCCCGCGAGCACGGGCACCTCGCGGGCCCGGGCCGCGACCACGAGCGGCCGGACCGCGGGCAGGCAGGAGCGCGTGTCGATGGAGCCGCGGCCGCTCGGGGAGCGGACCACGAGGGCGTCGTCCGCGTTGCGCAGCGAGAGGGCCACCAGGCAGGGATCCCAATCGAGATCCGCCACGAACGCCCGGACGGGACGAGCAGCCAGGAACGGGATGGAGAGGTGGACGGCGCAGCCGCCGAGGACCAGCGCCTGCGCCACCCGTTCGGCGCCGTAGGGCGGCACGGCCCCGCCCAGCGGGTTGGCATGGACCACCAGGACGCGGGCTTCGGGCATGGAGGCCCTTTACCTCGCACGGAACGGACCGGCGCCCGCGAGCCCGAGGCAGGCCCACCGTTCCTGGGCATGGATCGAGGGGGACGAAAAAAATCTTTCGTCGAAGGGAAGAAAACTTTCGATTTCATGACAGGGCCCCCTTGCGGCGAATCCCGATCCAGGCCAGAGAGGATCGAGCCTCCCGGAGCCCCTTCTCCACGCTGCGATGGGCCTTCAGGCCCGCATGGCGCGGTTCTTGCTTCCCTGCGGTCGTTCCCCTCTTACGAGGAAGGTGGTACCGTCCGACACGGCCGGCCCCCATGCCCCTGCTCCAACGCTTCCTGAAGGTCCATCGCTGGACGTCCTGGCTCATGGCGTGGCTGGCCACGGTTGCCGTGGGCCTGCTCGTCACCATCGCGCTGGTCCTGGTCTGGTCCCAGACCACCGAGGTGGCGCTGGTGAATGCGCTCGGAGAGAAACTGGCCGCCCAGGCGGGGTTGATGGCGTCGTCCCTCCAGGAGGCCCCCCTGGAGGACGCATCGGCGCCCGGGGCGGAGGAGGCCCGTGCGGATGTCGGCTCCCGGATCTCAGCCCTGATCGGAGTCGCGGGCCTGCAGTCGGCAGCGCTGTTCCCTCCCGAGGGACCGCCGATCGTGAGCCCGACCCACCCCTGGCACGCACCGCTCTCCGGCACGCCGCCCTCTCAGCCCGTCTCGAGCGGTACCACGGTCGGCGCGATGTTTCGAACCGCCGAGGGCCGTTCCCAGCGCGCCGCCTACACCTCCGTCCCCGGGCATCCCGGCTGGAGGCTCGGCGTGGAGGGGAGCGGGGCGTTTCTCGACGTGGTCGATCGGGTCCAGACCATCCTGCTCCTGGTGACCGGGCTGGTGCTCCTCCTGACGAGCATCGTGGGCGCTCTACTGGCCGCGGCCGTCACGTTGCCGTTGGCCCGGCTCGACCGGGAGATCCGACGCCTGAAGCCGGGCGCCGTTCCGGAGGACATTCACGTGGACGGACCCGTCGAGGTACGGGGGCTGGCCATGTCCGTGCGCGCACTCCTCGGCGCGATCTGCGAGCGGGACGTCGCCCTCACGCAGGCCCACAGCGCCCAGGTCGTCCAGGTCCAGGCCCTCGCCGCCGCCGTGGCCCACGAGGTGCGCAACCCGCTGCACGCCTTGAGCCTCACCCTGGAGACCCTGGCCCATGCCGAGGATCCCGATCGCCGCTTGAAGCTCACGACCCGTGCCAGCCGGAACATCAAGGAGATCGAGGACATCGTCGGACGGTTCCTGGACCTCTCCAAGCCGGTGGAACCCCGCTTCGCCCAGGTGGCCTTGAGGACGGTCGTCGCCGAGGCCATTGCCGACGGCCCGGGGCCGGCGGCGGTCCGGCTCGAGGAGGGGCCGCGCGTGACCGCCTGGACCGATCCGAACCTCGTCCGCCAGGTGCTCTGGAACCTCCTGCGCAACGCCGAGGAGGCCGGTGCGACCCAGGTCCGGATCCGGGTGGAGCCCGGCGCGATCACCGTCGAGGACGACGGTCCGGGCATCGAGGATGCCATGGTGGGCAGGATCTTCGAGTGGTTCCACACCACCCGGGCCACCGGCACCGGCCTGGGCCTGCCCCAGTCCCGCCGCATCTGCCGGGCGCTGGGAGGCGACCTGGTGCTCGTACGCCTCCGTCCGGCCACCTTCCGCCTCGACCTCCGCCAGGAAGCGCCATGACCCGCGTGCTCGTCGTCGATGACCACCTGCCCAGCGCCGAGGCTCTCGCCGAGCTTCTCACGGATGCCGGCTACGAGACCTCCACGGCCGAGGACGGCCGTGCCGCGCTGACGTTGATCGGCAACGAACTTCCCGATGTCATCGTGACCGACCTGAGGATGGACGGGCTCGACGGGATCGGCCTGATGCGGGAGGTCCACGCCTTCGACGCGGATCTTCCAGTTATCCTCGTGACCGCCTATGCCTCCATCGACCGCGCGGTGGAGGCTACACGAGCGGGTGCCTTCTCCTTCCTCACCAAGCCCATCCACTTCGCGGCGCTGGAGGTGCAGGTCCGGAACGCATCCGACATGCGGCGCCTCCAGATGGCGGCACGGCGGGCCGGCGAGCCGGAGAGCGACCCCATCGTGGGCAGCTCCGCGGCGCTGCGCGCGGCCCTGGCCCGAGCGGACCGCGCGGCGGCGAGCGACGCGAACGTGCTCATCACGGGGGAGACCGGGACCGGGAAGGAGCTGCTCGCACGCCGCATCCACCAGCGCTCCAGACGAGCCCAGAAGCCGCTGGTGGCGGTGAACGCCGGAGCCATCCCGGCAACCCTCGTGGAGGCCGAGCTGTTCGGCCATGCCAAGGGATCGTTCACCAGCGCCGTGGGAGACCGTGCGGGGCTCTTCGAGGCAGCCAACGGCGGCACGCTGTTCCTGGACGAGGTTGCCGAGCTGTCCGCCTCGGCCCAGACGGGGCTGCTGCGAGCCATCGAGGAGCGGACCATCCGGCGCGTCGGCGAGACCCGAGATCGGTCCGTGGACGTGCGCCTCATCGCGGCCACCCATCGCGACCTCACCTCGAACCCCGAATTTCGGCGCGACCTCTACTTCCGTCTCAACGTGATTCCCATCGAACTGCCTCCCTTGCGGGCCAGGGGCGACGACGTGCTGCTGCTCTTCGGCCACGCGTTGCGCCAGGCCTGCCGGCGCGCCGGGCGCGAACCGCCTCTCGTGGAGCCGTCCGCACTGCAGCGGCTGCTCGACTACTCCTGGCCGGGCAACATCCGTGAACTGGGCAACATGGCCGAGCGGGTCGCGGTGCTCGTACCGGGCGACCGGGTGGCGGCCCGGGACCTGCCCATGGAGGGCCCGGCCCCGACGCTGGCGTACAGCCTGCCCGGTGTGCCCGAGGGCGACTTCGACCTCGTGGCCTGGATGGAGTCCGTGGAGGAGCAGGTGTTGCGGCGCGCGCTCGAACGGCACGACGGAGTCAAGGCCAGGGCCGCGCAGTCCCTCGGGCTGGAGCGCAACGCCTTCCGCTACAAGCTCCGCAAGTACGGCATTCCGGACTGAGGCCGGCGCCGGGGCCGCCGTCGACTCCTCGGCGTCGGTGTCCGCGTCGGTCCCAGAGCGCCGGCTCGTGTCGTTCGGACCGGCCCCTACTGGTAGCGGCGCATGTCCTGGTCCTTGTAGAGCCACTCCAGCTCGTGCCAGAGGTCGTGGATGTCGGCGATGAGCACGACCAGGTCCTGGTGCTCGCCCCGGGTGTCCCGGACGTAGTCGGGGATCAACACCTGCTCGCGGAAGCCGAGCTTGTGGCAGATCGCAATGGCCGCGTGCTGGGGTCGCGCCACCATTCCGACCAGCTTGTGGACGCCTCGGGCGATGGCCATGAAATACAGCTCGCGCATGAGCGCGCTGCCCACGCCCCGGTGCTGGAAGGGGCGGGCCACCAGCACCCGGACCTCGGCGTGATCGCACAGCCAGCTCTCCGGGGAGAACTCGAGGACGCCGTCTCCGACGATCGCGTCCTCCGACAGGGCGGCGATGCGCAGCAGCCGGCCGCCGCGCATCTGCCGGAGCCGCCTGCGGACCGCCTCGCGGTCCGTGACGTCGAACTTGAGGTAGCGCCGATCCTCCCCAGGCAGGTCGTTGTAGAACGCCATCAGGCGGTCGAGGTCGTGGGAGGTCACCTTGCGGATGTGGACGGTCGTCCCGTCCTTGAGGGTCTCGTCCTTGGGTTTCATGGGCCCTCCGGGTGGCGGGGCGCCCCGATCACGGCCCGGCGGCCTCGAACCTCCGGAGCGCCTCCGGCTTGAACCTCTGGCGGTCGAACCCCAGCCGGTCGTAGGGCGTACCCTGGGCGAAGGCCAGGAGCTGGAGGTAGTATACGACAGGTATGTGGAAATCCTCCTCGAAACGCTTCGCCACGCGGGCCTGGCCGTAGTCGAACTGGGCAAAGCAGGTGGGGCAGATGAGGCAGAGCAGTTCGGCCTCCTCCGCATGGACCGCGGCGAAGAGGTCGCGCATCATGCGCGCGGGGAGATCCTCGTCCTGGCAGGCCTTGCCGCAGCACAGGTACCAGTTGCGGTGGCGCACCGGCTCGGCCCCGATCGCGCGCACGAGGTCCTCCAGGACATGGGGATCGTCGGGGTCGTCCACGTTCATGACCGCGCTCGGCTTGAGCAGGTGGCAGCCGTAGTGGATGGCCACCTTCAGCCCCTCCAGGGGGCGGACGACCGATGCCCTCACCGCCTCGTACCCGACCACGTCGCGCAGCAGGGTGACCACGTGTCGGACCCGGCTGGTGCCCCTGTAGGTCCGACCGATGCGGGCCAGCCTGGAGTTGGTCCGCTCCCGGAGGACGGGATCCTCGAGGAGGTGCACGGTCTCGGACAGGGTGGCGGTACAGCCCGAGCAGTTGGTGAACAGGTCGAGCCCGAGATCCTCGGCGAGGCAGAGGTTGCGGGCTGCCACCGCGAGCCAGTCGGCCTTGTCCCTGGACTTGAAGTAGATGGGATCCGGGCAGCACGAGGCCCCGGGCAGGTCCACCACCTCCACCTCCAGCCGATCCAGCGCCTCCCGGATGGCGACCTCCATGGCGGGCATGCGGGCGGGAATGAGACAGCCGGGAAAGAAGGCGAACCGATGGCCCTGGCCGGGTGGAAGGGCGGCCAGCGGAGGGGATCGGGGCGCCTCGGCCGGGGCCTCGTCCCCCAGGAGCGCACGGACCTCCGCCACGGGCACGGGTTCGAGCGGTGGGAGGCCCAGGGTCTCCCGGTTGCGCGCCACTGCCGGCGTGATCGGTGTGGTGCGACCCGTCTCCTCGAACGTACGGATCACGCGGTCCACCACCGGAGGGTGCTGGCCCCGGTCGTGGAGCATGTTCTTGAGCGCGATGATGACCTCTACGGGCTTCACCTGTTGGGGGCAGCGCTCGTAGCAGGCGTAGCAGTTGGTGCACTGCCAGAGCGGCGACGCGGGGCCCAGGAGGGACTCGGCGTCTCCGTACAGCACCTTGAGCATGATCTGGCGCGGGTTGAAGGCAGGGTCGTAGGCCGCGGCCGGGCAGTCGCCCACGCACGCCCCGCACTGGTAGCAGAAGGAGGCGAGGTTGCCCTCCACCTTCTCGGCGAGCTCGCGGCGGAACGCGAAGTCCACCACGAGGACGGGCATCTCCTCGGTCATGTCGGGAGTTCCTCGGGTTTCGGCTGGGTCGGGACGACCCGCTTGAGCCGCCGGACGCTGTTGGAGCGGCATCGGGGGCACTGGCGCTCCCGTTCCCGCTCCTCGTCCACCGGCTCCTCGTACTCGTGGCCGCAGGCCATGCACCGGAAGGGCTGGGAGAGGATCGGCATGGCTCACTCCTGGAGTGCGGCAGCCCGGGCGATCCGGGCGGCGGGCTTCGGCCGGAGGGCCTCCCGCGTGTGGGCGATCTCCTCGGCGGTGACCGTACGTCTCAGGTCCTCCAGCCGCCGCATGACCGCGGCGAACTTCGGCCCCTCCGCCGCGCTGATCCACTCGAGCTGCAGGCGTTCCGGCCGGATCCCGAGGCGTTCGAGGCGGTCCCACAGCCGATCCACCCGCTTCACGGTCTGGCGGTTGGCGGTGATGTAGTGGCAGTCCGCGTAGTGGCAGCCCGAGACGAGCACCACGGGTGCGCCGCACCGGAAGGCCTCGAGGACCATCTCCTCGGAGACGCGGGCCGAGCACAGGGTACGGACCACGCGGTTGGAGGCCGGGTACGCCATGCGGGAGATGCCGGCCATGTCCCCGCCCGCGTAGGAGCACCAGTTGCAGGCGAACACGCACACCTTGTCCTGGGGGCGGTCCCCCAGGATGGCCCGGACCTGCGCGTTCAACTGGTCGTCGGTGTAGTGACGCATGGTGATGGCGCCGCTGCGGCACGTCGCGCCGCAGGCACCGCACCCCGCGCAGGCTGCCTCCACCACCGTGGCCACCTCGCCCTTCTTCCAGCGGATCGCGCCGTAGGGACAGACCTGCGCACACAGCCCGCACTTCGTGCAGGCGGCCGGATCGATGTGGGAGGTGATGGCCTCGATCCGGATCCGGCCGGCGTTGAGCAGGGCTCCGGCCCGGGATGCGGCGGCCCCCGCCTGGCAGACCGAGTCCTTGATGTCCTTGGGCGACTCGCAGAAGCCGGCGAAGAAGACGCCCCGGGTGGGCGCGTCCACCGGCTTGAGCTTGGGGTGGGACTCCATGAAGAAGCCATCGGAGGTCTTGGACAACGTGAGGAGACCGGAGATCCGCGCGAGGTCCTTCGGAGGCTCGACGCCCACCGACAGCACCACCATGTCGAGTTCGAAGCGCTCGATGCGACCTGCCGTGGTGTTCTCCACGGTGACGCGAAGGTTGCCGGTGGCGGGGTCCTCCACGATCTCGCCCGGCAGGCCCCGGATGTACCGGGTGCCCGCCTCCTTGGACCGCTGGAACATGTCCTCGAATCCCTTGCCGAACGAACGGATGTCCTGGTAGAACACCACGTTTTCGGTGTCGGGGTAGTGGTCGGCGAGGAGCAGCGTGTCCTTGACCGTGTTCATGCAGCAGATGTTCGAGCACCAGGGACGGTTCAGCCGCGGGTTTCGGGAGCCCACGCACTGGATGAACCCGATGCGCTTCGGCCGCTGGAGGTCGCTGGGACGGACGAACTCCCCGCAGGTGGGTCCCCCCGCGCAGATCAGGCGCTCGAACTCCATCGAGGTGATCACGTTCCGGAAGCGCGTGTACCCGTACTCGTCGTCCTGGGTGGGGTCGTAGACCTCGGCCCCGACCGCCACGATGACGGCACCCACCTCCCGGGTGACGATTTCGTCGCGGTCGTCGTAGTTGATGGCATTCTGCTCACAGGCCTCGGCGCACTTGCCACAGGCGATGGGAACGTTGCCCAGGCAGCTCTCCATGTCGAGGATGTAGGAGCAGGGAACGGCCTGGGGGAAGGGGATGTAGATGGCCTTGCGGGCCGAGAGCCCCATCTGGTACTCGTCGGGTCGGACCTGGGGGCAGACCTTGGCACACTCTCCGCAGGCGTTGCACGCCGTGGGGTCCACGTACCGGGCCTTCTTCCGGATCCGCACCGTGAAGTTGCCCACGAAGCCGGAGACGTCGTCGACCTCGGAGAAGGTCAGGAGCTCGATGTTGGGATGCCGACCGGCATCAATGGCCTTGGGCCCGAGGATTCATATGCTGCAGTCCATTGTGGGGTAGGTCTTGTCGAGCTGGGCCATGATCCCACCGATGGAGGGCTGCTTCTCGACCAGCGTGACCTTGTGGCCCTGGTCGGCCAGCTCGAGCGCCGCCTCGATCCCGGCCACCCCGCCGCCGATGACGAGCGCCCGGCGGGTGACCGGGACCACCATCTCTTCCTGGGGCTGGAGGAAGCGGGCCTTGGCCACCGCGCCGGCCACGAGGTCCTTGGCCTTGGCCGTGGCTGCCTCCCGGTCGTGGGGGTGGACCCAGGCGCAGTGTTCCCTCAGGTTGGCCATCTCCAGGAGGTAGGGATTCAGCCCCGCATCCAGCACGCACTGCCGGAACGTGGGCTCGTGCTGGCGCGGGGTGCAGGAGGCCACCACCACGCGGTTGAGGTGATGCTGCCGGATGGCGTTCTTGATCTCGTTCTGGCCCGGGTCCGCGCAGGTGTACTTGTTGCGGACCACGCAGGTCACGTCCGGCAGCGTGGCCGCGAACGTCGCCACGGCCTCGCAGTCCACCGCGCCGGCGATGTTGAGGCCGCAATCGCAGACGAAGACGCCGATGCGCAGCTCCTCGTCGTTCGGGCGGTTCCGGGAGGGCTCGTTCATGGTTCCTCCAAGGGGTCAGAGGGCGTCGGCCAGCACCTGCGCGACATCTTGCATCTCGATGGCGATGTCCTGGCCCAGGTTGGGGTCCTTCTGGGCACACCGGAAGTGGATCTGGCACTTGGGGCAGGCGGTCACCAGGATCTCCGCCCCGGTCGCCTTGGCTTCCTTCAGGCGTTCGACCTGGAGCTTCTTGGCGTAGCGGTCGCAGGCGGACCAGGTGCCACCCGCGCAGCAGGTGGCGTTCAGCCCGGCGTGCGCCATCTCCACGAGTTCGAGGCCAGGCACCGCGGCCAGCAGGCTGCGCGGTGCGTCCACCACGCCCAGGTGACGTCCCAGGCGGCACGGATCCTGGAACGTGACCCGCCGGGTCGTCTCCCGGACCAGGGGGAGATCGGAGAGCCGCTCCGCGAGGTACTCGGAGAGGTGCTGGATCCGGGGGCTGGACCCGAGGAACGGACCGTAGTCGAGGCGGAGCGTCCGGGCGCACTCGGCGCACGGCGCGACGACCACCTCTGCGCCGCTTTCCTGGATGAGGGCGGCGTTACGCCGGGCGAGCGCCTCGAACGATGCCCGGTCGCCGTTCCAGAGGAGGTCGTGGCCGCAGCAGACCTCGTCCGGGGAGACCACGGGAACCTGTCCGAGCGCGTTGAGCAGGCGGACGGCCGCACGGGTGACGTCCAGCGTTCGCATCCCGTACTCGGGGAAGAAGGCGTCGTAGTAGACGGTGCAGCCGGTCCAGAGGAACACGGCCCCGTGGGCCGGATCCGTGTGGAGGTCGGGCCCAAGCCAGTCGAGCCGCTGCTGTTGCAGGGTTCCGCGTGCCATCATCCGCATGAGGGACTGGAGGGCGCCGCCGTGGGGGCACTCGGGCTGGGCGTCCTCCTCGTGGGAGACCTCGCGCAGCGCGCGGACCAGACCGGTAAAGTCCACCTGGACCGGGCATCGACGATCGCAGGCGCCGCAGGTGAGGCAGGAGGCGATCTCCGCTCCGTAGACGGCCACGTCCGCGTGCAGGAGGTTGGTGGAGAGCACGGTGCGGCGAGGGGACAGCGCCCCTCCGATCCGGGTGACCGGGCAGGTGGCGGAGCACTTGCCGCAGTCGTAGCAGGCCCAGGCGCGGGTCCGCGCCGCGATGTCGGAGAGGCGCTCGCCGTGGGCGCGGGTCATCGGGCCTCCCTGGCCAGGGGGCTTGGGCCGAGGGCACGCACGCGCTCGGTGAACTGGTCGATCACCTGTGCGAACCGGGCGCCCTCGGCGGCCGAGATCCACTCCAGGCGCAGCCGCTCGTCCTCCAAACCCAGGATCCGGGTGACGGCGCGGGTCTTCTCGAACTGCTCCACTGCCCGCTCGTTGCCGAACAGGTAGTGACAGTCGCCGATGTGACAGCCGGAAACCAGTACGCCGTCCGCACCCTTCTCGAAGGCCCGGAGCACGAACCCCGGCTGGATGCGGCCGGAGCACATCACGCGGATCATGCGGAAGTGGGGCTGGTGCTGGATGCGCGAGACCCCAGCCGTGTCGGCGCCCGCGTAGGAGCACCAGTTGCACGCGAAGACCACGATGCGCGGGTTCCAGCCTTCGGGTGCGCTCATGGAGAGGCCTCCGCGAAGAGGGCGTCCACCATGGCCTCCACCTGCCGGTTCGTGAAGTGGCGGGCCGTGATGGCCCCGGAGGGGCACCAGGAGGCACAGGTGCCGCAGCCCTTGCACAGAGAGGGATTCACCTCGGCCACCCAGGTCCCCGGCTCGATCTCCTTCAAGGCCGGCGCATGGAACTGGCAGATCTCGACGCACTGGCCGCACCCGCGACACCGATCGGGATCCACCACGGACACGGCCGGGTCGAGCCGGACCTGGTCGTGGGCGAGCAGCACCGAGGCCTTGGCCGCGGCGGCCGAGGCCTGGGCCACGCTGTCCACGATGTCCTTGGGACCCTGTACGGTGCCCGCGAGGAACACGCCTTCCACCGCGGTCTCCACCGGGGCCAGCTCGGGGTGGCGCTCCAGGAAGAACCCGTCCAGCCCCACGGTGATCTTCAGGATGTCGTGGAAACGAGCGGTCTCGGGCTGGCGGGCGCGCATCCCCACGCTCAAGACCACCAGGTCGGCGGGCACCTCGATGACCCGGTCGAGGAGCTCGTCCCGGCAACGGACCCGCTCGGCGCGCGTCTCGCCCAGCACCTGGGCGTGCGAGCCGGAGGGGACCCGCACGAAGAGCACGCCCGCGCCGCGGGCCTCCCGGTACATCTCCTCCGCTCCGGACGACACGGTACGCATGTCCCGGTAGAACACCGTGCAGTCCACGCCCTGGCGCGCCAGGGCGAGGGCCTGCTTGACGGCGGTGGGGCAGCAGTATCGAGAGCAGCCGCTGAACCCCTCGGGATCGCGCGATCCCACGCAGAGCACGAAGGCCGCGCTGCGAAGCGGCTTCCCCTCCACGCGAGGTCCCCCCTCGAAGAACGCCCGCTCGAGATCCTCGCTGGTGATCACGTTGGACAGCCGTCCATGGCCGTACGCGCCGGCCGGATCCGCCAGGTCCGCACCGAAGGCCAGGATGATCGCGCCCACGGGCAGGATCTCGGTCACGGCGCCCTGGAGGGTGGCCTGGAAGGATCCGACGCAGCCGACGATGCCGGTGACCTCGGTGTCCGTGAGTATCCGGGCGCCGCTGGCACGGAGGCGCTCGACCTTGCGGGCGAGGACCTCAACGGCCGGGCGGTCGGTGGGGTACAGGTGCCACAGGCGGGGCGCGGCGAGCCGGCCCCCCAACTCGGAGGAACGCTCCACGAGCGTGACCGGAAAGCCCTGCTCGGCGAGGTCGGTGGCCGCCTGGATGCCCGCGATGCCCCCCCCGATGACCAGGGCGCTCCGGGTGACCGGGGCCCGCCCTTCCTCGAGGGGCTCGAGGTGACCGGCTCGTGCGATGCCCATGCGGAGGAGCGCGCGGGCCTTCTCCTGCGCCTCGGTCGGGTGGTGGGCGTGGACCCAGGAGCACTGGTCGCGGATGTTGACCATCTCCAGGAGGTAGGGGTTGAATCCCAGGCGGGCCAGCGTCTCGCGGAAGATGGGTTCGTGGGTGCGAGGCGTGCACGCGGCCACCACCACGCGGTTGAGCCGATGCTCGGCCACCAGCCGGGCGAGCGTTTCCTGCCCGGTCGAGGAGCAGGCGAACGCATCGTCCACCGCGGCCACCACTCCGGGCTGGGCCGCGGCGTGGTCGACCAGGTTCGAGACGTCGAGGAGGCCGGCGATGTTGATGCCACAGTGGCACACCAGCACGCCGATGCGGGGCGGCCCGGAGAGATCGAGCGGTGGCGGGGGTTCGGGGTCGAGGGTGACCCGCTCCGCGGACAGGAAGCGCGCGGCTCGTGCGGCGGCCGCCGAGGCCTGGGCCACGGAGTCCGGGATGACCTGCGGTCCCACCGCGCTGCCGGCCACGAAGATGCCCTCCCGGCAGGTCTCCACCGCCGACACCGCTGGATCGCGCCGGGCGATGAACCCGTAGGCATCGGTCTCGATGCCGAGCATGCGGGCCAGCTCCACCGCCCCCTCGTTGGGGGCGGCGGCCACCGAGAGGACCACCAGGTCCACGCGGATCCGCCGCGGCTCGTGGGCGAGCGTGTCCTCCACGAAGACCTCGAGGGTGTCGTCCGTGGGGTCGTGGCGGATGGTCGCGGGGCGACCGCGCAGGAAGATCGCGCTCTCTTCGCTGCGGGCGCGTTCGACGAAGTCGTCGAAGCCCTTTCCGAAGGCCCGCATGTCCGTGTAGAGGATGGTGACCTCCTCCACCGCCGGGTCGTGCTGCCGGATGAGGAGCGAGTCCTTCACCGCGTTCATGCAGCAGAAGCGGCTGCAGTAGGGGCGGCCTCCCTCGCCCCGGGCCCCCACGCACTGCACGAACAGGATCCGCCGAGGCGTACGGAGGTCGGAGGGCCGGACCACGTGCCCCTGGGTGACCCCGGAGGCGTTGAGCATGCGCTCCAGTTCCAGGCTCGTCACCACGTTGGGCAGCCGGCCGTAGCCATAGGTGCGCAGCGAACGGGCGTCGAACTCCTGGAAGCCGGTGGCGACGAGGATGGCCCCCACCTCGAGGTCCGTCTCCTCCGGCTGCATGTCGAAGTCGATGGCCTGGACCTCGCAGGCCGACACGCAGTGCCCGCACACCAGGAAGTCGGTGCGGTACGCCGGGTCCTTTCGGGCCTTGATGGCGCGGATCCGCTCGAGCCGATCGCGTTGCTTGGGGGTCAGGAAGTTGAGGAAGTTCAAACAGGCGTCCGGATCCACCACGTACGTCGCGGGGACGGATTGGGGGAACGGCCGGTAGATGGCCTTTCGGGCCTTGATCCCCATGTCGAACTCGTTGCCGCCCACCTGAGGGCAGGCCTCCACGCACAGCCCACACGCCACGCATCGATCCTCCCTGACGTAGCGCGGCCGCTTTCGCACCCGGACCCGGAACGCCCCCGGTTCGCCGCTGCAGGCCACGACCTGGGCGTTCGTGACCACATCGATGAGGGGATGCCGACCGGCATCCATGGCCTTAGGGCCGAGGATTCATATCGCGCAGTCCATGGTGGGGAAGGTCTTGTCCAGCTGGGCCATCCGTCCTCCGAGGGACGGAGACGTCTCCACCAGCGTGACCCGGACGCGTGCCCCCGCGAGATCGAGGGCAGCCTGGATCCCAGCGATCCCACCCCCGATCACCAGGGCGCGCCGGGGAGCTGTCGGGTCGGGCGTCATGGTTCACCCCGTGCTCGCGGGGGCCGCCATCGCGGCGGATCCCCGGGTTCCGTACTGCTCGTCGTACCAGGTCCACCCCGCCTCGAAGGCCTTCAGGTTGAGCTCCTCGGTGCCGGCCGGCACCGAGTTCCGCACCGCCTCCCGCATCTCCTGGCGGGGAACGATTCGGGTGACGGCCCCGAAGAAGCCCAGCATGACGATGTTCTGGATGAGGGCGCGCCCCAACTGCTCGGCGATGCGGGTGCTGGGCACGCCGTAGGTCCGCTGGCCCGGCTTGGGCGTGGGATGGACGAGGTCCTGCTCGTACACGATCACCGCATCGTCCTTGATCTCCTCGGCGTACTTCTCGTAGCCGTCGTTGGACATCACCACGAAGACGTCCGGGCGCCGGATGTAGGGGTACAACACCGGCGCGTCCGACACGACCAGGGTGGCGCTGCAGGACGATCCTCGGGCCTCGGGGCCGAAGGACTGGATCATCGTGGCATGTTGGCCGGCATGGATCGCACAGGCCCGGCCGATGACGTAGCCGCACAGCACCACGCCCTGACCGCCGAAGCCCGTGATCCGGATCTCGGTCCGTGTCATGGAATCCACCCTCCTTCGGGTTTCATGGGTACGTACCTGGACCCGAGAATCTTCTCGTAATGGGCGTCCATGGACTCTTTGTAGGTGGGTCTCTCCTTGTCGACGAACCTCCCGCACACGATGCGGGACTGGAACTCGATGTCCAGCTCGCTGGTGTCCGCGTCGTTTCGGATCTCGGAGAAGTCGTGGTAGAACTTCATGAGATCGTACCCTGTCCCCAGCTTGTTGAGGCGGGCGTACAAGGTGGAGCAGGGCGCGACCACCTCGATGAACCGGAAGCCCTTGCGACGGACGGCCTCCCGGATGGAGCGGGTCAGGCGCCGGATGTGCAGCGACGTCCAGCGGGCCACGTAGGTGGCCCCGCTGGAGGCCGCCAGGTGGGGCAGGCTGAAGGGGCGTTCGAAGTTCCCGAAGAACATGGTGGACGACTTCGCCCCCAGTGGCGTGGTTGGGGCGTTCTGGCCGCCGGTCATGCCGTAGATGAAGTTGTTGACCAGGATGACGAGGACGTCCTGGTTGCGCCGGGCGGCGTGGATGAAGTGGTTGCCCCCGATGCCGACGAGATCGCCGTCTCCGGAGAACACCGTGACCAGAAGTTCGGGCCGGCAGAGCTTCAGACCCGTGGCAAACGGGATGGCCCGCCCGTGGGTCGTGTGGAAGGAGTCGAGCTTGACGTACCCGGCCACGCGACCGGTGCAGCCGATGCCGGACACCACCGCCACCTTGTCGAGATCGAGCTTCTCCTCCACGAGGGCCTGCACGTAGCACTTCACCACCGTTCCGATGCCGCAGGTGGGGCACCAGATGTGGGGCATGCGATCCATGCGGACGTACGGGGTGATGGGGTGCTGCTCCTCGGTGGAGCGCGGTGCGGGCTCGGTGCTCATTGCGCGGCCTCCAAAATGACGCGGCAGATCTCCTCGGGGTCGTGCACGCCGCCGCCGGCGTGGGGCACGCCGCAGGTCCGGGCCTGTCCGCCCGCGCAGCGCTCCACCTCGAGCACCAGTTGGCCCAGGTTGATCTCCGGCACCACGAAGGCCCGGATCCTGGCCGCCAGCTCCCGGATCTTCGCCTCCGGGAAGGGCCACAACACCACGAGGCGCAGAAACCCGACCTTGACCCCCTGGGCGCGGGCCATGTCGATGGCCGCCCGGGCCACCCGGGCGGTGATGCCGTAGGCCAGAACCACCACGTCGGCCCCCTCCACGTCCTGCTCCTCGAACCGGACGATCCGATCGGCGTTCTTCCGGACCTTGTCCACGAGGCGGCGGACGGTCCGGGCCTGGCACTCCGCAGTCATGATCGGGTACCCGCGCTCGTCGTGGGTGAGGCCCGTGGCGTGGAAGCGGTAGCCATCGCCCACACGGGCGAACTCGGGCACGCCCCGCTCGTCCGGCTCGTACGGGCGGTACGCCTCTGGCTTCTTGTCCGTGAGGCGGCGGTTGACCACCCGGATCTCCGAGGCGGGAGGGATGACCACCTTTTCGGTCATGTGGCCCACGCACTCGTCCATGAGGAGCAACACGGGCGTGCGCCACGTCTCCGCGAGGTTGAAGGCTTCCACCGTCAAGTCGAAGGCCTCCTGCGGGGACTGGGGGCAGAGCGCGATGATCGGGTAGTCACCGTGGGAACCCCAGCGAGCCTGCATCACGTCGGCCTGGCCCACCATGGTGGGCAGGCCCGTGGAGGGTCCTCCCCGCTGGACGTTCACCACCACGCACGGGACCTCCATCATGGCCGCAAGACCGATGTTCTCCATCATCAGGCTGAACCCCGGTCCGCTGGTGACGGTCATGGTCTTGGTGCCGGTCCAGGCTGCCCCCACGATGGCGGCCATGCTGGCGAGTTCGTCCTCCATCTGGATGAAGATGCCCCCCATCATCGGGAAGCGACGTCCGATGCGCTCGACGACCTCGGTGGACGGCGTGATCGGGTAGCCGGCCACGAATCGGCACCCGGCGGCCATCGCGCCCTCGCCACAGGCGAAGTCGCCGTCCAGGTAGTGGATGCCGGTGAGCACTCCAGATGGTTCCGCGGTCACGTGTTCCTCCTCGTTGGAGCACCCGGGCGGGTGCCGATCGGTACGCCTACCGGAACGTGGTGGTGGCCGGCGCCGGGGGCAGGGCCACCGAGTAGATCGCGAAGTCGGGGCAGATCATCTCGCAGAGGTTGCAGTTGACGCACTCCTCGGGCTTGACCACCTCAGGTGGGTGGTAGCCCTTGTGGTTGAACTCCTTGGAGATCGCCAGGACCCCCTTTGGGCAGTACTCCACGCAGAAGCCGCATCCCTTGCACCGATCCTTGAGGATGTGAATCTCGCCGTGCGGGACCGTGATGCGGTCCAGGTCCAGGGGCGTTCGCCAGTACTTCATCGGAGACTCCGGAGGGAACGCGGCTGACCCACGGATCCCTCGAGGGCGACTGTGAGCCCGGGGCAGGAGGAGGGGCTAACCCGACGGTCGCCCGTCCGGCTCCGCCTTGCACCCAATGGAGGGCACGGGTAGAGGGACCAGCTAAAAACTGCACCTCGCCTGTCCCTTTGCCCGATCGTCCCCCCCTCGCCGCCTCCCTCCGCGCCGTGTTCACGGCCCAGTTCCTGGCGGCCCTGACGGTGCTCCTCCTCCTCAAGGGAGGCCTGGTCGTCCGCGACCTGCTCGGCGCCGGGTTCAAGACGCCGAGCAGGCAGCTGGCCGAGATGCCGCTCTACGTGGGCAACGACGTCGTGGGTGCCGCACTCGCCGCCGTGCTGGCCACCCTGGTGGTGTGGCCCCTCACGGCCGCGGGTCGACCCCGCGTGGTCCGAGGGGCGTCGTGCGGGCTCCAGGTCCTCCACGCGTTCTTCGCGGCCTTCAGCACGGGTCTGCTCCTCGACGCCGGGGGCTACCTGACCCGCAACGCCTTGCTCGCCACGGTGGTGGACCAGCAGGGGTCTGCCCTGGACTGGGCGCCGGCCATCTGGGACTCGTTCACCCAGAGCCTCACCTTCTGGAACGTGGCTCCCCTCGTGGTGCTCCCGGGGGTGGCCCTGGCGGCCGGGGCGTGGCTGCCTTGCGGCTGGGCCCGTCTCCACCGGTGGGTGCGACGGCCCGTGGTGCTCCTCCTGGTCGTCCTCGGTGGCTTCGCGCTGTTCGTTCTGCCCCGGATGATGCGCGGGGAGGTGGGACCGCGCCGGTACCGCTACCTGAACGGCCTGGAGAAGAGCCCGCTCCCCGAGTTCGTCGCCTCCTGCGCCGCGCCGTGGATCCGCGCCGTGGCGCCCGGCCCCGACTGGACGGGCGACCCCTTCCGCTTCGATTTCTCCTCGATCGTGGCACCCGGGCAGGAGGTCGTCACTCCCCTCGTGGGAGCCGAACCCCGGCGCACGAGCCTCCTTCTGGTGATCGCCGAGTCCGTGGGACGGCCCACGCTGGACTGGGAGGAGAACCCCTTTCCATACCTGACCACACTCGGAGACCAGCCGGGAGAAGTGGCCTTCGACGCGCACTACACCACCTGGACCCTCACCACGCAGGTCCTCTTCTCCCTGCTGTGCTCCGAGTGGCCGTACCCGTCCTATCGCTCCATCACGATGGTCAACCCGGCCATCCCCTGCAGGAGCCTGCCCGAGACGCTCCACGACGCGGGCTACGCCACCGCGTGGTTCACGAGCCAGGATTTGAACTTCGATCGGCAGATGCGCTTCCTGCAATACCGCCGGTTCGACCTCGTCGAGGACATGCACACCCTGCCCGGCCACGCGAGCGCCTGGAAGGGCAAGTGGGGCCTGGACGACCGGATCACCGTGCAGGCCATCCTGGACTGGGTGGATCGGCAGGACGAGCGCCCCTTCTTTGCGGCAACCCTCTTCTTCGCGGCCCACCATCCCTGGACGGTGGCTCCCGAGCACGCGAGCGAACGGCTGCATAGGGTGCGGGATCGGCAGGTCCGGGCCCTGGGCGTCGTGGACGACCGCATCCGGGACCTCGTGGAGGGCCTGCGGCGCCTGGACCGGCTCGACGACACCCTGGTCGTGATCACCGCGGATCACGGCGAGGGGTGCACCACGGCCCGGGCCCGCAATCCCTACGAGGAGGTCATCCGGGTGCCCCTCGTGATCCTCGGGCCCCAGCTCGCCGGGGTGCAGGGCCGGGTCGGGTTCACCACCTCGCACCTCGATCTGGCGCCCACCGTCCTTGCGCTCCTGGACCTGCCGATTCCCTGCACCATGAAGGGACGGGACCTGACCCGGCCGGGTCCGGCGCGGGTGGCGCTCTTCGGCGGGCGGCCGCCTCGGTTCCGGCTCGGGCTCGTGGACGCAGGCCTCAAGTACATCATCGAGAACGACCGGCAAGACTGGGTCTTCGACGTGGCGGCGGATCCCGGCGAGCAGCACGACCTGATCGAGGATCGCCCCGAGTTCGCCGACGCGGCCCGCGAACGGGTGAGGCTGGCCGAGGCGTTCTCCACCCGTCTCGTCGAGGAGTACCAGGTCCTTCTCGACGGAAGCGGATGCCGGCCTTGAGGAGCCCTTCGCGGCTTAGTCCACGTACCCCAACGCCTGGAGACGCTCGGTCTCGGCCGCCGATGGCGCCGGGTTCGAGCCTTGCCGCTTCTCCGTGCGACCCCCCAGGTTGAGCCCGGCGTCGGAGAAGGTGCCCAGGAGCGCCTGGACCCCGTCCGCGTCGTCCGCGTGGAGATCGAACAGCTCTCCGGGATCGGCGGACAGTTCGTAGAGTTCCATCTCGGGATCCGACCGCGTGGGGATGACGATGAGCTTGCGGTCGTCCTGGACGACGCCGCGCCACTTGCCCGGGACCCCCTGAAGGTGGATCCGACGGTTCTGGGAGAACATGCGAACGTCGCTCTCGAAGGGGATCACGCGGCTGGCCGGTGGTGGATCCGCCCCGGCGAGCCCCGGCAGGACGAGGCCGTCCGTTCGACCGGGCTCCAGCCCCGCCAGGGTCAGCAGGGTGGGGGCCAGGTCCACGGTCACGACCGGCGCGTCCTCCACGCGACCCGCAGCCACGTGGCCGGGCCACCACACCACGAGGGGGATCCGGAGCGAGTCTTCGTAGGTGTACTCGCCGTGGTGGAAGAAGTAGCCGTGCTCCCCGAGGCTCTCGCCGTGGTCCGCGGTGACCGTCACCAGGGTGGACCCATCACCGGGGATCCGATCCAGGATCCGATCGAGCTGCTGGTCCACGTAGCGGACCTCGCCATCGTACAGGCGGCGGGCCGCAGCCACCTGGTCGAGCGTGATGCCGTTTTCCAGAGCGTGGAAGATGAGGTTGCCCCTGCGGATGGTGCGGCTGTGCTGGTCGTTGATGACCCGCGCGGCCTCGTAGTCCTCGGGGGGGGCCCCCACCGCCGTGGCGGGGGGGAGGTAGGGCCAGTGGGGGTCGAAGTAGTGGACCCACACGAACCAGGGCCGATCCGGAGGATCCTCCAGCCAGGCCGTGACCCGATCGGTCAGGATGCGGCCGTCCACCTGGTAGACCGTGTGCTTCGGCCTGCGCCCGGCGAGGCGATCCAGGAGCCGGATCGGCCAGGTCCGCCAGAAGCGGTCCGAAAGGCTCGTGATCGCGTCGTAGTCGTAGTACTCGCCGAATCCCTGCTCGTGGCCCATCCCGTACCCGAGCCAGGGGTTCTGGATGAAGGCCGCGGTGTGGTAGCCCGCCCGCGCAAAGCGCTCGGCCAGCGTGGTGTGCCGATCCCGGAGCCGCTGGTGCAGGGTCCGGACGCCGTGGTGCCAGGGGTACAGGCCCGTCATCAGGGACGACACGGACTGCTGGGTCTTGGGGATGACCGTGTAGGCGCGTGTGAACGTGGTGCCGCCCTCGGCGAACGCCGAGAGGTTGGGCATCCGGGCCGTGAGGCCCACCACCCGGTCCGCCCGCAGGGTGTCCACCACCACGAGCATCACGTTGGGCCGGTCCTCGATGGGGGGGTTCGCTCCGGCGGGCAGGATCCACACCCCCCAGCCCACGAGCCCCGTCGCGCACGCCAGCACGCCCACGGCCGGACGCCACCTGCCCAGCGCCCAGCCGACGCCCACCACGAGCACGGGCAGCCCCGCAGCGAGGAACACCCAGCGTGTTTCCGTGGGAGACGCACGGCCGCCCGCTCCGACCCCGAAGCAGGACACGAGGGCGAGGACCGGGGCCGCAAGGGCCGGCCATGCCCGAGCGCCTCGAGCGAAGGGCACCCAGAGGAACAGGCCGGCGATCGCGAGCGCCGCGACTGCCACGCCCACGCGGACCTGGAGCGGGCTCTCGGAGGTGGCGATCCGCAACGCGACCCAGGCCACGATCAGCACGGACACCGTGGGCAGCCGATCGATCGCCCGGCTCGGAGGGCCAGCGAGGGACGTCGGCTTGTGGAAGGCCCGAGCGATTCCCCAGAGGACCAGGCCCAGCAGGAACACCGGCACGGCGCACAGGGGGGTGCCCACGAGGATCGCGATCCCCGCCTCCCAAGCCAGGTCCGCGATCGAGGCTTCGCGGCGCAGGTGGACGTGGCCCCAGCCGAAGGCCGCCAGGGCTTCGGCGAGGCCGACGAAGAGGCTCACGGGCACCAGACGGATCGGCCAGGCGTTAGGCTGCATGCGGACCCCCTATCCGGAAGACGTTCATGCGCATCGCCTGTCTGGGCCTCCTGGTGCTCTTCTGCCTTCCGGCCTGCGACGGCCAAGAAGACGACTCGAGCCCCGAGGCCGACACGGACAGCGACGTGGATGCGGACACGGACGTCGACGCGCACGAGGGCTGGCGGAACCCCTGCTGCCTGGACTGCCACGGAGACTTCGGTCACCGCACGGGGTACGCACCCTACGAGTGCGCACCCTGCCATGGCACGAACGGTGCGCCCCCGGGCCACGGCGCCGCGACGCCGTGCGGCACGTGCCACGGCCTCCCCCACACCTGCCCCGGGTCCGAGTTCCCGGACCCGTCGGCCTGCCAGGCCTGCCACCCCGGCTGATCCATGGTTCCTGCCCGCCCGCCTCGCTCCCCCCCCGGCCCGCGGACGCACATGCGTGCCCTGGTGGCCGAGGCCCCGGGTCGCCCGCTCCGCCTGGTCACCCGGCCGGTGCCCGTGCCGGGTGCCGGCGAGGTGCTCCTCTCCGTGCGCGCCTGCGGGGTGTGCCGCACGGATCTGCACGTGGTGGACGGGGACCTCCCCCAAACCCGATACCCCGTGGTGCCGGGCCACGAGGTGGTGGGGAGGGTCGTGTCGGTAGGGGAAGGCGTGACCGGCCTGGCCCCGGGGGATTCCGTCGGCGTGCCCTGGCTCGGCCGGACCTGCGGGGCCTGCCGCGCCTGCCTCGAAGGCCGGGAGAACCTCTGTCGATCGCCCGAGTTCACGGGGTGCACCCGGGATGGCGGATTCGCCGAAACCTGCGTGGCCGACGCCCGCTTCTGTCTGCCCCTCCCCAGCGGCTGGGATCCGGCTGCGCTTGCGCCTCTCCTCTGCGCCGGTCTCATCGGGTACCGCGCCTGGCGCATGGCGGGACCCGCGGACCGGATCGGGCTCTACGGCTTCGGCGCCTCGGCCCACATCCTGTGCCAGGTCGCGGTGCACGAGGGTCAGAAGGTGTATGCCTTCACGAAGCCCGGCGACCGCCGCAAGCAGGCGTTCGCACGGTCGCTGGGTGCCTGCTGGGCAGGGGGGAGCGACGAGGATCCGCCCGAGTTGCTCGACGCAGCCATCCTCTTCGCCCCCGTGGGTGCGCTCGTCCCCCGGGCGCTCGGCCACGTCGCGCCCGGCGGCGTGGTGGTGGCCGCGGGTATCCACATGAGCGACATCCCGTCGTTCCCCTACCGGATCCTCTGGGAGGAACGGGGAATCCGGTCGGTGGCCAACCTCACCCGGCGGGACGGGCTGGAGTTTTTTGCGCGGGTGGCAGACATCCCCCTCAAGACGACCGTGCACCGCTACCCGCTCGAACGCGGGGCCCAGGCGCTGGAGGATCTACGCGTGGGCCGCTTCGAGGGCGCCGCGGTCCTCGTGCCGCGACCTACGGGGCCGGGAGCAGGCCGGCAGCGTCCACGGCCTCCGCGATCGCCTCGGCCATCCGGCGATACCCCTCATCGTTCGGGTGTCCGTCGGGCACGAAGAGGTCGCTGCGGGGGGTCGTGACGAGGGCGGCCCGGAACGCCGGGACGTGGTCCACGAAGGGCACGTCCCGCGTGGCTGCGACCTCGCGCAGTACGTCGTTCACGGGGTTCTCCTCGGGGTAGGAGTGGAGGAGCACGCCTGCACCCCGGTCGAGGCACAGGTCCACCATCGCCTCGAGGTCGTCGCGGGCCCACGCGGCGAGGGCTGCATCCCGCGCACGGTTGCCGGGCCCGGGGATGAGGAGGGCTGCCAGCGTGTCCCGGGCCATGGCGCTTTGCGGCGCCATCTCCTCCAGGAGCTTGCGTACCTCCCCCTGGTAGCGGGGTCCGCGCACCATCCCCACCATCGTCTCGTAGCAGCAGTATCGCTCGGGATCGAGCCGGACGCAGGCCGCCAGTTGCTCGAGGGCGAGATCCTGCCGCGCCTTGAGGCCGTACACCCGGCCGAGCGCCCACCTGAGGAGCGGATCCTCCGGCCAGGCCGCGACGCCCGCGGCGAGGACGGCCTCGGCCCGATCCCGGCCGCCCGGCATGTCGGAAAGCACCATGCCGAGCCCGAAGGTGCAGGCCGCGTGCCGGGGCGCCGCGGTGAGGCAGGACTCGTAGGCGCGCACCGCGGCGGCCTGGTCGCCCGCGTAGGCCGCCGCCATGCCCGCACCCCACCAGAGCGGCGCCTGCTCCGGGTGGGACCGGGCCGCCGCGTGGAAGGCCACGTACGCCTCGGGCGCCCGACCGGCGTCGAGGAGCGCCTTGGCAGCCTGGAAGCCGGGATCGTCGGAGTCCACCCGGGCGATCGGCCGTCCGTCCCGCCGGAAGGTGGTCTGCCACGTGGCGTACCCCTTTACGGCATCGCCGGGCACCACCGAGGGGCTCCGGCGCCACGCGACGGTCAGGTGACGGAGGAGGCGCCAGGAGGCCAGGCGCGCGGCCAGGGCGTCGTCCAGTCGGGAGGTCCAGGATCGCCTGCCGGCCCAGTCGTTGAAGCCGTACCAGTTCGTGAGGTTGACGGCGCCGGCGCAGATCACCACGAGGTGGGGATTCGCCGCCCGGAGGAGGGGGCCCAGGCCCTCCAGGACCATGCGCGAGTTCTGCCCGCCCAGCCCGGCGTTCACCACCGCCACCGGACGGCCTTGGCGCGCGGTCTCGATCTCCGCGAAGGCCCGAGGCCAGGAGGCGTCCACCCGGCCCGCGGTGAAGGAGTCCCCCACCGTGAGCACCCGAGGGGCTCCCTCGGGCAGGCCGGCCACGGAGCGGCCGGGATCGGTCCGAGGGTAGACGAGGTGGCTCGCCACGCGGGTGCCCGCCTCCAGGGCGAGGAGCACCAGGAGGAGCCCGGCCAGGAGGGCGGCCAGCCGTTCCAGACCGCGCCGCACGTCCGGCCTCATCCGGCTCGAGGGGCGAGGACGGCCTGCCCGGCGAGGATCGCGAGCGTGCCCCAACGCGAGCGCACCCAGGGGGGCAGCGGCCTGCCCTCTTGGAGCAGGCGGGTGAGCACGGCCCGCGTGGTGGGATCGGAGGGGTAGCCGCTCCCCACCGGGCCCAGGGCACGAACCGCCGCGTCGCGGGCCACCTTGGCACACACCGAGGCGGCTCCAACCAGAGGATAACGGGCGTCTGCCTTGGGTTCGACCACGAGCTGAGGCCGATAGGGCAGGCGAGCGTACAACCGTCGAATCCAGGTCGGAATGCCCCGGGGATTGCAGGGCGCGTCCACCCACACGCGATCGGGCCGTGCCTCGCGGACGAGATCCGCGACCACGTCGAGCGTGATCTCGTTGAGGTTGCCTCGATCGATGGCCTGGGCGGGCACGAGCCGCACCCGGGGTTCACCCAACGCCTCGAGCGCCGGGATCAGGGCCTCGCGACGGCGCTGCGTGAGTGCCTTGGAATCGGTGACCCCGGTGGCGACCAGCTCGGGGAGGCGGGACTCGACGAGCATGTAGGCTCCCACGGCCATGGGTCCGAGCACCGAACCCCGGCCCGCCTCGTCCACGCCCATCCACATCATGCCGCCTCCAGGCCTCGGGGCATGCTAACCTGCCGCGACCCTCGTCTCGGTCCGCGCCGTCGCAGGGTGCGGCCACAGGGAAGGAGTGCCATGCCCGCCGCCCGGTTGCCCCCGCTCGTCGCGCTCCTCGCGCTGCTCGCCGTCCCACCCGCCCGGTCCGCGGCGCCCCCGCCCGGCCGCCTCGCGCTCCAGCCCGACCTGTGCGGAGGGCTGGTGGCGTTCGTGTCCGGCGAGGACATCTGGACCGTGCCCGCCTCGGGCGGCGTGGCCCAGCGCGTCACGGTGCACGAGGGCATCGAGCGCTTTCCCAAGTTCTCCCTCGACTGCAGCCGCATCGCCTTCACCGCGGAGTACGACGGAAACACCGACGTCTTCACGATGGATCCGGCGGGCGGCGACATCCGGCGGGTGACCTGGCACCCCGCCGACGACGAGGTCGTAGGGTGGCACCCGGTGAGCGGGAAGATCCTCTTCCGGTCCACTCGGAACGCGTGGAGCCGGTTTACGCGCCTCCACCTCGTGAACGGGGACGGCACGGGACTCGAGGCGGTGCCCCTGCCCGAGGCCGGATGGGGCGCGTACAGCCCCGACGGCCGGAGGCTCGCCTACACCCGCACCGCCACCGAGGACCGCACCTGGAAGCGATACCGGGGCGGACTTGCGCCCGACCTCTACCTGTACGACCTCGCCACCGGGGAGGACCGCCGACTCACCGATGCCCGCGGCAGCGAGCGGTTCCCCATGTGGATCGGGGACAGGCTCTACTACCAGGCCGATCCGGACGGCGTGCTCAACCTCTTCTCCATGGACCCCACCACGGGCGAGGTCACCCGCCACACCGGGTTCACCGACTTCGACGCTGGCCGCCCCTCCGACGGCGACGACCGGATC
The DNA here is from genome assembly GCA_016927815.1 of Deltaproteobacteria bacterium. Taxonomy (GTDB): domain Bacteria; phylum Myxococcota_A; class UBA796; order UBA796; family JAFGLY01; genus JAFGLY01. The sequence continues at coordinate 5,316 of JAFGLY010000212.1, read as the reverse complement.
GTGTGGGATCGGGCCGGCCGCCTGGAAATGCTCGACCCGGCCACCGGGCGGGTGGAGGCGATCCCCGTGGAGATCCGTGCGGACCCCACCGAGACCCGACCGTATCTGAAGGACGTGCGGGACCGGATCACCAGCCTGGGGGTCTCCCCCGACGGGAGCCGGGCCGTCCTCGTGGCCCGGGGCGACGTCTTCACCGTGCCCGCGAAGGAGGGCATCACCCGCAACCTCACGCGCGACCCGGGATCCCGGGAGAAGGACGCCGTCTGGTCGCCCGACGGGAGGTGGATCGCCTTCCTCTCGGACAAGACGGGCGAATACGAGATCTGGCTCGCCGATCCGTCCGGACGGACCCCTCCCGAGCCCATGACCCGTCTCGGCGAGGGCTACCGCACGGCGCTGTCCTGGTCGCCGGACGCGAAGCAGCTCGCCTTCACGGACCAGACGCTCGCGCTCTACGTGCTGGACGTCGGCACGAAAGCCGTCACCCGCGTGGACAAGGCCCACAACGAGGCCATGGACCTCGGGATCGACGCCAAGCCCATCTCCGACCCGACCTGGTCTCCGGATGGCCGGTTCCTCGCCTACACCAAGATGGGCGACGACCTGGTGAACCGGATCTGGATCCACGACCTGGCCAGCCACGAGGCGCACCCGGTCACCGGAGGTCCGCTCGACGCCTTCGAACCGGTGTTCTCCGCGGATGGCCGTCGCCTGTTCTTCGTGTCCAACCGCCGTTTCGACCCCACCTACTCGGACATGGAGTTCGAGCTGGTCTACAAGAAGGTGGCGGGCCTGTACGCGCTGGCCCTCCGTGCCGGCGATCCGCCCCTGATCCCCCCGCCGACCGGCGACGGGTCGCCGACGGAGGAGGAGGCCGACGGGTCGAGCAGGAAGGACAGGAAGCAGGCCCGGAAGGATCTGCCGCGCGTGGTCGTGGACTTTCCGGGCATCGAGGATCGCGTGGAACCGCTGCCGGTGCCACGGGGCAACTACCGTGACCTCGCCGTGACCTCGGCGAGCCTGCTCTTCCTCGACGCGGACGAGGGGGACTTCAACCGGTTCGACATCCGGGAGCCCGGTCCCCGGCGCCTCAAGGCGTTCGACTTCGAGGATCGTGAGGTCCGTACGCTCCTCGACGAGGTCGAGGACTACGCCGTCAGCGCGGATGGGGACACGGTCGTGTGGCGGAAGGGGAACCGGATCGGCCGGGTCGAGGCCTCGGCTACCGATGCCAAGGCCGAACCCATGGACCTCTCCGGCCTCGTCCTGCGGCTGGACCCCCGGGCCGAGTGGCGGCAGATCTTCCGAGAGGTGTACCGCATCGAACGGGACTTCTTCTACGATCCCGGCATGCACGGTCTCGACTGGGAGGCAACGTACGCGCGGTACCTCCCGCTCCTCGAAGCCGCCTCGAGCCGTGCCGAGGTGCGCTGGGTGATCGGCGAGTTCATCGGCGAGCTGGCCACGTCCCACACCTACGTCTACGGCGGCGATCGGCGCCGCCAGGCCGATCGGGTGTCCGTGGGGATGCTCGGAGCCGACCTGGAACCCGACCCGGCCTCGGGCCGCTGGCGCATCGCCCGCATCCTCAAGTCCGCCGACTGGACCAGCGGCACGTTGCCCCCGCTGGCGCTGCCGGGCCTGGACGTGCGGGAGGGGGATCTTCTGGTGGCGGTCGACGGGCGGGAGATCCGCACCACGCGGGAGGCGTACGCCTGGTTCGAGGGACTCGCCGGCCGGGCGGTGCGGCTCACCGTGGTGTCCGGCGAGAGGGGCGCGCGCCCCCGGGACGTCGTGGTGGTGCCCTGCGCGGACGAGCGGCGGTTCCGCTACCTGGACTGGCTGGAGCGCAACCGGAAGGCGGTGGAAGCCGCCTCCGGCGGCCGTGTGGGCTACCTCCACCTCCCCGACACGTACACGGGCGCGGCCGAGATGTTCCCCCAGTACTGGTACGGCCAGACGCGCAAGGAGGGGCTCGTGGTGGACGGCCGGTTCAACGCAGGCGGCCTGGATCCGGACGTGTTCCTGGACCGGCTCGACCGGCCCATCCTCTTCTGGTGGACCCGGCGCCACTCCCGGGACTATGCCACCCCGCTCGTGGCCACCCTGGCGCACAGGGTCCTGCTCACCAACCGGCAGGCGGGCTCGGGCGGGGACATGCTCCCCGCGGAGTTCCGCCTGAAGGGCATGGGACCCGTGGTGGGCACCCGGACCTGGGGCGGGCTCGTGGGCGTCTCCATGTTCACGCCCCTGGTGGACGGAGGCGGCATCACGGCACCCGACTACCGCGTGTACTCCACGGACGGGCGATGGGTCATCGAGAACGAGGGCATCACGCCCGACGTGGAGGTGGACCTCACGCCGGCCGACTTCGTACGGGGGATCGACACCCAGCTCATGAAGGCCGTGGAGGTGGTCATGGACCGCATCCACGCCGAGCCGCGCTCGCCGCCGCCCCGCCCGACGCCCCAGACCACCCGGTAGGAGGTCCTCGACCCCGAGCGAACCCTCCCCACCGGCCGCGGCGTCTCGCAGGCCCCTTGCCCTTGGTCGCGGATCGGCGCATCCTGGAAGCACCACTCTTCGGGAGGGTGATCCGTGCACCGTACCGAGCCCGTTGTCCTGCTTCCCCGCTGCCTCGCCGGAACCACGCTGCTGCTCCTCGCGGCCTGCGGGCCGGGCGTGATCGTCCTCGAGGACGCCCAGAACTACGCGTTCACCACCGATCTCACCGCCGATTGCCAGACGGTGCCCGCAGGCGAGGACAGCCTCGTGGACTGGTCGGGTCTTTCGACGGACCTCCAGCACCATGCCATGGACCCTACCACCCAGGTCAGCGAGGTGCGCCTGGTCCGGTTCCTCTCCCTCACGCAAGAGGAGGTGCTCGAGCGCATCTCCATGAACGGCATCGATATGGCCGACATCCTGGAGACCGCCTCCTACGTCCCGGTCTCCGGCCAGACGAGCGCCTGGCTGACCGAGTTCGACTTCTTCGGCACGCCCGTCGTCCCGGAGAAGCACGTCCTGGACGATGGGCGCACGTACCTGGTGGCCGCGATCACCGGCCTCTACGAGTACCGGATGCTCACGTTCTTCTGCCCCGAGACGGGCGCTGAGCCGACCACGGTGCGCCTCCTCCCCGACTCGGCGGTCCTGACCTTCGAGGTGGACATCGACGCCGGGGAACCGATTCCCGAGGACGGCTCGGAGGTGGACTGGACCGGTCTTCGCACCGATGGCCTCGGCAACGAGTTCCCCGTGTCCAACGTGGACGGGCTCCTGGTGGGCCGGTACGAACCCTCCATCGGGGAGCTGGAGACCTCGTTCTTCGATCTCCCCGCGCTGGCCGACCCCGCATGGGAGGCCGACGTGGAGGGACGGGGCCGCTGGGACCTGACCACGCTCGAAACCGACGAGGGCCTCGGGTGGTCCTCCTTCGAAGCGGGGTGGACGTGGCTCGTCGCCCTGCGCTGCTCCACGTGTACCAATCCCGCCCCGCTCTTCCTCGGCGTCGTGCGGTAACGGATCCACCCTGGTCTTGCATCCTCTTGACGGCTCACCCGGGTCCGGGCAACGGGCCCGGGATAGCCGCGTTGGAGGTGCCCAGGGCTTGCCTCGTCACGGGAGATCCCGTTGCCAGAGCGGGAACCTCGGCCTAGATTGCTCTGCCCCGCCAGCCCTCGGAGGGCCTTTGTCCCCCAACCTGTCGAGAAACGTTCCCTTCTTCCCGGCGCTTCTGGCCCTGTCCGGTCTTGCGGGCTGCGCACCCCCGATCGCCGAGTTCGAGTGCATCCACGACGAGCCGCTCTGCCAGACGATCGAGGTCCTCGCCGACCCCCGTCCGCTCACCCGTGGCCTCGACATCACCGGGCTGTACCTCTACCAGGGCGTCGAGAACCAGCTCTTCTGGGCCGGCCAGGACGTCACGCCCGAATGGCCGATCGTGCTGCATCGCGATGCCGAGTTCCGGATCTTCGTCACCGCCCACAACGACTGGGACGCACGGGACGTGACGGGCCGGGTGTACCTCTACCGGGACGGAGAGTTGCTCGCCGCATTCCAGTCCGACGCCCACATCGCGGGCTCCTCGATCGCCAGCGACCTGGCCAGTACCGTCAACGTGCGGCTCCCGGGCTCTGTGTTCACGACGGGCGTGCTCTTCAAGATCGAGCTGGTCGAGAAGGACCCCGACTACGAGACCCACGAGGCCCTGGACGGCGTTCCGACCTTTCCGGAGGGCGACTACGGTGTCCTGAGCCCCGAGGACCTGGGAGACTCCATCCGCATCCTGCTCATCCCCATCGAGTACACCGCCGACCTCTCGGGGCGTCTCCCGGACACCAGCCCGACCCAGATTGCCCTCTACGAGGAGACGGTGTGGGCGTTCTTCCCCACGCCCCTCGTGGAGATCGAGGTGGCCGACGAGCCCATGGAGAGCGAGATTTCGATCACCGCCATGGACACCAGCGGTTGGGCGAGCCTGCTCATGCGGGTGAGCGAGGCCCGGGAGGAGTACGGAGCCGACGACGACCAGTACGTGTACGGCGTCTTCGAGCCCACCGACACCTTCGAAGGCTACTGCAGCGGCGGCTGCGTGACCGGGATGTCCAACCTCGCCTCGAACGCGTCCGACCCCTACTTCCGATCCAGCATCGGCGTGGGCTACCCCGGCATCACGAGCGCCGAGACCATGGTCCACGAGCTGGGCCACGCCCACGGACGGATGCACTCGCCGGGCTGCGGAGCGGCCGACCCCGACCCCACCTACCCCAACGCCACCGGGCACATCGATGTCTCGGGCCTCGATCTCCGGGACGACAGTCTGAAGAGCCCGGACGTCTACTTCGACTTCATGTCGTACTGCCAGCCCTACTGGGTGAGCGGGTTCACCTTCGATCGCCTCGCCACCCGGATCGCGATCGTCAACGGCGTCCTGGCCCAGGGCACGCCCCTCAGCTGGTCCACCCTCTGGGTCCTTCCCGACGGGTCCATGGCCTGGGGCCAGGATCGCACGTTCGTCGGCCAGCCCAGCGGCGTGCCTGTCACCGTGGACCTCGTCCTCCCGGACGGCCGGATCCTCGGTGAGGTGGACGCCTTCTTCTCCAGCCTGCCGAGCCTGAAGGACTCGGGTGTCCTCTCGGTCCGCACGGGCCCCTGGAGCGCCGTCCGCTACGCGGACCGCACCTCTCCGCCCCGGTAGCCTGCAGTCTGTCGCCTACAGCGTCCTAGCCCTGGATCCTGCGCCGGATGCCGCACCAGCCGAGCAGGAGGAGGAACAGGCCGGCCGCAGCCTCGACACGCCGGCCGGGCAGGTTG
>JAFGLY010000069.1 GCA_016927815.1 Deltaproteobacteria bacterium | reverse complement strand
CGAGACCGAGCCCGGCACGACCCCCGAGCCCCAGCCCCCGACCCCCGAGGCGCCGCCCGAACCGTCTCCCTGGGGAGCGATCCCTTCCCCGAATCCGTCCCCGCCTCCTCCGGCCCCGCCGCCCCCCTCCGATCCGGGGGCGGTGCCCTCGGACGAGTCCGACGACTCCAGCCCTCCAGGATCCTGATCGTCATGCGCCTGCCCCCTCTCGCCCTCCTGCTGGTCCTCCTTGCGCTGCCTTCCCCCTCCCGGGCGCAGGGTCGCGTCATGAAGCTCGAGGGCATCACGGTCATCGGCAAGGTCCAGAAACCCGAGGTGATGATGGTCATCACCCGGCAGAACCTGCACGCCGACTATACCCTCGAGCTCCGGGAGTCCTTCCTCCCGAAGATCGTCCGCTCCATCGACGACGATCTGTTCCAGTGACCCCGCCGCGGCACCGCCCACGTCGACTCCGAGGTAACGGATGTCCCTTTTCGCCGAGGCCATGCACCAGGGTGGCTGGATCCTGTGGGTCATCCTGGCGGTGGCCGTGGTGGCCATGGCCATCGCCGCTGAGCGGCTCGTCTACGTCTTTCTTCGAGCCGATCTGAACACGCGGGCGTTCGTGGTCCAGATCCACAAGCTCGTGACTGCGGGCAACATCGACCTCGCGATGCGCCTGTGCGCCGAGCGGCCCGAGGCGGCCCTGGCACGCGTGGTCCGAGCCGGCCTGTTGCACGCCGATGCTTCCGAGACCGAGATTCGGGAGGCGGTGGAGGAGGCGGTGCTGGAGGTCCAACCCGACCTGACCCGCCGGACCGCCTACCTTCCCATGCTCGCCAACGTGGCGACCCTCCTCGGCCTCCTCGGCACGGTCCAGGGCCTGATCCTCGCCTTTCGCGCCGTGGCGCGAGCCGGGGGAGACGTGCGCCCCGCGCTCCTGGCCGACGGCATCTCCCTGGCCATGTACAGCACGTTCGCAGGACTGGCTGTCGCCATTCCGCTGCTCCTTCTCCACGGCATCGTCGCACACCGATCCACGCGCATCCTGACCGACGTGGACCTGCACGGTCTCCAGACCGTCCACTGGCTCAGAGCCCGCCGCCCGACGGCCCCGTCGCCACCGGCGGCCTGACCGGCGTCGTGTTCCGGACCCCTCGCGTTCCGCCGTCCGCCGGGGATCTCCACCTCCTTCCCGTCATGAGCCTCATGGCGCTCCTGGTGCCGTTTCTTCTCATGGCGGCGCGGTTCCTCCAGGTGTCCGCCATCGAGACCCCCCTGAAGGAAGTCGTGCCTCCGGGGCCTCGAGAGGGGGCGCCGCCCGAGGTCACCATCGTCGCAGACCCCTCCGGAATGGAGCTAAGACCGGGGTTGGATGGGTTCGAGCCCGTGGTTCTGCCCTGCGGGGGAGGCCGCTGCGACGGGGCCACAGCCTACGACCTGGAAGGCCTCACCCGTGCGCTGGCCCGGGTGAAGGATGCCCGGCCCGCGGATCGCCGGGTCGTGATCCTGCCCTCCGACGACGTCTCCTATGCGGCCATCGTGCGAATCATGGACGCCTGCCGCGAGGACCCTGCCACGCGAGATGCATCGGGTCGGCCGCGGGTGCTCTTCCCGGACCCCGTGCTGGCGGGGGTTGCGGGAGGCGAGGTGACGCCGTGAACCCCTGGGGCCTGCCTCGGCGCGAGGTGCCCAGCGCCGGTGTCGGGCTCACGTCGTTGCTGGACGTGCTGGTGATCCTCGTCCTCTTCCTCCTCTCGGTCTATGGACCGGTCGAGGCGGACCCACGACTGGACGAAGGCTTGAGCCTGCCGAGGTCCACCGCCACCCGGGTTCCGGCGGAGGGCCTCCGGATCCGCATCACTCGAGAAACCCTGTTCCTGAACGGCAGACCCATCGTGGGGTTGGAGGAGGGTCCCGTTGGCCCCCGGATTCCCGGAGAATTCAAGGAAGGGCGCCTCGTCCCGGTTCTTCACGAGCACCTCCTCGGGGCCTCGGAGGGCGGTGCACGGTCTCTCCGGGGCGAACCGGTGGTGCTCGAAGGCGACCAGGATCTGCCGTTCGCCGTCCTGAGGGAGGTCATGTACACGGCCCAGGAGGCAGGTTTTCATGAATTTCACTTACTGGTGCTGGGTTCTGAGGCCCTGCGCCCCTCCCCGGGTGGCGTTCCTCGGTGATACGATGGGAACCGTTTTCACCCATGGCCTGACGAGAGGGATGCCCTTCGGCTCCCCATCCGCGTCCCGACGGCTTTCCGCATGGCACAACTTCCCATCCAGACGCTGATCAAGGTTCTCCGCATCGGGATCCTCCAGGGCGGCAAGATCGTCCAGGAGAAGCGCATCGATCCGGGCAGGAGCGTCACGATCGGATCCTCCGCCAAGGCCACGTTCCCGGTCGATCTCCAAGGAATCCCCAGCCGGTTCCCCCTCTTCACGGTCCACGGCGACCAATACGAACTCCAGGTCCTGGCCGGCATGAGCGGCAAGGTCGGCACCGACCAGCAGGTGACCGACCTGGAGCAGTTGAAACGGGACCCCAAGACCCAGCGGAGAGGGGACGCGTGGGTTCTGCCGATCTCGGATCGCAACCGCGGCAAGATCACGATCGGGGACGTCACCGTCCTCTTCCAGTTCGTCCCGGCTCCACCCGAACCCCTGCGTCCGACCGTCCCCAAGGATTTCAAACCGCGCATCTTCGATGAGGACGATCCCGTCTTCCTGGGCTTCCTGGGCCTCTTCACCGTGCTGGCCGGCGTGTTCGTCGTCTACATCTACAGCGTGGAACCCGAGCCCATCGTGACCATCGCCGAGGTGCAGAAGCGGTTCGTCAAGATCGAACTGCAGGAGGAGGGCGAGATCGTCGACGACGGAGCCACCTCCGAGACCAAGAAGGAGGAGAAGCGAGAGATCGAGGAGCAGCAGACCGAGTCGAAGATCCCCAGACGGGAACTCACGGCCGACGAGAAGGCCGCCGCAGAGATCGCCAGGCGGCGCGCCATGGAGCAGGAGGTCCTGGAACGGTCCCTGCTCCTGAAGCTCATCGGCACGCGTGGAGAGTCGGCGGACGGCGCCGCCGAAGATCTCTTCGCCGAGGGTTCGGGCATCGGGCAGAACCTGGAGACCGCCCTGGGCGAGGTCCACGGCGCGGAGATCGGCACCCAGGAATCCCTGGCCGTCCGAGCCGGCGTGGGCACCGGGATCTCCCGCAAGGACGCCTCCATCGGAGACCTCGCCCTGGCGGCGGGCGGCCAGTCGAACGTGGGCAGCGGTCCGGGGACCAAGGTCCGTGGCCGGGTCACGAGCGGTGCCGCCGACGTCACCGGAGGCGATCCGGCCGTGGTCAAGAAGGTGATCGGCTCGTACATCGGCGGCGTGAAGGCCTGCTACGAGCAGCGGCTGAAGGCCAATCCCTCGCTTTCCGGGCGCATCGAGATCTCCTGGACCATCTCCAATGGCCGGGTGAGCGGCGTCAGCCTCGTCTCCAACAGCACCGGGGACGACGAGCTCGCGACCTGCATCATGAACCGCATCCGGCACTGGCGGTTCCCCACCGACCTCCCCCCCGAGACCGAGGTCATCTACCCCTTCATCCTCGCCCCGGGGTAGCCGCGGGGTGTCGACGGCGCGAGACACGGGACCCGGCAGCGCAACGGGCATCCCATGCAGGACACCCGACGGCCCGTGTGCTACCCTGAAAGCCCCACTGGCAGCTTTGGTGGAGTCCTTCCCCATGCGTCGACTTCTGGCCTGCTTCCTTCCCCTGGTCCTGCTTCTTCCCCTCGTGTTTCCCGACCCCGTCGACGCGCAGGGCTCCGCCCTGGCACAGACCGCACAGACGTCTCAGGAGAAGGTCGAGTTCGCAGGGAAGGCCATCGGCGAGATGCGGAGCCTGTCGAAGGAGGTGGCCCGGATGCTGGAGTCCGCCCAGCGCGCGAAGGACAACGCACGCATCCAGTGCCTGAGCAAGAAGCTGACCACCATGCGAGCGCTGCTGGAGGTCAGCGAGACCTCGGCCTCGACCATGAAGCAGGCCTTCGCGACCGGAGACACCGTGGTGGCAGACCACGAGCACCGGAAGATCGCCATCGCCCTCTCCAAGGTCCGCCAGCTAAGAGCCGAGGCGGAGGCCTGCGGCGGCACCTCCGAGCAGAAGGGCACCACCTCGGTATCGCTGGTGGACGCGAGCGTGGCCTACTCCGACGAAGAAGTGCCCGTCGTAGCGGGCGACGAAGCCATCCCCGATCCTCCCCCCATGAGCCAGTTCCAGTAACGACCCCTCCCCTCAAGGGGATCCCCGAGGCCGAGGGGAGCGAGGCCCGCCGCCTTCCCCGCATCAGGCCAACCCGTTAGCAACAGGCGGATTTTTCTGTGACGGCGGCATGCGGATGCTGAACGTGGTGACTTCCAGGAGACGAACCGGCAGGAGACCCCTCCTGGCGGCGGCCTGCCCGGCCCTCCTGGTCGTCGGCCTCGTCGCCTGCGCCCACGCGCGCGCCGCCTTCGCCCAGGATGCGCCCCCAGAGCGGCGATACGTCCGGGTCGGCACCGCCGAGCTCGCTCCCAAGGTGACTTTCGGGGGCGAGTACGACTCCAACGCCTACCACGAGCAGGACCATGAGCACGACGTCTTCTCCATCGTGGTGGAGCCCTCGGCCACGCTTGCGCACAAGACCGAATCCACGATCCTCGATGCCCATGCCACCTACCACCTCCAGAAGTACCTGGACTTCAAGAAGGCCTGGCCCCACTACGCCAACCTGGATCGGTACCGTGATGGGCACGCGGGGCTCAAGCTCCAGATCCTGCCCAAGGCTCCGGCAGGCGTGAACCTCGACGGCCGGCTCGTGAGCACGGACCGGCCGTCGGAGGCCTTGTACTCGCCCGCCAGCGCCCTCATCCACCGTTTCACCTCGCAGGCCACGGGCCACCTGGTGGCCCGGCCCGGACAGGCCCTCGAGTTCCAGGGCGGGATGTACGTGATGTGGGACGACTACAAGGTCCCCGAGACCGCGAACCCCGAGATGAACGAGAACTACAACTCTCGGCTCTCCTACGCGGCGCTGCTGCAGGGCCGTTGGAAGTTCTTTCCGCGCACGACCGTGGTGCTCGACGGGAAGTGGGAGTGGTTCGAGTGGGACAACAACCTGATCAACATCCAGAGCGAGCCTGGGGTCGAACCGGGCGCGCATGGTTCTTACCTGGGCAGCCCCGACGGAGACATGCTCAAGGTCCGCGCGGGGCTGCAGGGCAAGGTCACCGAGCGCCTTGGCGTCAACCTGTCGGGCGGGTGGGTCTGGGGCACCTACGACGAGCAGTCCGTCCTCGACGAGGCAGCGCTCCTCATCCCCGACCTCGAAGCGTCGGTGGACGACGACCTCTCCCAGGGATTCGGCAGGGATGTCCAGGGCATCGACCGCCTCACCGTCACCCTCGTGGGCGAGTACGCCGTGGATCAGGCCTCGCGGTTCTCGGCCGGCTACGTGCGCGACGTCCAGGACGTCTACTTCACGAACTACCTCGTCTACGACTACGTGTACGGCAAGTACCGCAGGATCTTCACCCCTCGGTTCGGGGCCGCCGTGGAGGGCGGGTACCGGCGCGAGGCGTTCCGGGGGGAGGTGAGCCGGGACGACCACGTGCTTCGAGCGAAAGGGGACCTCACCTACGCCATCAACCGGTGGCTCTCCACCACCGTGGGCGTCTGGTGGGACGAACGTGCATCGGTCGGCGGTGTGCACCCGGATGTCGAGTTCGACAACGTGAACGTACACCTCCACCTGATCGCCACCTATTGACCCCGCGGGGGGGAGGGGCGTTCAGGGACGCCTGGGGTACCGTCCGTACCGGGGGGCCTGGAGCCAGCGCCAGGCGTGCTCGACCGTGACCTCGAGGTCCGGGTGGCGGGGGATCCAGCCGAGATCCTGGCGGATGGCGTCGGCCTTCGCGTAGAGGGCCGGAGGATCCCCGGGCCGGCGGGGGGCATCGTCCCGCTGCACGCTTCGACCGGTCACGCGCTCGACCGCGGCGATCACCTCCAGGACGGACGAGCCGGTGCCGGTGCCGACGTTCCAGGCGCGGCCGGCCTGGCCGGCCCACAAGGCCTCCAGGGCGAGGCGGTGGGCCTCGGCGAGGTCCCAGACGTGGACGTAGTCCCGGATGCACGTCCCGTCGGGCGTGGGGTAGTCCCTCCCGAACAGACGGATGCGCCGCCAGCCCGCAGCGGCCTCGAGCGCCAGCGGGACGAGGTGGGTCTCCGGATCGTGGGCTTCACCGAGGCGTCCCCCTGGGTGGGCGCCGGCGGCGTTGAAGTAGCGCAGCGAGGCGATCCGGAAGCCTTCCCGCTCGCGGCAGGCATCGAGCACCTGCTCCACCATGAGCTTGGTGAGGCCGTAGGGGCTCACCGGCGCGAACGGATGGGCTTCGTCGAGGGGCAGGGTGCGGGGCTCACCGTAGATCGCGCACGAGGAGGAGAACACGAGGGTCCGGACGTCGGCGGCGGCCATGGCGGACAACAGCGCACAGGTGCCCGCGACGTTGGTGTCGAAGTAGGCGAGCGGATGTGCCACGCTCTCCCCCACGAGCAGGCGTGCGGCGAAGTGCATCACGGCGTCGAAGCGCCCTTCTTGGAGGACCGTCTCCAGGCGGGCCCGATCCCGCACATCCCCTCGCACCAAGCGGCCCGTCACCGCCTCGGCGTAGCCCGTGGAGAGATCGTCGTAGACCGTGATCTCGGCCCCGGCCTCCTGGAGCAGGAGGGCGCAGTGGGAACCGATGTAGCCGGCTCCGCCGACCACCAGGACGCGACGGCCCTGCACGGAAGCCTCCTCGAGGAGGGATGCTGCGGCCATAACCCCCTGGAGTCCCCCTCATCGATCCGGCCCCGCTTTTCCCGAGCGCGATCTTGTGATACTGGTTGATGTAGAACCCATGACGTGTCAACCCCTGCACAGCAGGAAGACCGCCCCAGGGGGTGCACCCCGGGAGGTCCGCCGTGGCCGGATCCAGGAAGACCGCATCGACCCGTGACAACGGCGATCGAAAGACCGTGACGCGCAGACCCGTCTCGAAACGGCCCGGTCGTGCCCGCGACGTCCGGGGCAGGGAGGGGCCCGTGCTGTGGATCCAGGCGCTCCGCGCGGGCGGCGTGGTGGCCTGTGCCTTCCTCGCGTTGTCCCTTGCATCCTACCACCCGGAGGATCCGTGCTTCTCCCGGGCCGGGGGAACCTTTGTCGCCAACTGGGGGGGACGCGTAGGGGCCTGGAGCGCCGACCTGCTCCTCCTGGTCTTCGGCTGGGCGTCCTGGGCCGTGGTCCTGGGCCCCCTGCCGCTCATCCGCCGCCTGGCGGGACGTCCCGCCCTCGGGTGGACCCGCGCCGCGGCCGCCCTGGTCACGCTGGTCGCGGCCTGTGCCGTCCTCGCGATGGCACTCCCCGGCAACGACCCCCCTCGTGCCGGTGGGCTTCTGGGCCTCGTGGTCTCCGGAGGCATCCGGCAGGTCACCGGGGTGGCGGGCGCCTGGCTGATCGTGGTGGGTGGCGGGCTGTTCGGCGCGGTGCTCGCGGCGGGTCTGGACATCCAGCGGGGCGCAGCCCTCCTGCTGAACGGGCTCGAGCGGGTGCCGGGATGGAGCCTGCGTGCCTCCGGCTTCGCCCTCGGAGGGGCGTGGGCGGGCATGCGGCTGGGATCCCGGGGCCTGGGGGCCCTCCTCCGGGGCCTGGGGCGGGGACTCCTGGCCCTGGTGCGGGGTACGTTGCGGCTCCTGGCGCGGCGCGGCGCTCCCCGGGCGCTCGATGCCGCCATGGTCGAGGAGAACTCGCTGCCGTCCCACCGGGGTTCCTCGGCCCCCGAGACCCGACCGGCAGGGGCACTTCCCGCCGATGCAGCCGAGGCGCTCACCCCCCTGCCTCCCGAGCGTCCGACCCGATCGGGCGAGCGCCCGACCCTCCCGGCGGGAAGGGTCCTGGTCGAGGTGGACTGGGAGCCCACGGTGTTCGTCGAGCCAGAAGCCGCTCCCGAAAGGACCTTCTGGGATCCGGACTGGCGCGGGGACACGGTGCACGCCCCGGACGCCGTCGACGGTCCGACGGACCGGTTCGCGGCCTCGCCCGTCGAGGTCATGGCCGAGGCCACCGGGGAGGAGGACCCGCTTCCCGCACGGTCCACGTCCCCTCTCGATGCGCCCGATCCCAGCGGCGTTCCCGTCGTGCCACGGCCTGGAAGGCGGAACCCGCTGGCGGGTGCTCCCCCTCCCCCACCCATGGACACCCTGGTGCCGGGCAGCCTCGGCGACGAACCGGCCTCCCGTCGACGCGCGCCCTCCGCCGGGGCCGTGACCTTCCAGCCCGGCGACCTGGTGAGCGGAGGGACCCAGGGCGAAGGTCGGGTGTTCCTGCCCACGGATCCCACCACGCCCTTCGAGTTGCCCACCCTGTCCCTGCTCGATCGGCACGAACGCGACGTCGCGGAGTACGACGAGGACAGCTTGAGGATCCTCGCAGCGTCCCTGTCCGAGAAGATCCGCTCCTTCGGGATCGAGGGCGAGGTCGTCGCCATCCGGCCGGGTCCGGTCATCACCATCTTCGAACTGCTGCCCGCGCCCGGCGTGAAGATCTCCCGCATCGCGGCTCTGCAGGACGACATCGCCATGGCGATGAAGGCCCTCAAGGTGCGCATCGTGGCACCCATCCCGGGCAAGGGGGTGGTGGGCATCGAGATCCCGAACCAGAAGCGGCAGACCGTCTGGATCCGGGACGTGCTGTCCTCTCCGGCCTTCCGGGAGTCGGGGTACGCCTTGCCGCTCTGCCTGGGCAAGGGGGTGGAGGGACGACCGGTCGTCAGCGACCTGTCTCGGATGCCCCACCTGCTGGTCGGCGGCGCCACGGGGAGTGGCAAGAGCGTCGGCATGAACGCCATGATGCTCTCGCTGATCTACACGCGTACCCCGGACGAGCTCCGCTTCATCCTCATCGATCCGAAGATGCTCGAGTTCGAGCCCTACCGGGACATCCCCCACCTGCTCCACCCCGTCGTGACCGAGGTGAAGCTGGCGGCCGCGGCCTTGAGGTGGGCGTGCGAGGAGATGGACCGGCGGTACCACCTGCTGGCCCGGTGGGGTGCGCGCAACGTGGCGGCCTACAACCGGCGGGTGGAGTCGGAGGCGCGGGAGTGGACCGAGCAGAAGGCCCGCCAGTTCGCACCGCTCGACTGGTCGGAGGGAGACCCGCTGCCAGGACCGGAGAAGCTCCCCTACATCGTCATCGTCATCGACGAACTGGCCGACCTCATGATGCAGGCCGCCCGGGACGTGGAGGAGTCCGTGGTCCGTCTGTCGCAGAAGGCTCGGGCGGCCGGACTCCACCTCATCGTGGCCACCCAGCGGCCCAGCGTGGATGTCGTCACCGGCCTCATCAAGGCCAACATGCCCGCCCGCATCGCGTTCGCCATGCGGACCCGGACGGATGGACGGACCATCCTCGATCAGAACGGAGCCGAGACCCTCCTCGGCAACGGCGACATGCTCTTCCTGCCCCCAGGCGTGAACACGCTCGAGCGGGTCCACGGTGCCTTCGTGGCCGACGACGAGGTACGCAGGGTCACGGAGTACCTCCGAGGTCAGGGCGGCCCAAGGTACGAGGCGGACATCCGCGTCCGCGAGGACCTCAGGGAGGATGGGCCCGACGACGACATTCCGGCCGAGCTCTACGATCTCGCGGTGCGGATCGTGTCCGAAGCCGGCAAGGCCTCCACCTCCATGATCCAGCGGCACCTCAAGATCGGGTACAATCGCGCCGCCAACATCATCGACCGCATGGAGCGGGAAGGCATCGTCGGGCCGGCCGACGGCGCCCGTCCGCGAGAAGTACTCCTCGGACCACCATGATCGTCTGGGAAGCCATGGGCTCGGGACGGTGTTCTTGACACCCAACCCCGCCTCGTCATAGACGGGGCCCGCTTGCGAGGGAACCCCCATGCGGAGCGTGTTCCGAGCCCTTGTCACCGCCTGCGCACTCGGGGCTGCCGCTGTGCCTGCGTCGGCCCTCGAAGCGGACGCGCCGACCGTCGAGGAGCTCGTCACCCTGGTGGAGGGGGTCTACGGTCCGGTGCAGAGCATCCGTGCGGACTTCGTCCAGGTGTCCCGCTCGGCCTCGCTCGGGGAAGAGCAGCGGCAGAAGGGGCGGGTGCTGCTCAAGCGTCCCCGGAAGATGCGCTGGGAGTTTACGTCCCCCGACACGAAGCTGTTCGTGACGGACGGACAGACCATGTGGATCTGGTCTCCTGCCGACAACCAGGTCATCGTCTACAAGGACTTCTCGGGCAACGCCGAGGGTGTGGCGTCGTTGCTGTCCGACCTCCAGCAGCTCGACGAGCGCTTCGAGGTCACGCTCGTCGACGAGGAGATCGCCCGCCAGCGGGGCGTGTACATCCTGGACCTGAAGCCCCGCCAGGAGCCCGCCAACTTCCGGAGCCTGCGGGTATCCCTGGATCGGCGCAAGCTCGTGGTCCAGGGCGTCGCGATCACGGACTCCCTCGGCAACGTGACCGACCTCGCCTTCAGCCAGGTCCACCTCGACAGCAAGGTGAACGACGGTGACTTCACGTTTCGGGTGCCGGCCGGTGCACAGGTGATCGCCCCCGACGGCCCGTGATGGAGGGACGCCGCCTCCATCTCGTGAGCCTGGGCTGCCCCAAGAACCGCGTGGACAGCGAGTGTCTCCTGGGTCGGCTCCTCGAGGAGGGGTGGACGGTCACCGCGGATCCCGGCGAGGCCGACGTCATCGTGGTCCACACGTGCGCCTTCATCCGACCGGCGGTGGAGGAGTCCCTGGAGACCATCCTCGAACTCGCACGATGGCGGGCCCACGGCCCCTGCCGTCGGCTCGTGGTGGCCGGGTGCCTCCCCCAGCGCTACGGCGCGGACCTCGCTCGGGAGCTCCCCGAGGTGGATCTCTTCGTGGGCGTCGCAGAGGTCGCCCGGATCCCAACCCTCCTCGACGCCGAGGATCCGGGGCGCGTCCACGTGGGACGACCGGCGGATGCGTTCCCGGGCGCGACGCCCCGGGCCGGACGCTGGGCCGCACACGCCGCCTACCTGAAGATCGCGGAGGGGTGCCACCGGCGCTGCTCCTACTGCATCATCCCGCGCTTGAGGGGGCCTTTGCACAGCCGCCCGCTCGCCGCGCTCCTGAACGAGGCTCGCAGCCTGGCCGACGACGGCGTCCGGGAGTTGACACTGGTGGCCCAGGACACCACGGCCTGGGGCCGGGACCTCCCCGAGGGCGCGCACCTCGCGGACCTCCTGGGCACCCTCGCCAGGGTGGACGGCCTGACCTGGATCCGCCTCCTGTACGCGAACCCCTTGGGGGTCGACGACCGTCTCCTGGAAGCCCTGGCCGCGGGCCTGCCGGTGCTCCCCTACGTGGACGTACCCGTGCAGCACGCCAGTCCGCGCGTGCTCGGCGCGATGGGCCGCGGCATCGATCCGGCCCGGCAGGAGCAGGTCCTGGATCGCCTCAAGGCCTGCGTGCCGGGCATCACCGTGCGCTCCACGGTGATGGTGGGGTTCCCCGGGGAGACCGACGAGGACGTCGAGGCCCTCCTCGCGTTCGTCCAGAGGCGGCGATTCGACCACCTGGGCGTGTTCCGCTTCTTCCCCGAGGAGGGGACGCCTGCGGAGAGACTGCCCGGTCGCGTGCCCGTGCGCGTCGCGCGCCAGCGCGAGGACGCCGTGGTCGCTGCCCAGGCCCGCATCGCGCGCGATACCCACCGGGCGCGGATCGGATGCACCGTCGAAGTTCTGGTGGACGGGCCGAGCCGCGAGCATCCCTTCCTGTGGGAGGGTCGCCTTCCGGGACAGGCCCCCGAGGTCGACGGACGGGTGGTGCTCACCGACGCGCCACCCGATCTTCGCGCGGGGCAGTTCCGGCAGGTGCGCGTGATGCGCGCCAACGGGGTCGATCTCGTGGCCTCGTTGGCAGGCGGCCCCGAGTAGAGGTAGACTGAACCGACGGTGCAGGGTCATCGTACGAACGGAGACGATCATGGAACGCCACGCTGCCCCCCTCCTCGCGCTCCTCCTCCTGGGATGCGGCGAGGGCCCGCAGATTTATGAGAATCCTGAAGACACTGCGATAAGGGAGGACGAGACCCCCCCCATCATCACGCACGAACCCGTCACCAGCGCCCAGGAACTGGGCCAGTCCATCTCCCTCGAGGCCACGGTCACCGACGACGTGGACGGCGACGGGGAGGAGGACGTGGACGAGAGCGGGGTCTTCCAGGTGAAGATCTTCTTCAAGCAGGAGATCACCACGGTCTGGGATTCGACCGTCATGACGCAGATCGACCCCAGCGGCATCTACGGGGGCTCCATCCCAGGCACCGCCGTGGGCAGCGGCGGCATGGACTACTACCTCTGGTCTGTGGACCGGAAGCAGAACGAGAGCTTTCTTCCGAGGGGCGGGGACAACGACGCCTGGCACTTCCGGGTGACCATCGACGAGTAGGAGCCCCGTGCGGCGGATCGCCGCACATCAGGGCAAGGCGGCCGCCTCGTCGACCACCTCCGCGGCAAAGGCCGGCCGGAAGCCGTGGCGGGGTGCCTCGGCCAGCGAGTCCAGCGCCGGACGGGCGATCGGGTCGTCCACGTCGAGCACGAGCACTCCGCTGCCCTCCCGTGCGACCCGGGACCGGAACGCCTTGAGGGCGTCCGCCGATCCCGGGACCGGCGGTCGAAACGCCCGCACGCGAGGCACCCCGGCAGCCTTGAGGGCCCGGATCCACTCGGCGGGCAGGCCTGCGGGGGTCGCGTCCAAGGCGTAGACGCGTTGGTCCTTCAGACCCGCCGCCTGGGTTTCGGGCGCACCCATGGGAGGCCCCGACAGGAGGACCCCGGAGGCGTGCGGCACGGCATCCAGCGCCTCCATGGGCGTGGTGTCCGGCTCCACTCGTGCGACGACCTCTTTGCGACGGCTCACCGCGTCGCGTGCCATCCGGAGCGTGTAGGGCGAGTAGGGCGAGAGGGCCACGGCGAGGGGCTGGGGGATGTCCAGCAACCGGTTCGAGGTGTGAGGGTCGTGGTCCACGGCGTCCAGCACCACGGCGAACAGCGCTCGGGACTCCGAAGCGACCGCCGGCCATTCCGGAAGCGTGGGTTCCAGGGTGAGGCGGGCGGCGAGCCGGGTTCCGCCGTACACGCGCACTTCGACGGCACCCCCTTCGTTGTCCACCTCGTAGGCCTCAGCCTGGGACGCGGCGAGGAGGGAGACCAGGCGCTGGCCGACGGCTCGGGCATCCTCCCCGACCGGCAGACGCCAGCGGGTGAGCCAGGCCTTCCAGGTTCCCACAGCGTCCCCTCGCTCCTCGGTAGCCTCCTCCACGAGATCGGACGTCTCCAGCCCCACGGCGGGCAACATCCTCCGAACCCGATCCTGGACGTCCTCGGTGGCGTCCGCGGCCGGTTCCGACCTCACCGGCTTCCCTCCGGTGGCGAGGTGCTCCAGGACCGACGGGAGCCGCACCGCAGCCACCAAGATGCCGGCCACCAGGATCGCCCCCAACCCGAGGCCGACCAGGGCACGCCGGCCGCCCACACTCATCTCCCGGCAGGGGCGTCGAGCCAGGCGATCGCGCGGGCGAGCGCCGGATCGGCCGGAATCCGATCCGCCACCGCGACCCCCAGGACGCTTCGGTGCACGCGGTCGGGATCCCGTTCTGCCGCGTGCTCCAACGCAAGGAGCACCCGTGCCCGATCGGCGGCGTCGAGCCCCTCGGTCGTCTCCACGCGTCTGGTCAGTTCCCCGAGCAGTGCTTCGAACCGTCGCGCTTCCTCCGAGGGCACCAAAACGTCGGGCACGAGGCCGGTCCGGTGGTCGATCGGGCGGCCATTCGGCAGGAAATAGCGGGCGACCGTCACCTTGAGGGCGGATCCGTCCTCGAAGGTCCAGAGGGTCTGGACCGATCCCTTGCCCCAGGTCGGCGTGCCCACCAGGACGGCCCGGCCCAGGGCCTGAAGGGATCCGGCCACGATCTCGCTGGCCGAGGCGGACCCGGCGTTGACGAGGACCACCAGGGGGAGATCGAGGTCGGTGGGCGCAAGGGCGCCTCGCTCGAGAGCGTTCTCGCGCTCGTCCCGGCCGCGGGTCTCGACGATCGCCACGTCTCCCACGAAGCGGTCCACCACGCGTATCGCCTCGTCCAGCAGGCCACCCGGGTTGTCCCTCAAGTCCAGCACCAGCCCTCGAAGCGGTGCGGCGTTGCGTGCCGTGAGCCTCTCGATTGCGGCGTCGAACTCGGCCGCGCTGCCCTCCTGGAAGTGGACCAGCGCCACGTAGCCGTGTCCACCCGGCAACAGGTCCGCCCAGGCGGCGGGCTCGTGAATGCGGTCTCGCACCAGGGACACGTCCGACTCGGTCGTCTCGCGGCGAACGCGGAGCACGACCGCCTGCCCGCGCGGACCTGCGATGGCCGCGCGAGCGACCTCGGGCGGCAGGCCAGCGAGAGCGCGGCCGTCTACCGCCACGATGCGGTCTTCCACCTGGATGCCGCCACCTTCGGCGGGGCTGCCGGGCACCACCTCCACCACCCTCAAGCCGGCAGGGTCCGGCTCCACGCGGACGCCGACGCCCTCGAAGGCCGCGCTGTCCGCCTCCTGGATCGCCTGCCACTCCTCGGGGTCGAAGAAGCGGGAGTGCGGGTCCAGGGACTCGGCCACGCCCTTCAGGGCAGCGTGCGCGAGGGATCGCTCGTCCACCGGATCCACGTACCGGGCCTGGATCTCGTGGAACGCCCGCGCCAGCGTGTCCCACGCCGCGTAGACCTCCCGGCCCGCAGCCCAGGACGACATCGTGCACAGGAGACCTGCGAGCGTGAAGATCCCGAACACCAGGAACACGAGGAGAAAGGGAAGGACGGTGCGGCGCATGCGGAACCCGGCCCGGGTCCCTTATCTGCTGCGAGGATCGGGGGCCCTCCTACTCCCCGGAGAACAGGATGGGGTCCAAGGCGGCCTCTTCCTGGCTCCGGATGCCCTGGCCGAGCGCTTCCACGTTGGGAAGCAGGTTCGCCACGTAGAACTTGAGGTTGAGGATCTTCCCCTCGTAGAAGGCGGTCTCGCTGCTGCCCGCCTCGAGCGCGCTCCTGGCCACGACCGCCTGCCTCAGCGCGTGCATGCCGAGGAGGAAGGTACCGAACTGGGTGAGGTACGGTGAAGCCTGGTACATGGCCTCGTACGTGCGACCGGACATGGCCATCTGGACCAGGTGCATCGCCGACGCGCCGATCGCGTCGCGGGCGCGCTCCAGGGCTGCCACCTCGTCGTCGAGTCCCATGCCCTTGGAGGCCTCGAGCGTCCGCGTCGTCTCCTGGAGCCAGTTGACGAACAGCATCCCGTTCTTCAACCGCATCTTGCGGCCGAGGAGATCCAGGCTCTGGATGCCGTTGGTCCCCTCGTAGATGGAGGAGACCTTGGTATCCCTCAAGTACTGCTCCACCGGATACTCGCTGATGTAGCCGTACCCGCCCAGGACCTGGATCGCGAGGCGGGTCACCTCGAACGCCATGTCCGATCCGTGCGACTTGGCGATCGGGATGTAGAGGTCCACGAGATCCTGGTGACGATCGCGCTCGGCGGGATCCTGAGAGGAACGGACCACGTCGGCATGGAAGGCGATCGTGTAGATGAACGAGCGCAGCGTCTCGCTCAGCACGCGCATCGTCATCAACATCCTCCGGACGTCCGGGTGCTGCACGATGGGAACCTGGGGCGGGTTCTCGTCGCGCAGGCTCCTCAAGTCCGATCCCTGGAGGCGCTCCTTGGCGTACCGCAGCGCGTGGTGGTAGGCCGCAGAGGCGGTGCCCGCACCTTGGATGGCCACCTCGAGCCGAGCCTCGTTCATGAGGTGGAACATGATCTTCATGCCCATGCCCTCCTCCCCGATGCGCCAGGCGTGGCAGGGCGCATCGGCCCCGAGGGCGATCGTGCAGGTCGCGGCGCCGTGGATGCCCATCTTGTGCTCCTCGACGCCGGTGACGACGATGCCGTTGCGGGCGCCGAGGCGGCCGTCCTCCTCGATGAGGAACTTGGGGACCAGGAAGATCGAGAGCCCGTGCGATCCGGCGGGCGCGTCGGGCGTGCGAGCCAGCGCGACGTGGACGATGTTCTCCGTGAGGTCGTGGTCTCCTCCGGAGATGAAGATCTTCTCCCCCTCCACTAGGTAGTGGCCCTCCTCCTCGGTGGGAAGGGCCCGGGCCCGGCTCTCTCCGACCGCGGATCCGGCGCCCGACTCGGTGAGGAGCATCGTGCCCGCCCAGGTGCCCGCGTAGAGCCTGGGGGCGACGACCTCGCGCATCCAGGGCGTTCCGAACGTGGCGATCAGGTTGCCCACGCCGTGGGTGAGGCCTGCGTAGATCGAGAAGGCCACGTTGGCGCCCGAGCGGAGCTCCGTGGTGGCGACGCCCATCGTGTAGGGCAGGCCCATGCCCCCGACCTCGGGCAGGGCGGAGATGCCCACCCACCCGCCCTCGCCCAGCAGGCGGAAGGCCTCCGGGAAGCCCTGGGGGGTCCGGACGTTTCCCTTGCCGTCGAAGTGGCACCCCTCGCGGTCGCCGACCGCGTTCAGCGGTGCGATCACCTCGCTCGCGATGCGGGCCATCTCCTCGATCGTGGACCTGTAGAAGTCCTCGTCGAAGGAGGCGTACTCGGAGTACTCCTTCAAGCGCTCCTGCAGGGCCAGCTCCTCGAACAGGACGAAGGACAGGTCGCGGAGATCCACCGGGTGAGTCGCGGCTGCCATGAGGCCTCCCTGAGTGCATGAATGAACCATCATTCATATAGACCAGGCAGCGCCTGCGGTCAATGCCGATCCGGAGCGCTTCCGGGGCTTCGGGTCGACGATGCCGTGACGATGGGGAGGATCGCGGGCAGCACAAGCGCGCCAGAGGCGCTACGCCGGTCGGGACAGCAGGGCGCCTCTCAGGACGGACAGGGCGGTTCGGGTCGCCTCGGGATCCCCGAGCCACGCGATCCGGAGGTGCCCCGGCGCCCCGAAGAACGAGCCCGGGGTCACGCCGGCGCCCTCGGCCGCGCAGCGTTCGGCCAGGGCCAGATCGTCGCCTCCGAAGTGCAGGAAACCGAAGGGTGCGCCAAGGTCGGGGCGGAAGTCGATCCCCGGCAGATCTCCCAGGGCCTGCTGCGCGAGGCGGGCGCCCTGCCGGGCGCGCGCCCGGGCCTCCTCGCAAAGGCCGTCCAACAGGTCCCAGTTCGCCAGCGCGAGCGCCATCGGCGGATCCGGGAGCACGACCTCGCTGTGGTCTCGTGCCTGCTCGGCATTCCGGATCAACTCCGGGTCGCCGAGGATCCAGCCCAACCGGAGCCAGCCCAGGCCGTAGACCTTGGTCAGGGATCCCGTGGTCAGCAGGCGGGGATGGACCCGGAAGGCCGGGACCGCCTCCGGCTCGAAGTCGAGGTAGACCTCGTCCACCAGGACATAGATGTCGTGGGCCTCGGCCATCTCACCCAGGACCTCGAGGACGGCCTCGGGCGTGCCTGCTGCCGTGGGGTTGTGCAGGCGGGTGATCGCGACCACCCGCGTCGTGTGCGAGAGGCGCGCCTCCACGGCCAGAGGATCGACCGCCCAGCGAGCGGATGGGGGCCGCTCGAAGAAGCGGACGGGTGCTCCCAGGAACGCCGCCGTGCGCCAGAGGGGGTCGTAGGTCGGTGACTCGCAGAGCAGTTCGCCGCCTTTCTGGAGAAGGGCGGCGAGGGCATGGACGTTGGCGCCGCTCGTGCCCAGACCGAGGAAGACATGGTCCGCCGTGGTCGAGTGGCGATCGGCCACGGCCGCGGCGAGGCGGCGTGACAGGGTCGGATCCGGGACCGACGAGCCGGAAACCGGCAAGGCACGCCCCGGAACTCCGGAGGGGCGCAGGTCGTGCGCCACCGGAGGCATGAGGGTCTTGACCCACGTGAGGTAGGGAACGGGGTGGGGGATCATGCGCGGACTCCTGGGACGCGGCCCGTCGCCTGTCAGGAAACCGTCGATTTCACGGTTGCGCGTTGCCACAGGTTCGTCCCGTGGGGCATCTTGAGGCGGGTCAGGGAGCGTTCCTATCACTCCCCACGACCCCGGAGACGCCGTGCACGCTGCCGCCCTGCTCCTCGGGATGCTTCCCGCCCATGCGATCCTGCCGGGGGAGGAAGCCCTCTTCCCTCCCGTCCCCCAGCCGATCCAGGTTTTCGACGCCCGTCGCCAGGTCGACTTCCGCATGGGCGCCCCCTGGCGTGCGTTTCTCCAGACCGAGGGGGCCGGCTGGCGCGCGGTGTTCGACGAGACGACCGGCCTGCCGTTCCGGGCCTGGGGTCCCGGAATCGCCCTGGGGTCCACCCGAAGCGCGCATGAGGTCGAGAGCGCGCTACGCGCCTTCTTCGCGCGCCACCCCGCCCTCACGGGCGTAGACGCCGGGTCCCTGAACCTCGCGAGTGCCGGATACCTCGAACGCCGGGACACCTGGTACGTGTCCTTCGAAGAGACGATCGCCGGGGTGCCGGTGGTCGGTGGGGGCGTGGACGCGCGGATCGTGGGGGGTCGGCTCGTCTTCCTGCGCGTCAAGACGCACCCTGGCCTCGGGTCCCTTCCCAGAGCCCTGCTGGACGAACCCCGGGCGCTCCGGGAGGCCGTCGGACGGGGGCCCGCGCCCTGGGTCGTCCACAAGCCGCTGGGCAGCCGCCTCGTGCTCCTGCCGCGCGACGAGGGCCCCGCGGTCGCCCTGGATCTCGCCTGGGAGGTGCGCACCGAGACCCAGGTGCCCCGAGGGCGCTGGCTGTCCTACGTGGATGCGCATGACGGCACCCTGCTCGGCCTGAGGAACGAGATCCCGCACTCGACCGGTCGTGTGCTGGCCACCCACGACACCCGGGCTCCCGATGGCCACATGACCACCTCGGGGCTCCCATGGGCTCCCGTGTCCACGCCCACGAGCGCAACCTACACCGACGCGGACGGGTACTTCGACCTGGTGGGCGACACCTTCACCTCCTCGCTCGTGGGGGAGCACGTCCGGGTGTCGAACCGATCCGGGGCCGAGGGATCCTTGACCTTCACCGGCTCCGAGGGCACCTGGACCTCTGCGGCCGCCAGCCAGGCCGAGATCGACGTGTTCGTGTTCGTGGAGCACGTCCGGACCTGGGCCGCCGGGTGGGCTCCGGAGGTCTCGTACACGGACAGCCGCATCACCGCCAACGTCAACGACACGTCCTTCACGTGCAACGCCTACTACGACGGCTCCCTCAACTTCGCCATCCACGGCAGCGGCTGCAACAACACCGCCCGCATCGCCGACGTCGTCTACCACGAGTGGTGCCACGGCTTCCACTACTACAGCCTCGTCAGCGGCACCTTCGACTACTCGGCCTCCGAGGGGATCGCCGACAGCTGCTCCGTGCTCCTCACGGACGACTCGGTGATCGCGCCCTACTTCTACCAGGGCTACGCATCGGGCATCCGCGACCTCGCCCCGAACCGCGTCTACCCGGACGACTTGACCGGCGAATCGCACAACGATGGCCTGATCTTCGGTGGCACCGTCTGGGATCTCCTCCAGATCCTCGAGGAGGAGATCGGCGACGAGGAAGCCAACGACGTCGTGAGCGACATCTTCGTGGACGCCATCAAGGCGGGCTTCACGATCCCCGAGTCCTACGACGAGTTCGTCCTGGCCGACGACGACGACGGCGACCTGTCCAACGGTACGCCCCACATCTGCGAGATCGTCGAGGCGTTCACCCTCCACGGGATCGGTCCCATGGGCGGCTTGAGCGCCCTCGTGGTGTTCGACCACGAGCCGATCGAGAACCAGACCGCCAACGGGCGGCCGATCCCGGTGCACGGCACGGTCCTGCCGATCTCCGACGTCTGCGGGTCTGCCGAGGTCGCCGAGGCCTGGGTGGTCTGGTCCACGGACGGCGGGGAGACCTGGGAGCAGACGGACCTTGAGGTGTACCCCGGGTTGGACGGAGACGAGGTCGCGGGGACCCTTCCCGCCCAGTCGGAAGGCACCACCGTGCTCTACTACGTGGAGGCCGAGACGACGGAGGGCGTGTCGGTGTCGGCCCCCATCGGCGCCGACATCTCTCCGTTCGCCTTCTACGTGGGAGACCTGGAGACGCTCTACTTCGAGGACTTCGAGGCGGACGACGGGGGCTACACCTCCACGGCGCTCGAGGGGCGGGACGACTGGGAATGGGGGGCTCCACAGGGCATCGGCGGAGATCCGAGGGAGGCCTACAGCGGGTCGAACGTCTGGGGCAACGACCTGAGCCAGGACGGTGCCTATGCGAACGACTGCTTCCCCGTCCTGACCTCCGTGGCCATCCCGGTGGCGCCCTTCCCGGACCTGGTGGTCCAGTTCCGGCGCTACCTGGGCGTGGAGGACGGCTACTACGACGACGCGACGCTCGACGTCGACGGCGAGACCGTGTGGCGCAACCACGCCACGAACCGCACCGTCGGAGACGAACACCACCAGGACGACCAGTGGACGCTGGCCTCGGTGCGTGTCACAGACGCGGATCTCGACGGCTTCATCACGCTCGCCTGGGGGCTCGAGGCGGATCCGGGGCTCACCTTGAACGGCTGGACCCTGGACGACGTGACCGTCTACGCGCCGGCCAGCACGCCCAACCGCCTCGCGGTGACCGACTTCCAGGCTTCCGAAGGCGTCCCCGGGCTTCGCCTCTCCTGGACGAACCCCGACCTGGACGACCTCGACCGCGTGGTCGTCGTCTTCAGGGACGACCGCTACCCCACGCATCCCGAGGACGGCACCCTCATCTGGGAGGAACTCGACGCCGCGCCCGGAGAGGCGATCGCACGGTACGCGCCGGTGGAGGATCTCGACACCCACTGGTTCGCGGTGTTCGCCGTCGACGCCGCGGGGACCTGGAGCCAGGGCGTGTACCCGGGGTACAACGCGGACCAGGGGACCGCCGGACCCGGAGACCCGGAGGATACGGGCGACGACGAATCCCAGGAGGATGCCCCCACCGAGTGCGGGTGCGGGGCCTCGCCCCGACCGGCCTCGGCCGGGTGGCTGGTCGCCCTGGGGCTGGGGCTCGCTTGGAGACGACGGAGGCGGTGACGTTCCCCTGGATCGCGATTCCGCTCCTCCTCCCGGCGGCCCGGGCCGCACGCGTACCCCCCGACTACGGCGACGAGATCGTCCGCAAGGCCGCAGCCGTGGCCGGGCGCCTCAACCAGGACGGACGACACGCGGAAGCCGCCGAGTGGGGCTCCGAGTTCCAGCGCCATGTCGTCCGAGGTGGCGCCGTGGAGTACGAGGTCGGACTGGCCTGGTACCGCCTCGGTCGGATCGAACGTGCCGAGCGCCACTACCGGCGCACCCTGCGGGAGGATCCAGCCTATGCGGCGGCCTGGTACGATCTCGGGGAGATCCAGCTCGCCCGCTGGGACCTCGACGAGGCCGAGGAGGCCTTCACCCAGGCGGCTCGCCTGCGGCCGGATCACTGGGCGGGGTTCTTCCGGCTGGCAGAGGTGGCCGCCCGCCGGGGGGATGCCACGGGATTCGAGGTCCACTTGAGGGACGCTTTGGCCTCGGGGTTCTCGTTCCGCGTGATCCTGGGCGATCCCAACTGGGTGGAGTACTATCGGAATCCCGCCCTGGCCGAGGTGATCCGACGCCTGGTGACGGTCTACTCGGATGAGCGTCTGCTCCAGGTGTTCGAGGTCCCTCCCCGATGAACCGCCCCATCCTCTTCCTCCCCCTGGCCCTGCTCGCCCTCCCCGGAACCGCTGAGGCCGCGAGCATCGGTCTCGGCGACGATCCCCACGGAAGCGGCGTGGGCCTCATCCTGGGCGAACCCACCGGAATCGCCCTCGCCTGGCGCTCGAAGGGAGGCGGTGTCGCCCTCGACGCAGCACTGGCCTGGAGCATCCCGGACGACCGGTTCCACGTCCACGCGGACTGGCTGCTCACGCTCGCCACCTACCGCGACCCGGCCGCTCCGACCTTCTGCATCCCCTTCTACACGGGGATCGGCCCGAGGGTCCGGGTGGGCTGGGAGAGCGATCGCAGGGCCGACGCCGCCCTCCTGGGCGTTCGGGTCCCCTTCGGGCTGGCGATCCTGCCGGACGCCACCCCCGTGGACGGATTCGTGGAGGTCGTGCCGGTGCTGACGCTCTACCCGGAGACGAGCCTGGACTTCGACGCTGCCCTCGGCGCCCGCGTCTTCTTCGGCCGGAAGGCCGCGCCGCCGCCCACGCCCTGATGCACGAGGGGCCGCCCCGGCTCGGGAGCGGCCCCTGGACGTGTGGGTCTACTCCTTCTCGTCGTCCTTCTCCTCGGCGACCATGACCTCGGTGGTGAGCAGGAGGCCGGCCACGGAGGCCGCGTTCTGGAGCGCGGAGCGCACGACCTTGGTGGGGTCGATCACGCCTGCGGTCACGAGGTCCTCGAAGACCTCGGTCTCGGCGTTGAAGCCGAAGCCGCCCGAGCCCTCCTTGACCCGCTGGAGAATCACGCTCGGCTCGCCGCCGCCGTTGGCCACGATCTGCCGGAGCGGCTCCTCGATGGCGCGCCTCACGATGTCCACGCCGAACTTCTGGTTGGCCGGCACTTCGAGTGCGTCGAGCGCCTTGGCCGCCCGCACGAGCGCCACGCCGCCTCCGGGGAGGATGCCCTCCTCCACGGCGGCACGGGTCGCGTGCAGGGCGTCCTCGACGCGGGCCTTCTTCTCCTTCATCTCGACCTCGGTGGCCGCGCCCACGCGTACGACCGCCACGCCGCCGGAGAGCTTGGCCAGCCGCTCCTCGAGTTTCTCCCGGTCGTAGTCGGAGGTGGTGGTCTCGATCTGGGCCTCGATCTGTTTGATGCGGGCCTGGATGGCGTCGCTGGTGCCCGCGCCGTCCACGATGGTGGTGTTCTCCTTCGTGAGGATGACGCGCTTGGCCCGGCCGAGGTCCTCGAGCCCGATGTTCTCCAGCTTGATGCCGAGCTCCTCGGCGATGAGCCGGCCGCCGGTGAGGACCGCGATGTCCTCGAGCATGGCCTTTCGGCGGTCCCCGAACCCCGGCGCCTTGACGGCCGCGGCGTTGAGGATCCCGCGGAGCTTGTTCACCACGAGCGTGGCCAGGGCTTCGCCCTCGACGTCCTCGGCGATGATGAGCACCGGCTTGCCGGTCTGCACGACCTTGTCGAGCAGCTTGAGCAGCTCGCGCATGGTGGAGAGCTTCTTCTCGTGGATGAGGATGTAGGGCTCCTCGAGGACGGTCTCCATGCGGTCGGCGTCGGTGACGAAGTAGGCGGAGAGGTATCCGCGGTCGAACTGCATGCCGTCCACGGTCTTGAGCTCGGTCTCGATGCCCTTGTTCTCCTCGACCGTGATGACGCCCTTCTTGCCGACGGTGTCCATGGCCTTGGCGATGATGTCGCCGATGGATCGGTCCCCGTTGGCCGACACGGTGCCGACCTGGGCGATCTCCTTGTTGTCCTTCACGGTCTGGGAGGCCGCCTTGAGATCCCCCACCACGGCCTGCACCGCGGCCTCGATGCCGCGCTTGAGCTCCATGGGGTTGTGGCCGGCGGCGACCAGCTTCAAGCCGGTGCGGTAGAGCGACTGGGCGATGACGGTTGCGGTGGTGGTGCCGTCACCAGCGGCGTCCGAGGTCTTGGAGGCGACCTCCTTGACCATCTGGGCACCCATGTTCACGAACTTGTCCTCGAGTTCGATCTCCTTCGCGACCGTGACGCCGTCCTTGGTCACGACGGGGGCGCCCCAGGACTTCTCGATCACGACGTTCCGGCCCTTGGGGCCGAGGGTCACCTTGACGGCATCGGCGAGCATGTCGACGCCGGTGAGGATCTTGTTCCGAGCCTCGGACTCGAAGAGAATCTGCTTCGCGGTCATGGATTCAGCTCCTTGAGTGGCAGCGGGAAGGATCCCGCGGGTCCGGCCCCTGGGGGCCCGGCCGATGGGGTGGAAGGGTTACTCGACGATTCCGAGGATGTCGGCCTCGCGGAGGATGAGGTACTCCTCCCCGCCGAGCTTGACCTCGGTGCCGGCGTACTTGGCGAAGACCACACGGTCGCCGGCCTTGACCTGGAGGGGGACCACCTTGCCGTCGTCACCGACTGCACCGCCACCGACTTCCAGGACGCGGCCCTCCACCGGCTTCTCCTTGGCGGAGTCCGGCAGGAACAGGCCTCCCGGTGTCCTGGAAAGCTCCTCGAGGCGCTGGATGATCACACGGTCGTTCAGGGGACGGATCTTCATGGGACCTCCGGTTGAGCATGTCGGGCGGGTGGACGCGAGCCCTACCCGCTGCGCGCGCAACACTAGGCACCGGAGGAGGGGCGTCAAGGCCGCCGGGCCCATGACGTCGCGACCCCTCGGAACATCCCACGGCGCGACGAACCCCGCTTGACGTTCGAGGATTCCGCCGCTACATCGTGGGGCACCTCGGAACCTGGAGCCGACGATGGCACGCATCACCGTGGAGGACTGCCTCTCGCACGTCCCCAACCGGTTCTTCCTCGTCCTGCTGGCCGCAGAGCGGACCAAGCAGCTCCTCAAGGGAGAGCAGGCGCTCATCGATGACTACCGGGACAACAAGGAAGTCGTGACGGCTCTCCGAGAGATCGCCGCGGGTCGCATCCTGCCCGATCTCGCGGCCTACGACGAGAACGCGGAGGAGGCCTGGCGACCCGAGCCGGCCCATGTTCCCCTGGCTTCCGAGGACGAACTGCCTCCGGAGGCCGGCCTCTGATTCCGTGCCGGAGACGGCTGCCCCGCATCCCCGGTCCTTTCCGCAGTGGAGATCGCATGACCCACAAGGAACCCATCGAAGAAGCCACGTTCGACACGCGGACCCTCGACCGTCACCTGGCGGACGGCCGCGTGTCGGCGGAGGACGTGGAGCGCTACCGGGCCTCGCTGGAGGATTGCGCGGATCTGGCGTCCTGGACCGCCACGCGGATGACGAAAGGCGCGGGCGTCCACGTGGCGCCCACCGAGGAGGACAGCGAGGAGGACGGCGCCGAGTAGGGCGGCGTCCTCGGGGGAGGCTACAGGTCCTCGAGGATCTCGAGGACGTAGCGCTTCTTCTTCTTGCCTCCGATGGCGTTGACGAGCCGTCGGATGGCGTCGGCGTGGACGCCGTGCTTGCCGATGACCTTGCCCACGTCCTCCTTGGCGACCTCGAGTTCCAGGACGCAGGAGTGGCTCCCTTCCACCTCGTGGCAGTGAACCTGTTCGGGGAAGTCCACCAGGGCCTTCACGATGAGCTCCACGAGTTCGCGGACCTCCATCGAGTCCGCCGTAGCGGGCTGTTCTCCGGTTTCACGGGGTTCCATGTCGGCCTCCACTGCGCTGCGTCTTCTCCAACGTTCCTGCTCGACCTCTCGTCCTGATCCTTTCGCGCCGGCTCCCCCGCCGTCAAGAGGAGATGACGATGCAGGCCACTCGTGAATACGATGGGGGGCCTCCTGCGTCGTGCCCGGTGAACCCCTGGCGTGCTCGCGGGAACGGATCGCCTCCCTCCGGTGTCGGTTCCATCGAACGCCGCTGCGAGCCCGGGCCGTCGGGCAAGCGACCGCGGATCCCACCATGAACCCTTCCACCCTCCAGCGCTCTCCGACTTCGGCCGTGTCCGCCGAGGCGACCCTCAAGGAACTGGCGCGCCGCGACCGTCGCGCCGCCCTCGAGGGGGTCGTGCGCGCCTACCGGGACCGCCTGTTCCAGCACGCCCTCTACATCGTCAAGGACGGGCAGGAGGCGTACGACGTGGTGCAGGAGGTCTTCATCAAGGCCATGCGCGAGGCGCGCCTCTTCGATGAGGACTTCCACATCAAGGCCTGGCTGTTCCGCGTCACCTCCAACCTCTGCTACAACATCGTGCGGGATCGCCGCCGCCGGGGAGGCATTCTCGAGAGCCTGGGCCGGCGCGACGAGATGCCCGCGGGGCAGGACGACCGGGTCTGCGACGGGGAGCGCCGGGACGAGGTGCTCGCCCGCATGGAGGATCTCTCGAGGGATCACCGCGAGATCCTGCTTCTGCGGTACTACGACGACCTGTCCTACAACGAGATTGCCGAAGTCCTGGGCATCCGTCTCGGTACGGTGATGTCTCGCCTCTCCCGTGCGCGTGCCCGACTGGGCGCGGTCCTCGGGACCGATCACCCGGTGGTGCTCGAGGTGCTGGAGGGCAGTGGAGCGATCGGATGACCTGCGGCGAGGTGCGCGATCGCATCGCGCCCTTCCTGGACGGGCAGTTGTCCGAGATCGAAGCCCGAGAGGTGGCCGCGCATCTGGAAACGTGCGAGGCCTGTCGCCGGCTCGTGCTCGTGCTCGGCCGGCAGTCCCTCGGCCCCTCCGTGCCGATGCCGGTCCGACCCCAGTCGTTCTGGGGGTCGATGGACCGGGCCCTCGAGGAGGCCGCCCGCCGCCCGCTGCCCCGGACCGCCCGCTGGAAGGCCTGGTGGTCTTCGCCCGTGACGCTCTCGAGGTGGACGGTCGCACTGCTCCTGGCCCTCCTGACCCTGGCCGTTGGGCTGCACCTCGTGCGGGGAGAGGAGCCGACCCCACCGCTTCCGATCCAGGCCCAGGGACCGATGACGCCCGGGTACGGCCTCGCACCGGCCTCCCACACACCCGTCCGGCATCGGTACTAGGTAGGCTGTAGGCTGTAGACTGTAGACTGTAGTCCGCAGCATTCAGGCTGTAGGCTGTGGGGTGCAGGCTGCCAGGTCGGCGGAAGGCCGTCCGCCCTGGCCGTGTTGAACGGTTTCGAGGAGTCCTTCCGTGGTGTCTGTGCTTCTGGTCCTCTGTCTGCACGGCCTCGCGCTCGGGGCCGATCCACCACCCTCCGTGGATGCTGTCCTGGACCGGGTGGCGGAGGTCCACGCGGACGGCCTGGACGTGGGCACCCTGCGGACCGTGGCTTTGGAGGGCGTCACGTCCTGGCTCGAGCAGCGGGATCCCTCGGGCGCGGTCCGGATCCTCTCGTCCGGCGAGGTCGAGCGGGCCCGGGCGGAGGCACGCGGCGAACGGTTCGGGGTGGGCCTCGAGGTGCTGCTGGCAAGGGGCTACGGCGCCCGGGTCCTGGAGGTCTTCCCCGGCACGCCCGCCGAGGAGGCCGGGATCGATGTGGGCGACGTCGTGGTCGGCGTGGACGACGTCGACGTGCAGGGACTGGACCCCGCGGCGGTCCGGCGGCTGCTCGATCCCCGAGCCGGACGGGCCCTCAAGTTGCAGGTCGTTGCCGTGGACGGGACGCTGCTCGAGGTATCGCTCGAACCGCGGACGTACACCACCCCCGCCGTCACCGTGACCCGCGGGTCGGACTACCGCATTCTCCGCATCCACCACTTCGGGCGCGGAGCAGCCCGCTCCCTGCAGGCCAGCCTCGGGCAGGTGGCGGATCGGGAGGCGCTGGTCCTCGACCTCAGGGACACCCGGGACGGCCGGCCCGAGGAAGCCGCGGCGGCCGCAGCTCCGTTCCTGTCCGGTGACGAACCGGTGGCAGCAGTACGAATCGGCCCGGGCCAGGTGCGCGACACCCTGCAGGTGCCTCCGGCGACCCGCTGGACGCGGCGCCTCGTCATCCTGGTGAACGGAGGCACCGAGGGAGTGGCGGAGCTCTTCGCCGCGGCAGTCCAGCGGACGGACGCGGGCGCGGTGTTCGTCGGCATGCCCACCGCGGGCGTGGATGTCGTGCCCGACTGGGTGAGGATCGACCGGACCCGGTGGGTGCAGGTGCCGGCCGCGCGCCTCGTCCTGCCGGACGGCAGCACCTGGAGCCACGTGGGTGTCGTGCCCGACGTACGGGTCCAGGCCTTCTCGGGCCCCGTCCTCCTGCCTCCCCCTGCACCACCGCCCGATCTCCAGGTGGATGCAGCCCTTCGGGTCGTCCGGTCTCCATAGGCGCCTTTGGGACGCGGTGTCCGCTTGGACCCGAACCGCCGGATCCGATAGCGGGGATGGAGCGGATTCGCCCACCACCCCGGGACGGGCATGCAGCCCAGCGCTCCCTTCGACGCCCTGCTGAAGCACCTTGCCGCCGGGTCCACCGGCGTGTTGTCGGTAGACCTCGTGGGGGCCCCGGTACGCGTGCACGTCGCCTGCGGCCAGGTCCTGGCCGCCACCTCGGAGCACGACGCCGGCGACATCCTCCACCGCATGGTCCACACCGGCCTCCTCGACCCGGATCGGGTGGCGGGGCTCAAGGCGGCTCTGACCGAGGGGGGCACCCTGTCGGAGTTGCTCGCGGGCAGCGTCCCGTACGAATCCATCCTCGCGTCCTACACCGCCCGCTTCGAGGAGAACCTCGCCTGCTTCCTCCTGGCGAGGGCCGTCGCCCGATACGAGGGCCTCCCGGGGGACGGTGTGCCCAGGCTCGGCTCCGATCCGTCGGTCGTCCTGCTCCGCGCACGTGCCCTCGCGGAGCGTGCGCGAGTGTTCGTAGAGGAGGGCGACGCCTGGAGGCTGATCCGGGGCCCGACGCCCGCAAGACGTGAGGATGCCGGGCTCGTTGCACTGGTCGAGGACGGGGCCTGCGTGCGGGAGGTCCTGGAGTCCAGCCCGGAACCACCGATCGCCACCGCCGCCCGGCTTCGCGACCTGGTGGACCTCGGGGTCCTGGCGGCGGAGAAGGTCCCCATCGTGGACGAGGTGCCGGCCGCACCCGATCCTTCTCTGGTCGAGGCGAGCGTGGAGGAGCGCTTCTGCATCGATCCGGAGAAACCGGCCGGGTTGGGGGAGTTCGTCGTCGAAAAGCACCTTCTGGACTACGTGGATCTCGAGGATGGAACCGTGGAGCGGTCGCTTGATCCGGAGGCCGACATCCTTCTCGAGATGGAGGACGGCGAGACGGCCGGAGCTCACCGGTTCGGCGTCGTGACGCTGGCCATCGGCGGGCCCACGCTCTCCCGGGAGGAGGCCTGGCGGAAGGCCGAGGTCACCAACGAGGTACTACGCGTGTTGGCCTCGGAGTTCCAGGAGATCGAGGGTCCGGGCGCCGGCTGGGTCCGGATCCTGTCGCTGCTCCAGGCTGCACCCATGAGGTACCTGGGCCTGTTCCGCGGCGTCACGGTTCAGCGGGACGGCTCCCTGGACATCGACACGCTCACCCGGAACCTCGAGAAACGGCCGGACGTGGAGCAGCGACGCATGCTCAACGGTGCCTTGCAGGATCTGGTGGAGCGATCCCTCACCCTGGCGGCCGAACGCATGGACGGTCCTCGCCTGGACGGCATGCTCACCCGCGTCGCCGGTTTCCAGAAGCGCCTGGGCCTGTGACTCAAGGCCTGGCGGGCCTGGTCTGCCTGGCGGCCCTGGCCGTGTTGGCGGGCGCAGAACCGGAAGCGCCGTCCAACGGGTCGGACGGGCTTCCCCTCGGGATCGGAGACATCGCGCCCGCGGCGCCCTCGGGGCTCTTCGACACAGGTGCCGTGCCTCCCGAGGTGGTCGAGGTTGCCCGAACGACCCGGGACCTGCCGCTCGGCGATCGGGTGGCTGCGGTGAGCACGCCCTTCCTTCGGCTACCGTACCTGGACGGGCCCACGGGCGAGGGACGGGCTCCGGATCCGGATCCTCCCGCACGCTACGACGCCTTCGACTGCCTCACGTTCGTGGAGGAGGTGCTCGCCCTGGCGCTCGCGCCGGATCCGGCCGAAGCGGGCACCTACCGGACCGCGCTCCGCTTCCGGAACGCCCAGCCCGACTACCAGAGCCGGAACCACTTCTTCGAGTGGGAGTGGGTACCCAGGAACATCGAGAACGGCCTCTTGGAAGACGTGACCGAGGCCTTGGGCGGGGCCGTCGTGCACGAGAAGGACGTGTCGCCTTCGGTCTGGCGCCGCTGGCGCCGCCGCCCCCTGCTCGCCCTTCCCGACGAGCGGTTCCCCACGGGCAAGTTCCGCCTGCCGGTCCTCCCGCTGGAGGCTGCCCTGGCTGCGGTACTGCGCATCCCGCCGGGGGCCATCGTGGTGACGGTCCGGACACCCGTCGCCCACCTGCCCGTCGTGGTGACCCACGTGAGCCTCACGATTCCAGGGCAGACGCCGACGATGCGTCATGCGACGCGCATGAGCACGCACAACGTCCGGGACGACTCGCTGGTCTGGTATCTCGAGCACCTCCGGGAGTACACCCGCTGGCCCGTGGCCGGCATCCAGGTGCTCCTTCCACGGGAGCAGGGTCCGCGGGTCGGGGCCCTCGCTCCGCGGCCGGACCTCGCCCCCGTGCCGGATGCGTTGCCGGAGTCGGGAGCGCCGCCGGAGCCGGGACCTGCGTTCTCAGGTTAGGCATTCGGCCGAGACGTTGCATGACCCACCTCCGGTTCCAGGAGCGAAACCCCGTCGGGAGCGCTCGATCCATCGAGGAGCCGTTGCTCCACGCGAGCGGCTTCAGGGAGTACGACGCCCGCTGGATCGTGGATCGGGACGTGAACCTGGCGGGCCTGGTGTGCTTGGGGCGCGCGTTCGGCACCCTTCTGCGGGAGCTGGATCCGGGCGTTCGCCAGGTGGTCCTCGGCCACGACTACCGATCCTACTCGCAGCCGTGCGCCCACGCGGTGGGGCTCGGCCTGGTGGGTGCAGGCCTAGAGGTGGCCGACATCGGGCTGGCCACCACGCCCATGGCCTACTTCGCCCAGTTCCATCTCGGGATCCCGGCGTTGGCCCAGGTGACGGCGAGCCACAACGAGAACGGATGGACCGGCGTCAAGATGGGACACGGCCTCGCCCGCACGCTGGGACCCGAAGAGATGGATCGGCTTCGGTGCCTCGCGCTGGAGGGCAAGGTGCGCGAGCGCACGGGGGGGGGCTACCGAACGGTTTCCGGGGTGAAGCGAGCCTACGTCGAGGACCTCCTGTCCGGCGGTCGCCTGAAGACCCCCCGGAAGGTCGTGCTCGCGACCGGTCACGGAACCGCCGGACCGGTGTCCGAGGAGGTGCTCGAGGGCGTCGGCTGCGAGGTGATCCCGCTTCACACCGATCTGGACTGGACCTTTCCGCACGGGAATCCCAACCCCGAGTCGGAGTCGTTCCTCCGCGCGCTGTGCGAGGCCGTGGCGGAAGCCGGGGAGGCCCTCGGCCTGGGCCTGGACGGGGACGGAGACCGGATCGGCGTGGTCGACGAGGACGCTCGCACGCTCTACGCCGACAAGGTCGGCCTCCTCCTGGCTCGATGGGTCGCCGCCGACGTCCCGGATCCCCGGTTCGTCGTGGATGTCAAGTGCACCGGCCTCGTGGCCGATCCCCAGGTCCTTCCGGGCCGCGTCACCTGGGAGAAGACCGGACACTCGTACATCAAGCGGGCGGTGGAACGGGAGAACGCCCACCTGGGGTTCGAGCGCAGCGGGCACTTCTTCTTCCGGCCGCCCTACGGACGGGGCTACGACGACGGCCTGCTGTCCGCGTTGCTGCTCCTGCGCATGCTGGACGCCGGCGGCCGGACCCTGAAGGACCTCGCCAACGATCTGCCCGTCACCTACCCGTCGCCCAACTACCAACCCCACGTGGACGACGCACGCAAGTACGAGGTCGTGGAGCAGATCGTGCGAGGGTTCGAGGCCCTCGCGGCCACGGGGGGGTCGCTCGCCGGGGTCCCGGTGATCCGGGTGCTCACCCTCAACGGAGGCCGGGCCGAGTGCGCCGACGGATCGTGGCTCCTGGTCCGTGCCTCGTCCAACCGGCCCTCGTTGGTGGTGATGGCCGAGAGCCGCTCCGGGCCGGAGCGCACGCGCGCCCTCATCGCCGATGCGGGCCGGATGCTCGCGGGCATTCCGGGAGTCGCGCCGCTGGACGAGACGACGGCAGGGTAGAGAACGGGCACGGATCCGACGGCCCATGGACCCGGTTCGGGCGGACGGACCGCGCCTCGTGTCCTAGAAGGTGATCTCGCCTTCCTCGCGAGGCCGATCGTACCGCGCGTTGCGGCCGAACAGGAGCGCCTTGAAGAGAGGCTTCACGCTGCCGGCCAGGACCGCGTGGTGGCTGACGGAACCCGCCATGGAGGCGTGGGCGTGGCTCGACACTCCCATGCCGGGGGACACACCGAGTCCATCCGCGAACGCGGAGGGCACACCGAGGAGCAGGGTGACGAAGAGCATGCGACGGAACATGGGACCTCCAGGGAAACGTTCAGGCCACGAGTGGACTCGGGCCCCATCCTATCCGTGTCCGGAGCGACCCGCCTGTTGACCCGCGCCTCTTCGCAAGGCGTTTGTGAGGAAACGGTGTGGACGGCGGTCCGGACGTCCTCACGAGATACGTCTGATCGCCTTGGCGATGGAACCCCAACTCCAGGTGGTACGAACATGTACGCCACGAAGACGATCCTGGCCTCCCTCCTGTTCGCCTGCGCCACGACGGGTACGGCACTCGCCGCCCCCGCGGCGGCCGAGCCCTTCTACATGAAGGACGTGCAGGCCACCGTCAACCTGCCGCCCGGGTGGGAGATGTCTCGCTGGTCGGACTGGGACTTCCGGGCGAAGACCAAGGACGGCGGCATCCAGATGAACCTGTCCTTCACCCCCTACCAGGTCGATCCCTCGCAGGAGGCGGCCGACGGCTGGGTGAAGCTGCACACCAAGACGCTCGAGGAGGTCAAGGCGGTCGACGTCAAGCCGGAGCGCACGGAGGTCGTCACCGTCGCCGGCCGGACGGTGGATCGCGTGGACCTCTCGTTCAAGTTCAGCCCGACCGGGCCCGACGGCCTGTGGCAGTCGGTGGCGATTCCGGCCTGCGCCAAGACGATCCACATCGCGCTCATCTCCAACCTGCGGAACGTCCAGGTCGCCGAGGACGCGCTCGAGTACCTGGTCGAGCACATCGCCATGGAACGCGACGCCGATCCGCTCGACGAGTACCGGGGCCCGGTCGCGGTGGAGAAGGCCCAGTACGCCACCACCCTGCCCGCGACGTGGCGCCGCCCGACCCCGGCCGAGATGCCCCTCGTCGTGAACCGGATCGCCAAGCTGGGCCACGATCAGGTCAACCCGGACAAGTGCTTCGTCGCCATCCACCCGCTCCCGAATGCCGATCCGGACCTGATGATGTTCTGCCAGAGCGGCCTCTACCTCGACAAGGTGGACGAGCACTCCTGGGACGGCGTCGAAGCCGCCGTCTACGATCGGTTCTTCGCCAAGAAGACCGAAACCCCCCATGCCGAGAAGATCCTGGTCGGCGATCGCCTCGGGTTCTTCTACCGCACGCCTGCGCCCAACGACCAGCTGCTCGTAGCCATCGCACCCTTCAACAAGGGCATCCTGTTGGGGTGGGGG
The DNA here is from genome assembly GCA_016927815.1 of Deltaproteobacteria bacterium. GTDB lineage: Bacteria > Myxococcota_A > UBA796 > UBA796 > JAFGLY01 > JAFGLY01. Next base: position 488 of record JAFGLY010000069.1, on the reverse strand, counting down.
CTTGCGGCCAAGGATCGGGGCGAGCCGCTCGAAGCGGCCATGAAGGCCACGCTCACGGACATGAAGTTCACCGGGCCCGAGGGTGGTGTGCAGCCCGTGGGCATCGCCAAGTACGTCGAGTACATCGTCAAGTATCGCCAGTCCAGCCCGATGTTCTGGGGTCCGATCGCGGGCGTCGGCATCCTCCTCCTCCTCGTCGTCGTGCTGCTCCTGCGCCGGAAGAAGGAGAAGCCCGACTACAGCAAGTACGAGACCCCGACGTAGCAGGCTGTAGGCTGTAAGGAGGCTGCAGGGCGGAGAGGGCTGGAGCGCCCCGTCAAGGGGTGTACGAAGGTCTCGGGGAAGCTCCGTAGGGATCTCCTTGGTGGGTTCGAGGGGGAGGTCCAGGAGGGTGCAGCCCTCTTGGTCAGGGGGAAGCTGGAAGGGGGACTGAAGGTCCCCCCCCCCCCCCCCCCCCCCCCCCCCCGCGGGGGGGGGGGGGGGGGGGG
>JAFGLY010000211.1 GCA_016927815.1 Deltaproteobacteria bacterium | reverse complement strand
GCCGACACCGACGCCGACACCGACACCGACGCCGACACCGACACCGACGCCGACACCGACGCCGACACCGACGCCGACACCGACGCCGACACCGACGCCGACGTCGATCTCGTGCCCCTCGGGTTCGAGATCGCGGGGCCGTGGGACGGCGCCACGCTCTCTCTCTACGAGTTCCGGGCCGAGTCGGGCGTGGTGGGCTCGACCCTCGCCTCCGTCGGGGTCACCGAGAACCCGATGGCCCTCGAGGTCCCGGCCAGCCTGTCCGCGGGCTGGCTGGAAGAGATCGACCCCAGCGGCTTCCCCGGCCTCATGGGCGCGTTCTTCAACGCTGCCCTCCACCTCGACGAGAACCACGACGGGATCGCGTCGGGCGAGATCGTGGTCGGGGTGAGCGAGGCCACCGTGTTCTACCTCGAGCCCCCGCTCCCCTCGGAGCTGGTCCTGGCCGGCTTCGAGGAGGGCTGGAACGCGGCTCTCCTCACGGAAACCGCACCCCTGCTCCTCTCCATCGACGCCATCCCCATCGAGGCCGCCTACTGGCCCGACAGCGCCGTCACGAACGTGCGCATCGGAGGCACGTGGGCCGGCGACTCGAAGATGCAGCGCGGCGTTGCGGTGGTCTCCATGACGTACCTGAAGAGCGGGTCGGGCGAGCACGTCTTCGACGCCACGAACGGCATCGAGGCGGACGGCACCTGGAGCGCGCTCATCGAGGAGCCGCCGCCCGAGGACCACCTCCTGGTCTACCCGAAGCTGGGCGTCGAGATGGCCCTGGAGATCCCCCTCGCGTACCAGCACGTCAACCGCAACGGGATGTACGACCACGAGGACACGATTCACGGCTTCGCCTGCTACGAGGACCGCTTCACCGCGCTCCTGTACCTGCCGTGGATCGAGGATGTCCGGATGGGGTGGTGGATGAACACCTTCGACCTCCACCTGGGCTGGATGGTGGTCTCGGGGATCGGCGAGGACACCATCACGCTCCTGTCCACCGAAGAGGCGCTCGATCTCGTGCTCTCGCCCGACTGCGAGCTGCCTGCCTAGCCCCCCGCTGTCGCGAGCCGGGCTATGCTGGGCCCGCCCCATCCAGGAGTCGGGTCATGATCGCTGGCACGCTGCGCATCTGGTGGGATGCAGCCAGGGAGGCGGTCCGTACGCTCGGCCGCACCGGGTGGGCCTTCGTCGCGTTGCTCGTCCTGTCGGCCCTCCTCGGCGGAGTGGGCGCATTCTCCGGGCGCCTGGGCATCGCGGGCGGCTTCCTGTACGGCATGGCAGCCGCGCTGGTCGCCGGGGCCTACCTCTCGCTCCTCGGCGTAGGCGTGCTCCACCGCCGGAAGGTCCGGCTCGTCGACGTGAAGGATGCCTTCGGACAGCACTTCTGGGACGTCATCTCGGTGCTGTTCGTGTTCTGGGTGGCGACCTTGATCCTGGGCCTGACCCGATCCGACATCGTGGTCACGGTCGCGATCTTCGCAGCCTGGATCGCCTTCAATCCCGCGCCCGAGGTGGTCTACCAGGGGTCCAGCCGATCCCTGGCGCTCCTGGTGGACGCGGGCCGGTTCGTGCTCGACAACTGGGTGGAGTGGTACCTGCCCCAGGTGGTGCTCGGGGCGGGCCTGTGGCTGCTCGCGCCCCACCTGTCCCTCCAGAGCCATGCCGCGCTGTTCGGGCCCTTCTTCGGGTTCGTGCAGGCGGCCCAGGCCCTCGGGGCCGCGCCGGGGTTCCTGGGAGGCCTCGTGGAGGCGCTGCTGCTGGTGGGCGGCGTCCACGTGGTCATGGTGTTCCGGGGGGAGCTGTACCGGGCCCTCGCGCACAGCAGCCGCCGCACCCGGACCTGGCGCGCCCGGTTCCGTCCCGACGGATCGCCATAGCTGTCGCAGGCCCGCTGGGGCCGGGCTACCCTGCGGGTTCCGGAACAACGTTCCGAAGAGGAGGACCTCATGCCTCGCACGAAGAAGAAGGCTCCCAAGACCCGTGGCGTGGTGGCCGTGCTGCGTACCTCGCCCCGCACGGTGCTCGAGGACACGCACCGCCTCATGAACCTGGCCGGGTACCAGGACGTGGTGGCCAAGGACGCCGACACCGCGCTCAAGGTCAACATCTCCTGGCACCACTTCTTCCCGGCGGCCTCCACCACGCCCTGGCAGCTCGACGGCGTCATCCGTGCCATGAAGGCCGACGGGTACGACCCGGCGCTGATCCACGCCTGCCACAACCGCACGGTGGTGATCGACGCGCACTTCGGCGAGCGCGAGAACAAGCAGATCGACGTGGTCGAGGCGCACGGGCTGCGAAACGTCCACCTGTACGAGGGCGAGGAGTGGATCCCGGTACGCGAGGCGGTGGGCGACGTGGCCGACCGCTTCCTGGTGCTCAACGACGTGTACCCCGAAGGGTTCTCCATTCCGAAGCGCTTCATCGGCGAGAACATCATCCACCTGCCCACGGTCAAGACCCACGTCTTCACCACCACCACGGGGGCCATGAAGAACGCCTTCGGCGGCCTGCTCAACGAGCGGCGCCACTGGACCCACCCGGTCATCCACGAGACGCTCGTGGACCTCCTCCGGATCCAGCAGCGCATCCACCGCGGCATCTTCGCGGTCATGGACGGCACCTTCGCCGGCGACGGCCCCGGGCCCCGCTGCATGGTGCCCCACGTGAAGAACGTGCTCCTCGCCTCCGCGGACCAGGTCGCCATCGACGCGGTCGCGGCGAAGCTCATGGGCTTCGACCCGATGAAGGACCTGAAGTACGTGCGCCTGGCCCACGAGGCGGGCCTGGGCGTGGGGGACCCGTCCCAGATCGAGATCGTGGGCGACGAAAGCGCCGCATCGGAAAACTGGAACTTCGACGGTCCTTTCAAGGACATGACCTTCGCGGCCCGCCAGCAGCACCGCATCTACTGGGGCCCCTTGAAGGGCCCGCTCGAGTGGTCCTTGAAGACCTGGCTGGCACCGTGGTCCTACGTCGCTTCGGTGTCGTACCACGACCTCTACTGGTACCCCCGGTTCGGCAACCCGCGGGTGTACGAGGCCATGCAGAGCGAGTGGGGCCGCCTGTTCCACAACTGGGGCGCGGTGCCGTCCGACGAGCGGGGCTTTTTGGAGGTGGGGAGCCCCGCCACGGAGTACCGCTTCAACACCGGCCAGCTCCTGCGCAAGGGCGTGGAGCTGCTCGGCACCGCCATCAAGGAGGCCCCCGAGGTGGCGGCCCGCGCCCGGCGCAAGGAGGCGCAGGGGCGCTGAGGGAGCAAGCGTCTCGCCTACACCGGCTCGTCGAGCAACGGGCGCCCGTAGGACGGAGGGGCTTCGGCTGCGAGGAACGGAGGGTGGGCGGCTACGCGCTCGTCGAGGGCCACGCGCCGCCGGACGGCGAGGAGGAGGGACGCCGGGACGGGGCGCCCGGCGAGGTAGCGCTCGCCGCGGGGCGTGACGCCCAGGGCCTCGGCCGTCAGCGCGGGGGGGAGCCCGGCTTCGCGCGCGAGGTGCGCGGCCGCCGCACGGGCTGCCACCACCGGGGCCTCGCGGCCCTTGAGGACGACGCCCGATGACCGGGCTGCGGCCGCCGCGAGCCGAGCCGGTCCCAGCATGCGCAGGGCGACGTCGCCAGCGGGAACCAAAGGCTCGCGTCCGAGGCCCACGGCATCCAGGATGACGGCCTCGCCCACGCGCGGGAGCGCTTCGCATAGCTGCATGTCGAGCCCCAGGATCGCGCGGGCGCCAAGGAGGTCGGGCAGGCACGACCCGGCCCAGAGGGCCGGGTGGACGGGTATGCCATGGTGCGCGGTCTGGGTGAGCACGTAGTCGAGGAGCGTGCGCATATGGTCGCGGCCGGCCACGGGCCTCGCACGGGCCGGCTGCACCTCGGCCTCGGCCACCGCACGGAGCGCGAGGAGGAGGTCGTGGGCGAGGCGGCCCACCGCGCCGTCGGGCGCATGGGCCACGACGTGGACGTGGTCGTCAGCCACGAAGAAGAGCGCGAGGCGGTCCCCGGCCGTGCGGGCCAGCGCGCGGACGGCGGCGAGGCGCCGCGCGTCGCCCGGGAACAGGGGGGCGCGTTCCTCGGAGGCGAGTGTGAGGTGGTGCCACGCGGTCATGGAGACTCCAGCGGTAAAAACTCGGGGGGTAAAGACTTACCCATGGAGTTATTTCCTCTCTGGAGGTAGTAACTCGTTGGGTGTGGTCTTACCCTTGGAGTTACTACCTCGATCAAGGCAGTAACTGTCGGGGTAACTGACTACCCCCAGACTTGCTGCCGCGGCGCCCCTCCCCGGAGCACGCCGCTACGCCGGAGCCAGCGTCCGGGGATCCTGCTCGGCGCAGCGGCGCCGCAGCTCTGCAGGGGCGATCCCCTCGACCAGGCCCACCCGGTAGAAGGCAGCCATCTGTTTGCCGAACCGGAAGGCGTCCTGGTTCACGCGCACCAGTGTCTCGCCCTTGGCCGCGAAGAGGGCGGCCACCTGGTCGAGCAGGGTGGCCTCGGCGAAGGGCAGGAGCGTGGAGGCCGCGCCGAGCAGGACCATGTTCTCGGCGCGCACGTTCCCCGCGGCCCGGGCGAGCCTGGCGGCGTCGATGAGGACGTGGTCCGGCAGGGCGGCGATCCGGTCGAGGAGCGGTTCGAGGTCCGGGTAGTCCGGGATGTTGACATACGGGTTCTGGGAGGCGATCACCGTGCCGCCCGGCCGCAGCGCGTGGACGTAGCGCAGCGCCTCGAGCGGCTCGACCGAGAGGACCACGTCCACGGCGCCGTCCGGGATGAGGTCGCTCCAGATGGGATCGCGGCTCAAGCGCAGGTGGGACTGCACGGCGCCGCCCCGCTGGGCCATGCCGTGCACCTCGGCCTGCTTGAACCGGAAGCCCTCGGCCGTGGCCGCGGCGTCGAGGACCCATGCGATGGACAGGATGCCCTGCCCGCCCACGCCCGCGAGGATGAGGTTGAGATCCATGGGGCGCTCCTACTTGCGGATCTGGATGCAGGCCCGGGTGGGCACGACGACCGACAGCCCCGGATGGGCGATCTCCTCGCACAGGATCCGGACGTTTTCCTCGTGGTGCTTCCGAAGCGGATTCACCACGCGCAGGTGCGCGGGATCCACCCCCAGCCCCCGGAGGATGGAGAGGAGACGCTCGCCCGAGCAGGCGGTCTCCTGCTGGCCGGTCATGGCCACGGTGGCGTTGTCGAGGATGATCACGAGCATGGGGGCGTCGGCCCGGACCGCGTCGAGCAACGGGGTCATGCCCGAGTGGCCGAAGGTGGAGTCGCCGATGACCGCGACCGAGGGGTGCACGCCCGCCTGGGCCGCGCCGAGCGCCATGGAGACGCTGGCGCCCATGTCCACGCAGGTGTGGATGGCCCGGAAGGGCGGCAGCGCGCCCAGCGTGTAGCAGCCGATGTCCGAGAACACGCGCCCCTCGGGGTGGGTGGCCATGGCGGCGTTGAGCGCCAGGTAGGTGTCGGCGTGCGGGCAGCCCGGGCAGAGCGCGGGGGGCCGGCCCGAGAGATCCGAGAGCGGGGCGGTGAGCGTGGGGCGTACGGGCAGGCCCAGCGCCGCCCGCACGTTCGTGGGATGGAGCTCCCCGGTGCGGGGCAACCGGCCGTCGAGCCGGCCGTGGACGGGCTTGGGCGTGTGCCCGAGGGCGCCGAGGAGCGCCTCCTCCAGGAAGGGGTAGCCGTCCTCCACCACGAGCACCTCGTCCACGTGGTCGAACAGGCGGGAGAGCAGGTCCCGGGGCGCTGGCCAGGCGCCCACCTTGAGCACCGAGGGGAGATCCTCCTCCCCTTCGAGGTTCTCCATGACGTAGTTGTGCGCGATCCCCGAGGCCACCACGCCCAGCCGGCGGCCGGCGAGACGCAGCTCGTTCCACGGCAGCTCGGCCATCGCGGCCGCCACGAGGGGCCAGCGCGCGGCGAGCGCCGCCCAGTGGCGGCGGGCGTTGACCGGCAGGAGGGTGTAGCGGGTGGGATCCGACACCACCGGCCGGCGCGGCGGCACGACCGCGGGTTTCGGCACCACGGGCGCCCGGCTGTGCGCGAGGCGCGTGACCAGCCGCACCATGACGGGCAGGCCGAGGCGCTCGGACAGGTCCAGGCCGGCGTACCCCATCTCGTACGCCTCCTGCTGGGTGGCGGGCTCCAGGCAGGGGACGTGGCCGAACGCCGCGTAGTAGCGGGAGTCCTGCTCGTTCTGCGACGAGTGCATGCCCGGATCGTCGGCCACGGCGATCAACAGCCCGCCGTTGGCGCCGGTGATGGCGGCGTTCATGAAGGGATCGGCCGCCACGTTCAAGCCCACGTGCTTCATGGACACCAGCGCGCGGGCCCCGGCGAACGACATGCCGAGCGCCTCCTCCAGGGCGGTCTTCTCGTTGGCGGACCACCGGGCGTAGACCGGACGGTCCCGGTACGCCTGGACGTACTCGAAGATCTCGGTGGACGGCGTGCCGGGGTAGCCGAAGGCGCCTGCGATGCCGGCGTCCAGCGCGCCCTGGGCGAGCGCCTCGTCCCCCATGAGGACCAAGGGTTCCATGGCAGCCTCGCTAGATGTAGAGCCGGTCGGGGTCGATCTGCTCGCGCAGGATGCGGAGCTCCTCGGCCGTGGGTGGAGGATTGGCGTCCACCCGGGGGGCCACCCGCATGGGGAAGCCGGTCTCGTCGAGCACCTGTTCCACCGTGACCCCAGGGTTCACGGAGAGGAGCGTCATCTCCTTGGTGTCCTCGTCGTAGCCCATGACCCCGAGGTTGGAGACCACGCGGTAGGGCCCGCTGCCGGCCGGCAGGCCCGCCCGCTCCCGGGCCCCCGGGCCGGTGAGGTAGCCGGGGGTGGTGACGAAGTCGCACGTCTCGACGAAGCGTTGCTTTCCGTGACGCATGATGGCGATGGTGCGCCAGCAGGAGCTGCCCACGTCGTTGGCGCCGCCCGAGCCGGGCAGCCGCACCTTGGGGGTCTCGTGGGGACCGATGACCGTGCTGTTCAGGTTGCCGTACCGGTCGATCTGGGCGCCGCCCAGGAAGCCGTACTCCACGAAGCCGCGCTGGGCGGTCTCCATGATGTCGCAGATGCCGGAGGCGACCAGCCCCTTGTGGAAGGTGCGCATGTCGCCGACGGCCAGCGGCAGCTTCTCCAGGATGGCCCCGGTGCCGCCGAACTCGAAGACGGGCACCAACCGGGGCGCCTGCATCCGCTGGGCGAGCGAGGCGGCCAGCATGGGGATGCCGGTGCCGATGAAGGCCGTGGCGCCGTCCTCCATGAGGCGGGCGGCCAGGCAGATGAGGAGCTCGGCGGGGTTGTACTCGGGCTGGCTCATGCGGGCCTCCGGACGTCGAGCGCGGCGAGCCGCTCGTGGCCGAAGCGGGCGAGGTAGCCCGCGTGGTCGGGTACGGAGTGGATGGTCTCGTCGAGGAAGGTGCGCATGCCCTCCTCGGTCCGGACGAGGTCGAGGAAGCGCTTGTACTCCTCGGCGTCGCGCTCGTAGAGGCCGGGCATCTCGCCCGGGTGGGAGCCGTACGGGGCGTGGACCACCGCGTCCACCAGGTAGTAGGGGATGATCGTGCGGTCCGGCTGGGCGCGGATGACCGTGTCGGTGTCCACGATCTCCTCGGCGCTCACGATCAGGCGCTTGGACGCCCGGGCCATCTCGGCCGCGAACCCGGAGATGCCGTCGATCTGGCAGTTGCCGTACCGGTCCGCCCGGTGGACGTGGATGAGCCCCACGTCCAGCACGAGCGCAGGCAGCAAGGCGATCGGCTGGTCCGTGAACGGGCAGCGCACCACCTTGGCGGACGACCAGGCGAGGGTGTCGGTGCCGAGCATGGAGCGGCTGGGCAGGAAGGGGACGCCCATGGCCGCGGCCTTGAAGCGCCACGACAGGGCGCCGTTGGACCACTCCACGACGTTCTTCACGCCGCCCCCCTCGATCGCCCGGCGGGCGGCCGGGGAAACGCCGAAGACCTCGAGGCCGATGTAGGTGAAGTCCAGCTCCTCCACGAGCCCGGCCGCGAGCAGCACGTCCGCCTCGTGGACGCCCTGGCCGGCGAGGCGCAACCGGCCGACGCGCTGGCGCACGACCTCCCGGGTGAGCGACATGGGGCAGCGGCAGGTGCCGTACAGCTCGATCCCCAGGTAGTCGTTCTCGTGGAGGAAGCGTCCGATCGCCTCCTGCTCGGTCATGAGCTTGTCCACGAGGCTCTTGGGCTTGCTCCGGTTGTGGGCCCGGAAGCCCTCGAGATCGATGGGCTGGATGAGGGGTTTGATGCCCTGGGCGAGGACTTCGAGGGACCCCGGGGGGGTCGGGTGGCCATGCGTCATGGGGGCCTCCGGGAGGGGGTCAGCGGACGAGGACGAGCGTGGTGAGGCAGGGCAGGCCGCTGCCCGCGTCGGAGGTGAGGACGTCGCCCGAGGAGGTGGCCGTGCCGCCGTCGAGCCAATCGGCCTCGAGGTAGCCCGCGACCCGGATGTCCACCTGGTCGAGGGCGCCCACGCCGTCGAAAACCTCCCGGACCTCGAAGGCCACGGGCGGATCCGCGGCGGTGTCGAACGCCCCCAGGTACCAGACGTCGAGCACCTCGAGCGCGCCGAGCGTGGAGAGGTCGGGCCGGAACTCGGGCGGCACCCGCACGCCCTGGATCGCGAGGTCCACGCCGAAGGGCGGGTCCAGGGCCGCCCCGTCCACCGTGAGCGTGAGGAACTCGCCGGCCGGGAAGCTGCCGGTGGTGGTCTCGGTGATCGGCGTGTCGTCCTCGAAGGGGAGCGCGTAGACCGGCACGGCCAGCTCTGTGGTGAGGCCGTCCTCGACGTCCACCGGGAAGAGGGCCTCGGCGCAGTGCGAGCCGTTGCAGTCGGCCACGAAGTGAACCGAGTACCGTCCGGTGGCGAGCGAGGTGAAGGTGAACGATCCGTCGGTGCCGACCTCGGTGGACCGGCAGGTCTCGCGGCACAACTGGGCCTCGGCGCCGCTGGCGGGCGACCCGTCGCCGTACAGGAGCACGCCGCTGATGGCGCCGGTGGGATCCACGTCGGTGTCGGTGTCCGCGTCGGTGTCCGCGTCGGTGTCCGCGTCGGTGTCGGTGTCCGTGTCGGTCTCGGGCGCGGTGTCGTCCGTGTCGTCGCAGGCGCCCAGGGCCAGGAACGCCAGGAGGGGGAGCCAGGGGGTCATGGGCACCTCGGGGGAGGGGGAGCGCCGGGAATGTAGCCGGGGCCGGCAGCCGGCGCCGGACCGACGCCGTGCCTCGGGGGCACCCCCGGGCTACCGGTGCGCCGGAGCCTCCCCTTTGTCCGTGCTCGTCCGCAACCCGGCCGACACCACGCTCGGCGCCGCCCTCGGCGAGGTGGCCCGTCTGCGCCCCGACCAGCCGGCCCTGCTCTCGCCCGCGCGCACGCTCACGTGGGCCGCCCTCGACGACGAGGTGGATCGCCTGGCCGCGCTCCTCGACCGGGTGGGCGTCCAGCCGGGCGACCCGGTGGGGCTGATGTGCAGCCGGCGCGTGGAGGTGGTCACCACCTTTTTGGCCTGCGCCCGACTGGGGGCCGTGGCCACGCCGGTCGCCTTCGCGCTCCGGCCGGATCGGGTGGCCGATCAGTTCGAGACCCTCGGCATGGTCGCCGTCCTCACGGAGCGGGGCTTCGACCCGCTCCTCGAGCGGCTCGGGCTTTCCGATCGCCGCAAGGTCGTGTACGTGGGCCCCCCCGGCAGCCTCGGGGACACCCGGTACGACGAGATCGCGAAGGAGCGCCGCGAACCGCCGTCCTTCCGGGCCCGGCCCGACACCGTCTGCTACCTGAACGTGACCTCGGGCACCACGGGCCGGCCCAAGGGCGCCCGGACCACCCACCGAAACATCCTGGTGAACGCGCTGTCCGGGATCGAGGGGCTCGGCTTCACGGATCGAGACGTCTTCTTCGGCATGTTCTCGGTGTTCTCGCACCCGCACGAGCTCTTCCACCGGTCTCTCCTGGTGGGCGGGCCGGCGGTCGTGGCGGAGGCGACGTCCCCCCGTGCCGTCTACGAGATGGTGGCCCGCTTCCGGGTCACCTGGGTGATGGCGGTCCCGACGTTCTACCAGATGATGCTGGATCTCGGCGGCACCGAGGGCCACGATCTGGGCTCGCTGCGCGTCCTGGAGGCCGGCGGCGACCCGGTGCCGGAGGACACGATCCTGGAGATGGAACGCCGGTTCGGCGTGTCCTTCCTGCCGGTCTGGGGGTCCACCGAGACCACGGGCGTGGTGCTGGCCTCAGCACCCGGACGCCCGAGGAAGCCGGGATCCCTGGGCCGACCCGTGCCCCACTACGAGGTCCACGTGGCGGGCCCGGGCGGACGCGACGTGCCCGCCGGCGAGGTGGGGGAGCTGTGGATCCGCGGCCCCGGCGTGTGCTCGGGCTACCAGAACCGGCCCGAGGAGACGGCCGCCTGCTTCGAGGACGGCTGGCTCCACACCGGGGACCTGGTCCGCCGGGACGCCGAGGGCTTCTTCCACCTCGTGGGCCGCGCGTCGGACATGATCAAGGTGGCTGGCCTCCGGGTGTACCCCCTGGAGCTGGAGCAGGCGATCCGGGCGCACCCGGACGTACAGGAGGTCGTGGTGGTGCGGCACCCCGAGCGCCTGCGCGGCCACGTCCCGCGCGCCATCGTGGTGGCCCGGCCGGGCACCGCGCTCGACCCGAGGGGGCTCCGGGCGTTCTGCCGGGAGCGCCTCGCGACCTTCCAGATCCCGCGCATCTTCGAGATCTGGAAGGAGATTCCACGGCTTCCGGATGGCAAGGTGGATCGCGCGGCCATCCTCGCGCGGCCCTCGCCGCCGCGTGGGTGCCAGGCGTGCGGCTCCCCTTCCCCCGTGCGCTGAGATCCCCGGCCGTGCTGGCCCGGGACCTCGGGGGCCTCACCCTGTACGGCCCCGCCGGGGCCCTGCTGGGCCGCCTGCCCCGTCCGGCGCTGGTGGCGGCTGCCGCCGCCGCAGCCGGCCTGGACCGGCGCCTCCGGTCCACGGACGCGGGGGAGATGCGCGAGGAACTCGCGCGCCTCTTTTGCGACCGCCCCCTGCCGGACCGGGCGGATCGGATCGTCGAGGAGGCGTTCCGCATCGCCCTGCTCAACGCGCTGGAGGTGGCGCGCTACCCTTGGCTCGGGCCGGACACCATCGACGCGGTCTGCGCCATCGAGGGGCGCGAGCACCTGGACGCCGCGTTGGCGAAAGGCCGCGGCGCCATCGTGCTCACCGGCCACTACGGGGCCCACCAGATGGTGATGCCCGCCCTGGGACACCGGGGCTACCCGGTGAGCCAGCTCTCGGCCCCGCCCACGGTATGGGCCGGGATCCTGGCCGACACGCGCACCACGCCGCTCTGGGAGCGGGTGCTCGCCCGGCGCTGGGCGCTGGAGCAGCGCCTGCCGGTGCGCCACGTGGACGTGTTCCGGTTCCTGCGCCCGGCCTATCGGTGCCTCGAGCAGAACGAGGTGCTCGGGCTCGCGTTCGACGGCGGCGGCGGCACCCGCTGGACCCAGGTCCGGATCCTGGCCCGCACCGCGAACGTGTCCACCCAGCCCGCCCGGCTCTGGCGGGCCACCGGCGCCGCGCTCGTACCGGCCCGGGTGGAACGGCCACGGGGCTCCCCCCGCCACCGCCTGGTCCTGGAGCCGGCCCTCGAGGGAAGCCCGTCCGGGTCCTTGCAGGCGGACCTGCAGGCCTTCGCCGACCGGTTCTCCACCTGGGTGGCCCGCCGGCCCGAGGCCTGGCTCCCCTTCCTGCTGCTCCGCCGACGCATGCGGGGCAGCGACCCCAGGCCCCTCTTCGAAGCCCCGACGGCCGGATGAGGGCCGGGTAGCGCCCCGGGATAGGAGTCGACGATGCGCTCCACCTTCCGGCGCGGCCTCCTTCTGGTGCTCCTCTGGGGTCTTGCGGTCCTGCTCGGCGCGGCCGCCGTGGCCCGCCTCGTGGGAGGCCGGAGCGCCATCCCCGACCTCTGGGCCCGCGCCCAGCCCGGGACGCTGCTGCTCGGCGTGCTGCTCATCTCGGTAGCGACCGTGCTGGTGGCCGTGCGCTGGCGCTGGCTCCTGCCCGAGCCGGCGCGCAGCCGGGCGAACCTGGGGCTGCTCACCGCGATCCAGTGCGCGAGCACCCTGTTCAGCTATGCCCTGCCCGGGCCCACGGGCGACCTCGCGGCGGCCGTGATGGTGAAGCGACGGTACGGCATCGCGCTCTCCGACGCCCTCGTGGCGGGCCTGGCGCTCAGGATCCTGGGCCTGGGCGTGGCGGGCGCGGTGGCGGGGGTCACGTGGCTCGCGCTGGACGTGGAGCTGCCGGGCCTGTGGCGGCAGGCCTTCGCCGTGGCGGTGGTCGGCATGGTGGGGGTGGCGGGCGGTATCGCCCTGGCCGCGCTCGCGCCCGGCCCCTTCCGGCGCACGGTGGCGGCCCTCGCCCGGTGGATCGGCCGGGGTGCGCTCGCCCGCCCCGCGGCCCGGCTCGCAGGCGCATCGAACGCCGTCCTCGACGCGCTGGAGGCCACGGCCGCCCGCGGTGCGCGCCCGCTCGTGGCCTCCTCCCTCTGGACCGTGGTGGGCCACTGCATCTCCCCCATCGGGCTGGCGGTGGCCGCACGGGGCCTGGGGATCCAGGCGGACTGGGTGGGCGTCTGTTTCGCCAACAACTTCACCATCGTGGCGGCCGTGGCGCTGTACGTGCTGCCCGGCGCCCCGGTGGGCTGGGACGTGCTGTACGGCGCGGTCATGACCCGCTCCGCGGGCATCGGCGTGGTGGACGCCGCAGCCCTGGTGGCGGTGGGTCGCCTCCAGCTCACGGTGCTGGTGGTGGCCGGCGCCCTGTCCCTGCTGGGCATGGCCCGCTGGCTCCTGCCCGCGGGCAAGGACGACCTTTCGCGCATGGCCGCGGATCCCGCGGACGGACCGCGCCCTTGACGCACGCCGGCCCGTGGACGTGGCGGGATCGAGGGGCGCTCGCGGCGGTCCTGGTGCTCGCACCGCTCCTGCTCTGGCCCCTGCCGCGGGTGGGGCTCTCGGCCCTGCTCACGTCGCCGCGGGGCGAGGGGGCGGCCCACGTCTGGGCGCTCTGGGCCGCGCTCCAGGAGGGCCGCCCGCTCATGTTCCACACCCGCCTGGTCTCCTGGCCGGACGGCGTGGACGTGCTGCTCATCGACCCCGCCAACCTCCCGTGGGTGGCCCTTGGGGCTCCGTTCGGCCCGGCCGCCGCCTACAACGCCATCTTCCTGGGCGGACTCCTGCTCATGGGCGTGGCGGGCGCCCTGCTCGCCCGGCAGGTCGGGGGCGCGCCGTGGCTGGGTGCGCTCGCGGCCATGACCTGCCCTGCCTTCCTGGCCGGCACGATGCGCGGCGCCACCGAGCAGCTGGCCGTGGGCTGGGTGGGCATCGGGCTGGCGCTGCTGCTCGCGGCCGTGGCCCGGGGCGGGACCGGCCGGGTGTTCCTGGCGGGGATCGCCATGGGCGTCTCGGCCTGGGCGGGCCCCTACAACGGCCTCTGGATGGCCGGGCTGGGCCTGGCCGTGGTCGTGGGCCTGGCATGGAGGGGCGACGGCCGGGCCTGGCGCCGAGCGCTGCCCGCCGGGCTGGTGGCCACGGCCGGGGCCGCTCCCGTGGCCTGGGCCATCCTGCACGGCTTCTCGGTCATGCGGGACCACCGCTTCGGCGCCCCCTCGGAGCTGTTGCCCAGCCGGATCCTGCCCTTTGCACGGGGGGGCAACATCGGCGTCTCGGATCTGCTGGATCCCTGGGTCCCCGCGCCTCTCACGGGCGCGTTCTCGGACCTCTCCCAGACCACCTACCTGGGCATCGTGGCCCTCGCCGCCGCCGGGATCGCCGCCGCCCGGCGGCGGGATCTCCGGTGGTGGATGGCCGGGGCCGCCGCGGCCCTCACGATCGGGCTCGGGCCCTGGATCTACGTGGGCCGTCGCCTCGTGGAGGTGGGCGGCCTCGCCATCCCCGGCCCCGCGGCCCTGCTCGGGCGGCTTCCCTTCCTGGGCCACCTCACCCACTGGTACCGGGTGGCCCCGGTGGCCGGCCTGCTGGTGGCCGGCCTGGTGTCCACCTGGGGCCGGCGCCGGTTCGCCCCGCTGCTGGGGGTGCTCCTGGTGGCCGACGCGCTCCTGCTCTCCCCCTTCCGCTGGCCGTTCCCCGCCACGCCTCCGCCTGGCGGGGCCGTGATGGAGGGCCGGGATCCCGGCGGAGTCGTGCTGGAGCTGCCCTCCTCCACCCAGCCGGATCCCCCGGAGGGGGCCTGGCGCAACGCCGGCCCGCTCCACCAGCTCGCCCACCGCCATCCCATCACGGGCACGGTCATGCTCCTGCCCGAGCCCGCAAGCCTCGCAGAGCCGACGAACGCGCTCGCCACGCTCGTCAGGGGCGGAGGCCTGCCCGCGTGGGTGGTGCCGAAGCTCGAGGCCCTGGACATCCGATGGATCCTGCTCCGCAGGGCCTACCGGCGGTCCTCGGACCCGGGGATCGGCTCTGCGCTGACGCGCTGCCTGGGTCCGCCGGTGGCCCGGGAGGACGACGTCTGGCTCTGGGACCTCGCACGGGCACCGGCCGGCGCCTGCCCGCCGCACGCGGGGTTGTGAGGGTCCGTGACGCGCTTCCCCGAACCCGACCCGCCGCCGATCAGGTAGAATCCCCTCCACACCACCCGTGGAGGCTCCTTGTCCAGCGTCGTCCCGATCCTGCTGCTCACCGCGCTCGCCGCGTGCCGTCCTCCCTGGCACGACACCTCCGACTCCGAGCCGGACACCGGAGGGGACAGTGCCCCGGACGACACCGGCGAGGATCTCCAGGCGATCCGGTTCGTGATCACGGACCCCTCGGAGGGCACCACCCTGGGGCTCTACACGGTGACCGTGGAGGACTCCGGGACGCTCCGGTTCGGGCCGGCCCTGACCACGGCCAAGGTGGCCTCCTCGCAGGCCACGCTCCGGGTGGCCACGCCCGAGCCCGGGGCGCTGACGGACTGGGATCCCGACGCCTACCCGGGCCTCCAGGCCGCCTGGTACACCCCGGCCGTCCACGTGGACGACGACGACGACGGGGTGAAGGACACGGCCGAACTGGTCGTGGGCGCCGGGCCCGCCCTGGTGACGTACCTCTCGGGGCCGCTGGGGGATCTCGCGGAGCAGGGCTTCGAGGAGGGCTGGAACGCGTTCGTGCTCGGGTCCAAGGACGAGAGGATCGTGACTCCGCTCACCTCGGTGCCTGCCGCCGCCGACCTGTGGCCCGCGAGCGCCACGACCGCGATCGACATCGGCGGCACCTGGGAGGGGGTCCGTGCGCCCGACGACCTGGGTGTGGCCGTGGTGCCCGACCTCTGGTCCACCGGGGAGGCGCCCCTGTACGACACGGCGACGGGCTTCGAGGACGAGGCGTGGGACGTGGCCCTCGAGGAGGAGCCGCCCTTTACCCACCGCGCCTGGCACGACGCCTACGCGGCGGAGGCCGCCATCGAGTACCCCGTCGCGTACGACGACCTCGACCACGACGGCACGCTCACGCAGAGCGACACCGTCGTGGGCGGGACCTGCTACGACGTGGACACCGAGGGGTACAAGCCCGCCTTCCTGGTCTACCTCCCCCGGACGGCCTCGCTCGACCTGGCCTGGCTCTTGGAGCGACTCGACCTGGACCTGGGCTGGCTCGTGGAGACCGAGATCGGGGGGGCCCGCACGTTCTTGAACGCATCGGGGGCCCGCGGCCTGCGGATGACCGAGTCCTGCGTGCCCGACCTCTCGGGTCCGTGACCGTACCGTCCAGCGCCCCACCCCGGCTCCGGACCCTGGTCCTGGTGCTCGCGCCCGCGAGCGCGCTCGTCTTCCTCCTGGCGATCTTCCACGACCCGACGCGGGTGGCCAGCCTGTACGTGGGGCGGGCCACCTACGGGGCCTAC
This sequence comes from Deltaproteobacteria bacterium, assembly GCA_016927815.1. Classification (GTDB taxonomy): domain Bacteria; phylum Myxococcota_A; class UBA796; order UBA796; family JAFGLY01; genus JAFGLY01. The sequence continues at coordinate 1,578 of JAFGLY010000211.1, read as the reverse complement.
CAGTCCACGCTGCTCTGGTACACGTGGTTCGCCGATCACCTGCTCACGCCGTCCGCCTGGCTGCTCGACGACTTCCAGCGGTACCCGTTCGGCGTGCGCCCCATCGTGCTGTGGGCCGGCGACTTCTTGAGCGCCACGCTGTTCCTCCCCTTCCAGGCGCTTCCCTCGCTCGTGGTGTCCACCAACGCCTTCGTGCTGGCGTTGCTCGCGGCCAACGTGGTGGCCACGGCCTTCGTGCTCGCGCGCCGGGGCCTCTTCCCGGTCCACGCGGCCCTGCTCGGGTTCCTGCTCTCCTCCCACGCCTTCGTGATCGAGGAGGTCCGATCCGGCCGCTTCCCGCAGGCCATCCTCTTCACGATCCCGCTGTTCCTGGACGCCTGGCTCGCCTGGCTCGAGACCGGCCGCCGCCGCTGGCTGGTCGCAGGGGCGATCACGCTCGGCGCCACCTTCCACTTCTACCCCTACAACGGCGCCTTCGCGGCGGGCGCGGCGCTGCTCCTCGCGCTCGTCCAGCGCCGGCCTGACTGGCGTCGCCTGGCCGTGGCCGTGCCCGTGGTGCTGGGCGGCGGGGCGCTTCTCTACCTGCCGGTGGGCCTGGCCCTCCTGTCCTTCCAGGGCGAGTTCGGTTCCTTCGACATGGGCCACACGGACTACGGCTCGGTGGTGCGCTCCCTGCCCGAGAACTTCGCACCCATCTACGCGCACTCGGTCTACGTCCCCCAGATCCCGGACTACCTCCGGGACCCCGCGATGGCCGCATGCGTGGTGGGCCTGTGCTTCCGGGGGCGGGCCCGCCTGTGGTCGGCGATCGGCCTCCTGGGACTGCTGTTGGCCCTGGGACCCTGGCCGGTGATCGAGGGGGACGGCACGCAGCCGCACGTCCTGCCGTGGACGCTCCCGCTCTACTGGCTCGTCCGGTACCTGCCGGGCTGGAGCACCTTCTCGCACCCCGTGCGGGCCCTGGTCCTGCCCGCGGTGCTCGGCATCGGGGTGCTCGCCCTGGGCGTGGGGTGGCTGGAGCGCCGTTTGAGGACCCGGACGGCCCGAGGAATCCTCACCGCAAGCCTGGCGCTCCTGGTGGCCGGCGCGGTGGCGATGCGGACCGCCCACCTGGAGTGCTCGGCCCCGCCGCCGTCCTTCCCGGCGCTCGCGCGGCTCGGCGACGGGAAGAGCCCCCTCGTCCTGCTGCCGCTCGGGCTGTCCGACCAGTACCAGTACGCCCAGATCTTCCACGGGCGGCCCACGCTCAACGCCAACGGCATGTTCCTGCGCCACAAGGCCACCCGTGAGGCCTTCGAGTTCCTGCTCCAGAACAGCGCCGTCCAGTTCCTGCGCAACGTCCAGCGGAAGAGCCCCGAGCCCAGGCCCTTCGCGGAGGCGGATCTCCAGATCCTCCTCGACCAGGGGTACCGGGAGGTGGTCTATGTCACCGCCGCCCGGAGGCGGATGGAGAACGCCCCTCCCGAGGAGCTCTCGAAGAACCGGGGCCACGACGCCCTTCCCCTGCAGAACCTGCGCGCGGCCTTCGGCCGACCGGTCTACACGGACAGCCAGATCGTGGTGTTCGACCTGGGAGGG
>JAFGLY010000068.1 GCA_016927815.1 Deltaproteobacteria bacterium | reverse complement strand
TGGCGAGGTCCCGCCAGGCCCGGTCCTCCGCCTCGGACACGCCGGAGGGCAGCACGAAGACGGCTTCGGTGTCGCCCTGGACGGTGGACAGGGCGGGGGGGACCTCGAAGGGATCGAGCAGGCGCACGACGTCGAAGGCAGGATCCACGTCGACCCGCAAGGGGCGGTTCGGGCACGGGACGGTCACGCGGCAGGTGCGGCCCTCGAACGTGCAGGGCACCTCGAGGGCCACGGGGGATCCCTCCAAGGTGACGGCCACCGGGACCGTGAGGGGGAACGGATCCTCGTGCTGGACCTGTCGGACCTCCACCTCCAACCGCCAGGCCGCGGCATCGGCGCGGCGCTCGGGCGGCCGGATCCCCACCTCTCCCAGCGCCAGGCGAGGTGCGCCCGTGCGTCGGGTCCAGGTTTCGAAGAAGGCGCGCCAACCTGGATCGGTCGCGTCGAACGCCGCTGCGAGATCGGCGAACGAAGCCCTCCGGAACCGGTGGGTCTCGAAGAAGCGGTTCAGGGCGGCCAAAAACGCCTCGTCCCCCATGCTGCGACGCGCCATGTGGAAGAGCAGGAGGGCCTTGCCGTACCCCACCGCCTCCGAAGCCGCGCTCGTACGGCCCGTGAACTCGGAGAGGGGGAAGTCTCGGCCTTCGCGGGCCACGAAGTCGGCGTAACGCTGCAGGGTGTTGCGTCGATGGAGCGCGCCCTCTTGGCGCTGCTCGGCCAGAAGGTGGTCGGCCATGTAGGCGGTGAGTCCCTCGCACCAGTTGCCTCCCTCGGCCGCGACCAGCACCCCGTTGCCCCACCAGGAGTGGAGGATCTCGTGGGGGAACGAGGAGGCGAGCACCCAGGGGAACCGGAGGACCTTGGGCCCCAGGAGCGTGAACCCGGGGAACCCGTAGCCGGTCTCCCAGAAGTTCTCGGCCGTGACGAAGACCGGAAAGGGGTAGGGGGGGAGGATGGCCTCGTACATCGCCAGGGTGCGTCGGGTGGCGTCGAGGTACCGCCAGGCCAGGGCCGGATCGTCCTGGACCAGGAGCGTCCCGATCTCCGTGTCGCCCGCAACGGTCCAGGTCCCGGTCCACGGACCGGCCGCCAGCACGACCTCTTCGGCGGGACCGGCTCCGGTCCACCGAACGACGACGCTCCCCCGCCGGCCGGTTGTCCGGGACCGGTGCCCCTGGCTCACCGCGTCCCAGCCCTGGGGCAGGTGGACCGCGAGGTCGTAGGTGACCCGTTCCATTCCGAAGGTCGGCACCCAACGGGACGCGCCCGTGAGGAACACGCCCGCTGCGTCCACGAGGCCGGGTGTCTCGGCAAATCCTCGCGCGTAGTCGGTCTCGGCGGTGACCACCGGGTGGTGGATCTCGCCGGACATGGACAAGCGGACGATCGCCTCGGCCCGCCTGCCCGGTACGAGACGCCAGGTCCGAACGGGAACCGACTCTCCCTCCTCGGCAGCGGTCGCCCGGTCGGGCGCCTCCGCCGAACCGGGCTCCAGGCGCCACCCGCGAGACCGGATCCGGGGCTCGAGGCCTGCGTGCAGCACGAAGCGGTAGCCTCCCCCCGGATCCTGCGGGACCGCCCCGCCCACCGTGAACGCGTCGTCCACGCTCAGGCGGTGGTCCGCGGGATCGAGATGGACGCTCAAGACATGATGCACCGGGGGCGCGGCGAGGGCCGCCCCGGCGAGCAGCAGGATCCATGGAGTCATGGGCGCTAGGAGCCTCCGTTCGGCCCCTATGCCGCCCGGCGCCTGGCCGCGTCTCGCCCTGTAGGGTCGCTCGGTGGTAGGATCAGGACGTCCGGTATCGGAGAGGCCATGTCTGCGCCCCTGCGCGAACGCACGCCCCGGAAGGCCGCACGCGCGCGCGCCTCGTCCCTGGAAGAGATCCCGCTTCCCAAGGCGCGGGATCGCTTCCGCCCGACGTCTTCCGAGGCCGACCCCGCCTCCCGGGTCGCCCGGCAGGTACAGGAGGCGGTGGGGAACCGCGCGCTACGGGACGGACTCGCCGGCGCTCCGGCGGACGGGGTCCTGGCCGCCTCGGTGGATGCCCTCCAGTTGGGAATCGCGGGCGTGGACGCCCGGGAGTTCACGCCCGGCACGGCCAGCCTCCGGGCGATGCGGGAGCACATGGAGGCCGGGCCGGACCTGTCCGATGGCGGTCTCGTGGACGAGCCCGAGACGGTTCGGTCCGCACGCCACATGGCCGGCCGGCCGCTCCCCCCCGCGGTCCGTTTCCGGATGGAGCGCGCCTTCGGCCACGACTTCTCCCACGTAGGGATCCACACCGGGCCCACCGCGGCCGAGGCGGCCGAGTCCCTCGAGGCCCGGGCGTTCACGATGGGCGACCAGGTCTTCTTCGGTCGCGGCGCGTGGGATCCCGACTCGCCCGAGGGCCGGGAGCTGCTCGCACACGAGCTGCAGCACGTGGTCCAGGACGACCAGCACCGCCTCCCTGCGCCGGCCCAGGACGGGCTCGACGTCTCCAGCCCCTCCGACGCCTTCGAGCAGGAGGCCCGGGACACGGCGATCCGACTCGGTCGCGCGGACGTCGAGGACGACGAGATCCCTGCCTGGGCCTCCGAGACCTCCATCGAGGGGGACGTGGCCGCGCTGCAGGGCGCGGTCGGGGGCGAGGCGGCCTCTGCGGCCCGCGACGAGGAGCCCGCCACGCTCACCGGCGAGCCCCGGAGGCAGAGCGGCACGGCCGCCGGGGCGCCTTCCCTCGCGAGTGGCAGACAGGTGGACGACGCCGGGCGTCCGCACGATCCCCCTACGGGCGAGTGGCCCGAGACCCAGGACGTCCATAAGCGCGTCGAGATCCTCCACGACCTGGGCAATCCGCTCAGCATGGAGGCCGGCCAGGTTCCGCAAGAGAGCGACCTGTTCACCACCTTGGAAGGCGAGGAGGGTGAGCAGGTCTCGACTGAGGTCGAGCCCACCGTCGACTGGGAGGACGAGGGCGTTACGGAGATCACCCGGCAGACCGGGACCGTGGAGGATCCGATATCCTACACCGAGCCGGTCGAAGACGCGCTCTTCATCGGCGCACCGGATGCGGCCGACGTCCGGCAGGGCGGCATCGGCGACTGCTACTTCCTCGCGGTCGTGCTGGGCATCATCGCACGGGATCCGACGGTCTTCAGCGACGGCATGGACCGCACCGACGGCAGCGTCAGCATGCGCTTCTTCTACAAGGATCCGGCGGACGACCACTGGAAGCCCGTCACGGTCACCACCGACGACACCCTGCCCACCGTGGCGGATTCGGAAGGAGCGGCCACCGACGACCTCGTGGCAGCCGGGTTCCGTGTCGCCGACGCCCCCGTCCAGACGGAGTGGTCCGCAAGCATCACCCTAGACTGGCTCTACGTCGAGCGCAGCGAGCAATACGAGGCTGCCCTGTGGGCCCCGTACCTGGAAAAGACCTATGCCCGCTTCGCGGAGGAGTACGGCCAGTACGGCGACGGATCGGCCTCGGAGCAGTCGGGCTACGACGTCATCGACCAGGGGGGGGCCTCTCAAGCGTGCTACCCGATGTTCTACGGCGATGCCGTGGAGGCCACGGGTACCCAGGACACGACCTTCCGGCCCGGCATGGACATCGTGTCCGACAACATCCCGGCCATCCGGCGGCTGCTCCTGCTGGAGAACCCGCGGCCCGGGCAGCAGGAGTTCCTCCAGGCCCGGATCGGATCCCAGGGCGCGGTGACGCGGATGAAGGCGCAGAGCGAGTACATCCTCACCCTGGATACGCTCTCCCTCGCAGCGGAGATGGTTTTCTTCGGGGCGATCCCGTGGGTGGGAGAGGGGATGGCTTCCGAGCGGGCCCAGGAGGCTGCTCGGAGCGGCGCCCTCGCGCTCCATGCGGACCTGAGGGCCTTGAACGCCCTCGTGACCACCTGGGAGGAGGCCGATAGCGACGCGGCCAGGGACACGGCCTTGGAGCCGGTGGTCACCAAGGCGCGAGAGGTCCAGGAGCCGGGCCGGCATCCGCTCCTGCACGTTCCTGATTCGGACAAGAAGTACCACGACCTGAACGAGCTTTTGGGCGAGGTCATCAACCTGGGCAGCGATTCCGGTCCCGGACGGCGCATGCTCTACGCGGCCCACGCCTACAACGTCCTCTCGGTGACGCTCACCGGGCGGGCGGGGGAGCCCCTGGCCATCACGCCGGACGAGGTCGCCGCCCAGGCCGGGCAGATCGACCCGACCCGGTCTACGGTGGTGATGCAGAATCCACACGCCGGAAACGAGCCGGACCTCGAAGGCCGTGGCCCCTCGGATCGGGTCAACGAGGGTAGGTTCACCCTCACGCTCGACCAGTTCCTCCGCAACGTGGACCTGCTGCGGTTCGCCACCGTCGAGTCGGAGAGCGCCGGTCTCGTGGGCGACTTCCCCGAGGCCAACCCGGACGTCGGCGTGGCATGAACCCCTGCATCCGAACGGCGCTCGTCCTGGGGATCGTCGCGGGACTGTCCTGCGGATCGACGTCCGACGCACCTCCAGCTCCAGAGGATCCCATGAAGACCGAACCCCGAAGATACGAGGCGAGGAGTTTGGAGGACCTCGCCCTGCCTCTCCAGCTCGCCTTCGAGCAGGCCTTGAAGAGCGGCTCCACGGCGCCGTTCGAGGTGATCCTGCCGGCTGGCGTTCTTTCCGGGATCTCGTTGAGCCTGACCGACCCGACGGGACGGTTGCCCGTCACGCTCCGGGGTGCGGGTCCCGCTCCCACCGTGCTGGACGATCTGCCCATCCGGCTGGACGGCAGCGACGTGCGCCTGGAGAACCTGGTCTTTCGCGGCGGACGCCGGGTGGCGCCCCTCCTCGATGTGGCCATCGGCCGAGGCCTGGTCCTCGAGGGGGTCTCCTTCCTGGACAACCGCCGCTCGACGAAGGAGGAGCCCACGCTCGTCCGCGTCGTCTCCTCCCACCGGACCGGAGGCAAGCCGATACGGATGCACAACGCATGGTTCATCGGAAACCGCCTGGAAGGCGAGGGATCGTTGCTTCGATTCGAAACCCGTGCGCCGGACGACGTCACGGAGGCCGTCTTCGAGAACGTGGCGTTCCTGGAGAACGACACCGACCCCGTGCTGGCCCCGGACTTCACGCACGCGATCCGGTTCCGGTCCTGCACGGTGATCGGGTCGGATCGGCCGTTCCTGTGGATCCGGAGCCCCGTGACCCAAGTGGCCTTCGAGGGCGGTCTCCTCGCGCTGCCGTCCCTCGGGGCCCTCGTCCGCCGTGACGCCAGGGCCACGCCCCCAGACGGCGGATCCTCCGCCCGCTTGAAGGGGGTGAGCCTCTACGCGAAGGGTACGGACCTCACGGGACTGATCCTGGAGGATACGGACCCCAGACCGCTCCCCCCCCTGGCGTCCGGAGGGGACGCCTGCCGCAAGGAAGCCCTGGCCGGATCGGTGCCCGACGTGGGGTGGATTGCGCGGGCGTACGGCATTAGCGGGTGAGACTCCGTCGCACCCACTCGGCCTGCCGTGCTCGTCGTCGCTGCAGTCCTCCTCGCCCTGGCCCCCGCCCTGGCCTACGAGACCGACCCGTTCACCGGCCGGGAGCGCCCGATCCCCGACGCCAGGGCCGTCGCGAACGCCCGCGCCGACGCCATCCTGGCCCGTGCCATCGCACGGACCAACGTGAGGACGGGCTGCAGCGAGGACGACGCCACCACAAGGCGCATCCTCGCCAGGTCCATCGAGCGCCAGACCGACCCCGATCGCCTCGTGCTCCATCGCGGACCGATCCGCGCCCTCGGGTACTCCTCCTACTCGGGGTGGATGGAGACCGACCCCGACGTACCGGTCCTGTCCGTGCCCTTCCGAGACAACCTCTTCTCGGAGATCCGGTTCTTCGAGAACGTGATCCTGTGGCTCGTGGGGCCCTGCGCCACCGTCCGGATGGGAAACGTCTGGGTGGGCACGGACAAGTTCGACCACTTCTGGGACCTGGGCTGGGTGCTGTACCGGGAGGGCCGGGACGGTGCTGATCCCGAGGCGGCGTTGCTCCGGAGCCTCCGCTCGGAGTCCGGCTTCCGGGGCTACCGCTCCTCGGGCGGGGTCTCGTACGCGGATCTCCGGGCCAACTACGACGGCTACCGGTTCTACAGCGGCCTGCTCGGGGAGGACAGCATCGTGCAGCGTGGGCCGGACGGGTGCCTCGTGAAGACGCGACCCTGGGACTGGATGGAGTACGTGGACCGCGACTGGGACGAGTTTCTGAACCCGTCCAACTTCACCCCCGCCGTCCGGCGAGCCATCGACCGCGCCCTCGAGGGTCAGGACGACCGCATCTGTGCCCTGGACGCGGCCGGACGATCTGCGCCGCCCTCGCGCGTGCCGCTCGAGACGTACCTGGCCGTGGATCGGCTCGAGGCCGCGGACGGCCGGCTCCGATCCGGGCTCCGGGAGCGGATCGATCCCTTCCGGCGGGCCGAGCGGTGCGAGAAGGGGCAGTAGCCGACGCGCGCCGGGGCGCTCACTCCACGATGCGGCTTCCGTACGCCTGGAACCAGTCCCAGAGGTCCTGGTTGGACTGGCCGTAGGCGGACTGCCACAGCCAGTTGTGGCCTGCGCCCGCCACCTCGGTGTAGAGGACCTCGAAGCCCGCGTCCGAGAGGGTCTCGGCCAGCTCTTCTCCGTAGTGGGGAGGCACCACGCCGTCGTCGTCCCCGTGGATCACCCAGACCGCGCTCTTGGGATCCGCCCCCGCGGCATCGATGGCGCCGCCCGTGGCATCGTAGCCGGCATTGACGCCGAGCGCGGCGAACGGGCTCATGAACGGCCCCTCGGCGTGGTCGTACTGCCCGGCCAGGATGGCCAGCAGTCCAGCCATTCCCGCGCCCCGGGAGTGGCCCACGGCGTACACCCGACCCACGTCGAGGCGGTACTCGGCGTGGACGGTGTCCACGATGGTCTCGAGGAAGAGAAGGTCGTTCTGGAGGGAGGTGGGATAGCCGTCCCTCTCGTTCCAGCCCTCCTCCTCCGAGACGAACCAACCGCGGTTGAAGCCGTCGGGACCGGCGAGCACGAACCCGTTTTCCTCGGCGAGTTCGGTCAGTCGGGTGGCCGAGACGAAGTGGTCGCCCTCGTCCCCGGCCCCGTGGAGCCCCACGAGCAGCGGGACCGGGCCCTCGGCCATGGCGGCGGTGGCCGTCTCGGGCACGTAGAGCCGGTAGTCCCGCGTGACGCCCCCCACGTCGAGGTCGCGCTCGAAGTCCCCGGACGGACCGATGACGTACGGTTCGCCTGTGTCGCCGCCGGTGTCGTCTCCCTCGGGAGCGGTGTCGGCCGGCTCGTCCTTGCAGGAGGCGAGCAGCACCCAGGCCAGGAACCACATGGCATCCTCCTTCGGAGTCCGCCCTCGGCCGGCCCTGCGGGGGACGGGAGGACGTCCTCGGGTGCGACTCTACCGTCGCCGGGTCGCCGGGGTCAACGTCGCCCCACGAGGCCGCCGGCGCGGTATGCTCTCCTCGTCCCTGCACCGGAGGTCCCATGCTCTTCGTCTTCTCGCTCGTGCTCGCCGTCCTGCTCCTCGCGGGCGCCGCCCTGGCCGGACGCCTCGCGGCGCGGAGTACGCATCGCACCTTCGACCGCTCCTACCGCGTCGGACGATCCGTCCTGGGCGTCGGAGGCGCGGCCTTCCTCCTCGTCGCCCTGGTCCAGTGCCTCACGGTCATCCCCGCGGGACACGTGGGCGTGGTGGACTTCTTCGGGCGGGTCTCGCCCGGGGCGCTGGCCGCGGGCATCCAGATTCGGAACCCGCTGGCCACGATCGTGAAGATGTCGGTCCAGACCCAGGAGATCAAGGAGACCATGGACGTCCCCTCCAAGGAGGGGCTGACCGTGGGCCTGGAGGCCAGCGTGCTCTTCCACCTCGACCCCGACCAGGCGCCCGAGGTCTACCGATCCGTGGGAACCAACTACGTCGAGGTCCTGCTCGAGCCCCAGTTCCGTTCCGTCACGCGCGGGGTCACCGCGGGCTACGAGGCCAAGGCGCTCTACACTTCCGAGCGCGGGCACCTCGCCCAACTCCTCACCGACGAGCTCTCCAAGGTCGTGTCCCCGCGCGGCGTGATCGTGGAAAACACGCCGCTGCGCCAGCTCAAGCTCCCCGTGAACCTCTCCGAGTCCATCGAGCAGAAACTGCAGGCCGAGCAGGAGAGCCAGCGCATGGAGTTCGTGCTGCAGCGCGAGCAGCAGGAGGCCGAGCGCAAGCGGATCGAGGCCCAGGGCATCGCCGACTTCCAGAGGACCGTGAGCGAAGGCATCAGCGATCAGCTCCTGCGCTGGAAGGGCATCGAGGCCACCCTGGAGATCGCCACGTCCCAGAACGCCAAGGTGATCATCGCCGGTGGCCAGGACGGCCTGCCCATCATCCTCGACACCCACTGACGGTCGCCTGCCCGGCAGCGTCTCCTGGTGTGCTCCAGCCCTTACCTCAGGTAGTACCCGCCCGGCGTCAGCTCCGCGTCGGTGGTGATGTTGATTCCGAGACGCCGCAATCCCACGAGGTCTCCCTGGGTGGGGATGTGCGTCATGTGCATCTCGGTGCCGCGTAGCGTCGGAAGCGCCTGCAGGCCGGCCTCGGCCGCGGGGTTGCCCGTCGCGCTGATGGCCAGGGCCACCAGCACCTCCTCCACGTCGAGGCTCTCGCCCGCCAGGCCCATCACCTCGCGCTTGAGCCGGGCGAGGTTGTGGATCACGGCGGAGGGGAGGAGATCGATGCTGTCCGGGATGCCGGCGAGGTGCTTCACCGCGTTCAGCATCGTGGCCGAGGCCGAGTGGAGCAGCGGTGAGTTCCGGCCGGTGATCATCGTGTGGTCGTCGAGTGCGATGGCCGCGCCGCAGAACATGCCCTGGTGGCCCTTGCCCGCTGCCTCCGCACGCCGTGCCGCGTCCCGGGCGGGCTGGACGACGGCCCGATCGGTCGGCTGCAGCCCGAGCCGGTGCACCAGCGCATCGATCCGCTCCACCGTCTCCCGCCGTTCCGCGCCGATGGCGTACTCCCAGCGATAGCGGAAGGACCGCCGCAGCACCTCCTGGCGGGCCGCCTCGCACACCGCCGCGTCATCGATGATCCCGCTCGACGCACGGTTGACGCCCATTTCCGTGGGGGAGCGGTAGCAGGGGACACGGCCGCCCGATCCGAGGATGCGCTCCAGGATCGCGCGCAGGATGGGGAAGTTCTCCACGTCCCGGTTGTAGTTGATGGCGGTCTGGCCGTGGGCGGTGAGGTGGAACGGATCCACGAGGTTGAAGTCGCCGATGTCCGCGGTCGCGGCCTCGTAGGCCACGTTGACCGGGTGGTCGATGGGCAGATCCCAGATGGGGAAGGTCTCGAACTTGGCGAACCCCGAGGATCGGCCCGCGCGGTGGTCGTGGTACATCTGCGAGAGGGCCGTGGCCATCTTGCCACTGCCCGGACCGGCGCCGGTGATCACCACGATCGGCTTGCGGGTCTCGATGTACGGGTTCTTGCCATAGCCGTCGTCGCTCACGATGCGGTCGACGTCGGTCGGGTAGCCACGGATGTCCCCCTGGGTGTAGACCCGCGTGCCGCGGCGCTCGATCTTGTTCTTGAGCTGCACCGCGGCCGGTTCCTCCGAGAAGCGGTTCAACGAGACCGCTGTCACCGGCAGGCCGTGGTCCTTCAAGTCGTCCAGGGTCCGGAGCGTGGCCGTGTCGTAGGTCATCCCGAAGTCGCCCCGGATCCTGCCCCGGGCCACGTCCCGCGCGCTCACACAGAAGACGATCTCGATACTGTCCAGAAGGCGCTTCAATAGCCGTATCTTGACGTTCGGATCGTAGCCGGGCAGCACGCGGGCTGCGTGGTAGTCGAACAGGAGTTTCCCGCCGAACTCGAGGTACAGCCGGTCGCCGAACCGCTCGACCCGCTGCAGGATGGCGGCCGACTGCTCCTCCAGGTAGCGCTCGTTGTCGAAGCCGATCCGTCGATCCCTCGTATCGCTCATCGAAGGTCTTCTCCTGGTGGTTCGAGGGTGTCGTCCCCGAGGAGCAGTCCGTACCTCAGCCCTCGGGCGCTCACCGTCGCCTGTGTCCGGTGGGTGGCCATGAGCAGCCGTTCGAGGATGAGGGTTCCGGCCAGCAGCGTCTCCGCGTAGTCGGGCGTGGCAGGGACCAGGGCTCGCCGCTCGGCCCTCGGCGTGACCCGCAAGCGGTCGATCCACGCCTCGAGGCGTTCGAGGCGGAGCACGGCCCCGTGGACCGACGCGCCGTCGAACGCAAGCTGCCCCGCTTCCGCGGCGGCCAGGGCGGTGGCCGTGCCCGACACGGCCACGACCGTGCGGGGACGGGGCTCGAATCGCTCCCGGGCAAACGCGGCCGCCACGAGATCTCGGGCCTCGGCCACGGCGGCGGGGCGCAACGGATCCTCGGCGAGGCAGGCCTCCGTGATCCGGATCGTGCCGATCTCCAGCGAGCGCACGGTGCGGACGTCCGGGGCGGACCCGCCGCCCGGTCCATGGAGGATCTCGATGACCTCCGTGGACCCGCCGCCCGGATCGCCAAGGACCAGGGGCCCCTCGGACAGGTCCAGCCCCGAGAGGGCGCCCGTGGCGGACAGCCGGGCCTCCTCCTCGCCCGAGACCACGCGGAGGGCCAGGCCCGTTTCGTGGAGCACGCGCTCAGCGAACACCGGGGCGTTGAGCGCCCGACGCAAGGCCGAGGTCCCGGCGATCCGGACCGCTGCCGGCGGAACGCCGTGCGCCGCGGCCTGGCGGGCGAACCCCGCCAGGACCTCCAGGGCCGCGTCCATGCGATCGGCGCGCAAGAAGCCGCGGGCACCCAGGTCCCGGCCCAGGCCGACCACCCGGGCGGCGTCCACCCTCGAGCCCCCGTCATCCCCGAGCACGAGGAGGAGGATGGAGTTGGAGCCGATGTCGATGGCTGCGCGTGGCATGGCCTACCAGTCGAGCCGAGGCGACCAGGCGGGGTTGGACCAACCCCCCTTGTCCAGGGTGACCTGTACGTGGTAGCCGCCGTCGGCCGTGGAGATCCAGATCTGGCCCGATCCCGTCCGGGTGGAGGAGAAGGCGAGGTACTGCCCGTCGGGCGACCAGGAGGGATCCTCGTTGTCCCCCTGGCCCTGCGTGATCCGCACCAGGCCGGTGCCGTCGGGGGCGCACGTGAGCACGTCGAAGGCGCCGTCTCGTCCGACGAAGGCAATGCGATCGCCCCTGGGGGACCACGCGGGGCTGGTGTTCTGGGACCCGTGGAAGGTGACCCTCCGAACCCCGCTGCCATCGGCATTCATGAGGTAGACCTGGGCGCCGCCGCTGCGATCGCTCACGAACGCCAGCCGGGACCCGTCGGGCGACCAGGCCGGGGAGGTGTCGATGCCCGGGTGGTCGGTCAGGCGGCCGACCTGCCGGCCCGACGGATCGATGGTGTAGATGTCCGGATCGCGATCGAAGGAGAGCGTGAGCGCGAGCAGGCCACCCTTCGGGTGCCACGCGCCGCCGGAGTTGAGGCCCGGCCGTGCGGAGACGCGGCGGATGGTCCCGCTGGTGAGGTCCACCGTGTAGAGATCGGGCTTGCCCGCGCGGTAGGAGGTCCAGGCCAGGGAACGGCCTTCTGGAGACCAGCGGGGTTGGAGGTTGATGGCTCCGTTTCGCGTAATGGGACGGGCACCGTACCCGTCCACGTCCAGCACGTAGACCTCCTTGGTCCCGGTCCGATCGTTGACGGCGGCGAAGCGGGTCCCGAAGATCGAGTCCTTGTTGGTGACGGCGCGGATGATGGCATCGGCCACGCGATGGGCGACGTCGCGCGTGCGGCCGCTGCCGGCGGAGAACGCGCGTGCGTCGAGCTTCTGGGCCCCAGCGACGTCGTAGACCCAGACCTCGGAGCGGACCTTGTCCGCAGCCGTCTCCAGGGTGGTCTTGGCGAGCACCGCCGCCCCGGGAATCCGCCAGTCCTGGAAGTCGAACTCGCCCGGACGCACCCCCGTGCCCGCCGGCTCCACGAACGCGGCCGGGTCGATCACGGAGAACCAGCCCGAGATCTCGAGATCGCGGCGGACCACCGCCCAGAACTCCTGAGCTGTCGCGGCGTCTCCCCCTTGCGGAGAGGGGACCGCGATGGGCGTGTCCTTCCGGCCGGGCGAGCCCAGGCGGAAGACGGGCCGGGCCGTCGGCTCCTGGCCGGCCACGTCGGACGGCGCCAGGCCGAAGGCCAGCAGGAGGGCGAACACGGCCAGGAGAAGGAGCTTATCGCGCATCGGAGGCGGTCAGCATCAGGAGGATCCCGTCTTGGGCGAGATTCGGGAAACGGGAGGGGGGCAGAGGCAGGCGGCCGGCCCGCGAGACGGCGCGGAGGCAGGACTCGTCGAACGAGGCGATGCCCGAGGACCGCGCCACCCGGACATCGTCCACACGGCCGTCGAGGGCGAGCCGAACCTCGACGACCGCCCACGCGGTCGGGTTCTCCTGGATGATGCGGGGAAGGGGGGTCCAGTGGGGGATGACGGCCTGGCGGAGCTCCATGTTGTATCGCGCGAGATCCGGGTCCGCCGGGATGCCACTGCCACTGCCGCCGAACAGGACCTCGTCGGAGAGCGATCCGTCCGGATCGGTCGCGGCGCGATCCACGTCCCCGAGCGGGGCGTCGGATGGGGCGCTCGAGGCCTGATCGCGCCTCAACGCCTCGAGGAGATCCTTGCGGCGGTCCGCCGTGGACACGCCCTTCTGGGGCTCGGCCCGATCGTCCCGAAACGCCATGTCGCTCGGCGAGGAGGGAGTGATCGCTTCGGGAACCCCCGCAGCCGGAGCGGGCGCACGGGTGGCGCGGTCCGGGAGTCGCCCTCGGGCCTTCGGCAGCGAGACCATCTGGACCATCATGACCTCGTCGGCGTCGAACAGGGGCCGGTCGCCCCCGCCGCACCCCCGCGAGGCCATGAGAGCGGTCGCCACCAGGGCGTGCAGGACCAGCGAGGCACCCAGATCCAGGCCGTGGAGGCCCGAGCGTCTCCGGGTGAGGGTGAGGGGCGTCAACGCTCCGTCTCCTCCGGACCCGCGGGCGCGGTGACCATGCCCATCCGAACGATGCCGGCCCGCGTGCAGAGGCCCATGAGTTCGGCCACGCGGGCGTACGGGACGGTGCCGTCGGCCTGGAGGAACACCTCCTGGTCGGGATTGGCCTTGGCGATGGCCGGGATCTTCTCCTCCAGCTCGGCGAACGTGAACTCGTGATCTGCCAAGAAATACCGGCCCTGCGCGTCGATGACGAGCAGGACCTGCTCCTCGGGCATCTCGATGGGCGGGGCATCCACGCGGGGGAGATCCACCTTGAGACCCGTGGTCAGGAGGGGGGCAGTCACCATGAAGATGATGAGGAGCACCAGCATCACGTCCACGAAGGGCGTGACGTTGATGTCGGACATCATGCCACCCTGGCCGTCGCTGGAGAAGGCCACGGTCTAGGCCCCTCGGAAGTGGCGCTTCACGATGTTCATGAAGTCGGCGGAGAAGTTGTCCAGCTCCGTGGAGATGACGCGGATCTTGGAGTGGAAGAAGTTGTAGGCCATGACCGCCGGGATGGCGGCGAGGAGGCCCATCGCGGTGGCCACGAGCGCGTGCGCGATGTCCGGTCCCACGACCTGGATGGAGGCCTGTCCGGAGGCGCCGATGCGCTGGAAGGCACGCAGGATGCCCCAGACCGTACCGAAGAGACCGATGAAGGGAGCTGTGGCGCCCGTGGTGGCCAGGAACGGGATCATGCGCTCCAGCGCGGTGATCTGGACCGAGGCGGCCCGTCGCATGGCCCGGGCGATGTTCTCGGTGCCGCCGAGGTCCATGGCCCCGCCGCGAGAGGCCTCGCTCCCGGCTGCCGAGGCCAGGCGCGAGAGTTCGACGTAGCCGGCCTTGAACACCTGCCCGATCGGGGCGTGGAGGTACTCGTGGATCTGCTCGTAGACCTGGTCCGGGCGACGGAGTTTCCAGAACAGGTCCAGGAAGGACTCGTTCTGGCGGGCCGCGCGGCGTACCACCCGTGTCTTGTTCAGGATGATGGCCCAGCAGGCGATGGACATCCCGATGAGGAGGTAGAGGACGGCCTGGACGATGGGTTCGGCCTGGACGATCATCTCCAACAGGGAGGGCGGCTCGGCGCCCGTATCGGCCACTGTGGCCAGGTAGACGCGCATCACGTCGAGCATCGGGGGTCCTCGGGGTCAGCAGCGGGAGAGGGGGGGGAACACATGGGGAGGGGGGGGGCTTTCCCCGGAAAGGGGGGACTCGGGCGCCCCGGGCCAGCCGGAGATGCCGTCCAGGACGTTGACGACGTTGCGAAAGCCCACCGAGGCCAGGAACTGCGCGGCGGACAGCGATTCGCCGCCGGTCTCGGACAGGCAGATCACGTGGGTGTCCTGGCCGATCTCCGAGTAGCGATCGGGCAGTTCGTCGAGCGGGATGTGACGCGCGCCCGAGGGGTGCCAGGCAGAGTGGGCCTCGGCCGCGCGGACGTCGAGCAACAGCCAGCACGGAGACGTCTCGGCCAGCAGCGCGGCCGCGGCCAGGGCATCGATGTCCCGCACCGCGGTATGCGCGCGCCGGGGATCCGACCCGGCGGCCGCCCTGCGGGGCTCGGATACGGGCGGCGATGTCCGACCCTGCTCTGCGGACAGGAGGGCGAGCAGGTCCTCGACGGGAACGCGGTCCCGATGGCAGGCCAGGACGGTGCCGTCCTCGCCGACCACGACGGCCCCGCATTGGCCGAGCCGACGGAGCGGACGAGCCAGGCCGTAGCTGCGGGCGGCCAAGGCCAGGGGGTCGTACAACAGGTGGAAGCCGAGGCCCAAGCGCAGGCGGTGCTCCCGAAGGGCGTCCGTACGCAGGCCCGCGATCCCGAAGACCACCGCCCCGAGATCCTCGAACCTGGAGAGCCGCGCCTCGAACCCCTGCAGCCAGGCGATGTCGGCAGGGTCTTCGAGGGAGTGGAGGAAGAGCAGGACCGGCTTGAGCCGACCTCGGAGATCCACGAGCCGGATCCAGGTGCCGTCCTCGGCGGTGAGCGAGAGCAGGGGCGCCGGCTCGCCGGGGGCTACGAGACGGAGTCCGAGAAGGCGGACGAGCGGGGGAAGGGTCGGCATGTCCGGGAGGGGCGCACGGGTCTGCACCGGGGCCCCTGTACCACGACGACCCCGAGGAAACCACGGCGAAGCGGGATCCAGCCGCCGTGGGCCGTCCCGGACACCGGGCCTACTCCGAGATGCCCGAGATGAGGAAGGCCGCCCCAGCGGAGCCGCCGGACCGGTCGTTGCCCTTGGCCCCGAGGAGCACGGCGTCGGTGGCCCCGGTCCCCCAGACGTCGCCCGGGAGGCCGACGCTGATGGCGGCGTAGTCGGATCCGGCCTCGCCCAGGTAGCTCGCGTCGGCCTCAGAGGAGAGCCAGGTGCCGGCCGAAGGCGAGAGGAACACGTAGGCTGCGCCCGTGTACGTCCGGCCGTCCGGAGCGCCGGCCAGCAGGTCGGGGACGTCGTCGCCGTCCATGTCGTAGCCGGCGTCCAGGGTGCTGCCGAAATGCTCGTCTTCGGTCTCGCCGTAGAACGAGAGGGTGGCGAGGCTGGCCGCGGCCTCGACGGTGCTGGAGGCGATGGGGCCGTTCACCACGTAGACCGCACCACCGTTGTTCGCCCCGCTGTCGGCCCGGGCCGCGCCCACGGCGATGTCTGCGTAGCCGTCGCCGTCCACGTCGCCTGCGGCGTCCACCGAGACGCCCAGGCGGTCTCCAGTGGCGCCGTACAGCTGGACGTCGGCGCTGGCGAGATCGGAGCTGGCCAGGCCGTCGGCGTAGAGGAGGTAGACCTTGCCGTCGTCCGTGTAGGACGAGCCGAGGGAGTGGGCGGGTACGCCGACGAGGATGTCGTCGAGTCCGTCGCCGTCCACGTCACCGGCCGAGGACGGCGCCCCCGCGTAGTCGTAGTCGGTCTCGCCTCCGAAGGTCATGTCCGCCGAGGACACCGACATGTCCCCGGTGATGGGCCCGTACTCGAGGTACACCGTGCCGCTGTTGGGCCCGTACAGGTCGTCGCTGTTGCCACAGACGAGCACGTCGGCGAGCCCGTCGCCGTCCACGTCGCCGGCGAAGGCGACGAAGATCCCCGCGAAGTCCCAGGCGGAGTTGCCGCTGATCTTCGCGTCGGCGTCGGACAGCGACGTCGCGGTCGTGGCCACGGGTCCGTAGAAGACGTACGCGGCTCCGGTGGCCGTCCCGATGCCGGCCGCGTTGCGCTTGCCACCGATCAACAGATCGTCGACCCCGTCTCCGTCCACGTCGTAGTCCCCGGCGATGCTGGCGGAGGACTGGTCGGAACTGGCCTCGCCCAGCAGGATCACGTCGGCGCCCGAAAGGCTCTCTTCGCCCGTGGGCACGGGTCCGTAGTACAGGTAGGTGGCGCCCGCGTCGGTGAGCGTGCCGTCGTGGTACTCGGCGCCGATGGCGATGTCGTCCACTCCGTCCCCGTCCAGGTCCCCCACGGCGGCCACCGCGGTGCCCGCGTAGTCGGCCGCGGACTCGCCGGTGAACACCGTGTCCGCGTCCGCCAGGTCCAGCAGGCAGGGCCCGAAGTCGCCGCTGCAGTCGTTGTCCACGCCGTCGTTGCAGACCTCGTCCGCTCCGGGATGGACGGCGTCCTCGCTGTCGTCGCAGTCCGTGGCGTCGTCCACGTACCCCCGGGGCTGCGTGCATGCGGTGCGCGTGGAGTCCGGATCGCCGTAGCCGTCTTCGTCCGAGTCGGCGTACCAGGTTGCGGCGTCCACGGCGTCCGCCTCGTCCACGGTGCCGTCGCAGTCGTTGTCCGCGTAGTCGCAGACCTCGTCGGCCCCTGGGTGGATCGCGTCATCGCCGTCGTCGCAGTCGCCCGAGTACGGTCCGTACCCGTCGGGCTGGTCGCAGGCGTAGACCACGTCGGCGGAGTTGCCCCAGCCGTCGGCGTCTCCGTCGGCGTACCATGCGGCAGCATCGATGGCATCGTCGTCCGCTTCGCCGCTGCAGTCGTTGTCCACGTCGTCGCAGACCTCGTCGGCTCCGGGGTGGATCGACGCGTCCGTGTCGTCGCAGTCGCTGGCGTCGGCGACGTACCCGGTGGGCGGCGTGCAGGCGGTGACGAAGGATGCGGCATCCCCATAGGCATCGTCGTCCGTGTCCGCGTACCAGTCGGGGGCGTCGACGGCGTCCTCATCGGCCGTTCCGTCGCAGTCGTTGTCGTGCGCGTCGCAGATCTCGTCGGCGCCCGGATGGGACTCGTCCCGCCGATCGTCGCAGTCGTCGGCGTTGTCGGCATAGCCCTCGGGCTGCTGGCAGGCGGTGATCGTGATCGTGGAGACCCCGTACCCGTCGCTGTCGTAGTCGAAGTACCAGGTGGGGGCGTCCACGGCGTCGTCGTCCGGTGTGCCGTCGCAGTCCTGGTCCAGGCCGTCGCAGATCTCGTCGGCATCGGGGTGGAAGGAGGCGTCCGAGTCGTTGCAGTCGCCTCCTTCGAGCACCCACCCCTCGGGGCCGGTGCAGACCACCTGGGTGACGAAATCGTCGCCGTACTCGTCGCCGTCGGCATCCTGGTACCAGGTCACCGGGTCGAGCGCCCCGTCGTCCACCGCGCCGTTGCAGTCGTTGTCGACCCCGTCGCAGACCTCCTCGCCCCCGGGGAAGGCGCTGGGTTCGGTGTCGTCGCAGTCGTCGGCGTTGTCGACGTAGCCCTCGGGCTTCTCGCAGGCCTCGGTCCAGTACGCGGCCGCGCCGAAGCCGTCGTCGTCCGCGTCCGCGTACCAGGTCAGGGCGTCGCTCGCACCCACGTCCGTCTCGCCGTCGCAGTCGTCGTCTACGCCGTTGCAGACCTCCTCGGCCTCCGGATTCACGTTGGAGTCGCCATCGTCGCAGTCGTCGCCATTGTCTGCGGCGCCCTCCACCTCCTCCTCGCAGGAGGCCACGACCTCGTCGGGATCGCCGTATCCGTCGGAGTCGGCGTCCATCCAGAAGACCAGGGCATCGACCGCGTCGTTGTCCACCTTGCCGTCACAGTCGTTGTCGACCCCGTCGCAGACCTCGTCGGCGCCGGGGAAGACCGAGGCGTTCTCGTCGTCGCAGTCGCCATCGTCGGCGGTGTAGCCGTCGCCGTCGACATCGTCGCTCCGGCAACCCGCGGCGGCCAACCAGAGGAGGGCGGCGAAGAGGAAGGGGCGGGGCATGGCGTCTCCAGGACGGGGGAAAGGCATCCGGTGCCTGATCCAGCATCCTGCCACGGAACACGGGGGGTACGCCACAGGCAAGCGTCCTGCGGACGTCCGCTCCCTCGAGACCCGAGACAGGGCCGGCCGGGGTACATTCTCCCAGCGAGGCCGCGGGGCCCGGTCACTGGAGGCACGATCCCGAGACGAACCCGAACTCCTGGCGAGGGACGGTCCCTTCCGTCTCGGAGGGCCCAGATCCGGCGAGCGGCCTACGTCTGCTTCCGAGATCGGGGCTACCACGCCACCTCGGTGGACGACATCTGCCGGGAGGCCAGCATCTCGAAGGGGAGCCTCTACTGGCACTATACCTCGAAGCAGGAGATCTTCCTCGACATCCTCGACACCTGGGCCAACGAGGTCATGGAGGAGCTGTACCGACAGTTCCGTGTGTCGCTCGGCCAGGCCGACTACCTGGAGAACATCACCGCGGCCCTCAAGCGGGAGATGCGTCGGGGGCGGATCATCGTGCCCATGTGGCTCGAGTTCGTGCTCCACGCCCGGCAGGACCCGGAGGTCCAGGCCTCGCTGGCCCGCTTCTTCCGGCGCCTGCGCGCGGCGGTCTCCGAGATCCTCATGCCTCTGCTCGGAGACAGCCTCTCGGAACCGGAGATCCGAGGCATGGCCGCGGTGGTGTTCGCCGCCTACGTGGGGTTGCTGGTCCAGGAGATGTCCGACCGCAAGGTCGCGGACGCGGGTCGGAACATCGAGGAGTTCATGACCGTGCTGGGGCGCTGGCTCACCCGCGTCGGCGAGCAGCCGAGGGCGGCCGGCGTGCCCGCCGAGGAGGCGTCCGAGGCGTCCGAGGTGCATCCCCGGCCGGGGCGGCGGGTGGGGCGGGCTCTGCTCGACACCCTCCTGACCGGCTGTGACCCCGCGGTCCGGGATCGGTTCCTGGGCCTGCGGGAGACCGTGCTCGGCCTGGTCCCCGAGGCAGACGAGCGCATCATCCCGGGCTGGAACCAGATCGCCTGGGGGCACCGCCACCTGTTCGGATCGCTCCAACCCGGGCGGAACGAGGTGAGGCTCGGGTTCCCCCACGGCGTCGACCTGCCCGATCCACACAAGCTGTTGGAGGGTACCGGGCGCCGCTCGCGGTACGTCCGCGTGCCCGCCAAGGGCCCGATCGATGAGACGGCCTTGGGCGACCTCGTCCGAGCGGCTGCCGACCGGGCCTGAGATGGACGCCGGGCTCGCCTGCGACTTCCTGCGAGCCTGCGCCCGACCCGGGGGCGGCTGGGGATACGGGCCCGACCGGGACACCCTGGTGGAGCCCACGGCCTCGGTGGTGCTGGCCCTGGCCGGTACGGCCCTGGAGGTGCACGAGACCGCCCAGGCCGTGTCCTGGCTCGAACAGGCCCAGCACGCGGACGGCGGATGGGGTCTGCACCGCGACGACCCCGAGAGCGGATGGTCCACGGCATGGGCCGTCCAGGCACTCTTGCGGGCGGGCGTGGCCGGGGAGGCGGTGGTGCGGGGGCGTGCCTGGCTCGCGTCGGTGCCCCTGGCCGCCACGGGCAAGGGTGCCGACGAAGCCCTGTGGACCGACAACCTCCGGATCGACCCCACGCTGCAGGGCTGGCCCTGGCGGCCCGACGAGGCCTCCTGGGTCGAGCCCACGGCCCATGTCCTCCTGGCTCTGGAACCCGCGGATCCGTCGGTCCGCGACCGAGGTCTCGGAGCCGTGCGCTACCTCGCGGATCGGCGATGCGCCGGCGGCGGCTGGAACGTGGGAAATCCGTACATGTTCGGCCGGCCGTTCCCGGCCCGAGCCCACCCCACGGCCGTGGCGGTGTTCGCCCTGGCCCGCTGGTCCCCCGCTACGCTACGCTCGGAGGACACCTCCACCTTGAGGGCTGCCATGCAGGAGGAGGGAGGCGCCGGCGCCCTGGCCTGGGGTCTGATCGCGCTGGGCTCCCTCGGACTCGACGACCCGGAGGCCCGGACCCGGCTCTCGGGGCTCCAGGATCCAGGTGGAGGATGGGAGGGCGACCCCCACGTCACGGCGCTCGCACTGCGGGCGCTGGCCGGGGGCAGGTCGTGACGCCCCCGCGGATTTCGCGCAGGACGGCCCTGAGGCTCGGGCTCCTGGCCGGGATCGGGGCGGGGATGGGAGGCATCGCCTGGATGACCCGACCCGTGGGTCCCGTGGCCTGGGCCCGGTGGATGGCCCGGGGAACCGCCGTTCGCCTGCGCGCTCCACCCACGCCCGTGGCGCTCGCGGCGTGCCCTGCCTACGACGCCTCGGTTCTCGACGCCGTCCGGGATCTGTGGCAGGCCGCGGACATGCCCGACGTGCGGGGCCGGCGGGTGCTGGTCAAGCCCAACCTCGTCGACGTGGTGGAGGGTCGCCCCACCTGCACCGCGCCGGAGGTGGTGGCCGCGGTCCTGGACGTGCTCGCCGAGCGAGGGGTGGGAGAGGTCGTGGTCGGGGAGGGCCCGGCCTTCCGGAGGGACACGCGTCCACTCCTGACCGAGAGCGGCCTCGCAGCGGTCCTGGCCCGGCGCAACGTGCGCTTCGTGGACCTCAACTACGACGACCCCCGGCCCGTGCCTCTCCGGGAACCCTGGTTCCGCGAGGTGTCGTCGCTCTGGCTGCCCCGGCACGTGGTCGAGGCCGATCTCGTGGTGTCCGTCCCCAAGATGAAGTGCCACCACTGGGCGGGCGTGACGCTCGCGCTCAAGAACCTGATCGGGGTCGTGCCGGGCGTGCGGTACGGCTGGCCCAAGAACTTCATCCACTGCAACGGAATCGCTCCCTCCATCCTGGGCATTCACCAGGCGCTGCCGGCCGTGGTCGCGATCGTGGACGGCATCGTGGGGATGGAGGGAGACGGCCCCGTGTTCGGCAACCCCGTCCGGCACGGGGTTCTCGCGGCATCTGCGGATGCGCTCGCCGTGGACGTGGTCTGCGCCGGCCTCATGGGATTTGACCCGGACGAGGTGAGCTACCTCGCGGCCGGCCGTTGGGCGGGCGTGGGACGGGCCGCACGGATCGAGTTTCGCGGCGCAGAACCCGAACGCCTCGAGCGGCGCTACGAGAGGCCCCCATGCGCGTAGACCCCATCCGCGGACGCCGATCGTCCGTCCGTATCCCGTCCCTCCGGTTCCCTGGCCGGGCCTGCGCCCTATGGCTCGGGTGGGTCGTGCTGGCCGGGTGCGACGGCACCGAAGACACCGCTGGGCACGAAGGGGACGACACCGGGGGCGACGACACGGCAGGCGACACCGGGATCGAGTGCCCGGGCTTCGAGCGCATCGAGGGTCCGGGCCCCGCAGCGGCGGAAGGCTCGCTCCAACCGCTCCGGCTCGCGGTCCTGGGGGACGTGGAGGGACGCGAGATCGGGCTCAGCGATGCGGGGTCAAAGGGTTCGGCTCTGGCCGGACCGGTCCGGGCCGTGGTGGGAGGGGGCGAGGTGACCTTCGACGGGATCGCGGTCGCGGGCACGGGCTTGCTGAGGCTCTCGGTGGATCCGGGGGCCGGGTGCCCGGTCGTGGGGCCGCTGGCCGAGGTGCTCGTGGGTACCCGCGTCGAGACCGAGCCCACCTACCTGCCGACCGCCCGGTCCGGCGCGGCGTACGTCGAGGCTCTGCCGGCCGAGGTCAGTCTCTCCGAGCCGGCGCCTCCGGGCCTGGAGGTGAGCGGCGGCGAGGTGTCGGGCATCCCCGAGGCGGTCGGGGCGTTCCTGTTCGAGGCGGCGGCCTGGGGCCAGGAGAGGGAGGTGCGGCGTCTCCTCGTCCACCTGCCCGTGCTGCCGGGCGACGACGCCGACCTCCCGGCGATCGAGGACGAGCCGAGCGAGAACGGGCCCTTCGACGTCGATAGCCTGACCCTCACCATTCCCACCATCGTCACCCAAGCCGGCACGCTGCACGACGTGGCGGTCCGGGTCGCCTACCCCACGGACGGCGACGGGGACGCCGCCGAGGGCGTCTTCGGGGTCGTGGCCTTCCACCATGCCGCCCACAGCCCGTCCACCATCTACGACCGCTACACCGATCTGCACGACCGGTGGGCCAGCCACGGCCTGGTCGTCGCCAGCGTGGACGCGTCGGGTGCCATCGCCGGGACGTACCAGTCCTGGGACAACCTGCACGATCTGTCCACCGTACAGCTCGGCCTGGTGGATCTCCTCCGGCGGGATCCGGGGCCGATCCTGGAGGGGCACCTGGACACCGACCGGATCTTCGTGTCCGGCCACTCCCGGGGAGGCGCCGCCAGCCTCATCTCGCTGTGGCGGGACCCGGCCCTCGGTGGTGCAGTCTGCTTCGAGCCGGTCAGTCCCGTGCAGACGCCCTACCAGGACTGGGGGGATCCCGACGGCAACGGCGACAGGCCCTACCCGGTGCGACCCATCCTGCTCCTCGCCGGCAGCCGGGATGCCGACGAGCCCTGGCCCCTGGTGGACACCGCCTGGGACCAGACCGTCGGGCCGACGCTCTTCGCGACGCTGATGGGCGCCAACCACGAGGACACCTTCGACGAGGACACGCCTGGCACAGACACCAGCGCGTCCACGATCCCGGTGGCGGCCCGGCACGACCTGGACCAGCACTTCTCGGTGGCATTCCTCGCGCGTTTCGGCGCCATCGGCGATCCGGCGGGGGATCTCTCGATGGAGCGCCTGCTCTTCGGGCCCGAGTCGCTCTCGAGCGACCTGTCCGCCGAGGGGGTCGCCGTGCACGGGCGGCGGTACCTCGCCTCCACCCTCCGGATCGACGACTTCCAGGGCGACGGGGCCGAGAACCTCCTGGGTGGGACGAACGCGGGGTCCGGCCTCGCCATCGATACCAACGAGGCGCCCTACGACGAGGGGCTGGCCGCTGCCTGGCGAAGCGCCGACGTCATCGACGTCATCGGTCGGTGGTCGGTGGCCCGCCACCTCGCGTGGAGCGATCCCGAAGCCGAGTTGCGGTTCGAGTTGTCGCCCGACGGCGCCCCGGCGGATCTCACGGAGCGGTCCACCCTCGCGCTGAGGGTGCAGCGAGACTGCCCGCCGCCCGGGTACGGCGCCTGCCCGGACGAGGAGGCCGACTTCGAGGTGGTCCTGGGCGACGCCTCGGGATGCGAGGTCGCCGTCTTGGTTTCCGAGGGCATGGGTGTTCTGGGGATCATCGGCCGCCACTGGCAGGACAGCCTCCTGCCCCTCGACGCGTTCGCGCCCGTGGACCTGGCCCGGGCCACCACCATCACGTTCCGCTTCGACGCGATCGGCATCGCAGAGGGCGATCTCTGGGTGGACGACCTCCGCGTGGAGTAGAGAGGTCGGGCAGGGGCCCCGGCGTGATAGGACGGTCGGGTCGAATCGGCCGCGGGTGCGGCATCGGCCAACGCTCTCCCCACCGCCCGTCAGGTGTCCCATTGAACCAGGTGAAGAAGCACGACGTTCCGCCCGCCTCCACCGCTCGAGAACTGCCCGGGGCCCCTGCCTCCCTGACGGGGGCCGACCTGGCCGCGTGGAGGCGCCGCGAGGGCCTCTCTCAAGCCCGAGCAGGCGAGAGGCTCGGCGTGAAGCAGGGCACCATCTCCCGGGCCGAGGGTGCGGCCTGGGTCGTCCTGGGACCCCGCCTGCAGGAAGCGCTGCGGGAGGTGCTGGCGTCCGCGTCGGGGGCCCGAGGGCGGGTGCCGGGTCGCGAGCCGGCACGGGGAACGGACGACGCGCCCGCCCAGAGGACTCGAAAGCAGAGTCTCTCGAAGCTGGCTCCGTTCGCGGACCAGATTGGGGTGCTCCCGGACGCCACGGTGGCCAGCATGGCGGGGGCCACGCGTGAAGCCGTGCAGGCCTGGCGCAGGCGCAAGGGCATTCCTGCGCCCAGGGAGCAGGCCCCCCGCCTCCGGCCCCGCAAGGATGCACGCGTACTTCCCTTGGCCCCGGATCCGGACGAGGCCCGGCGTCGCATCGAGGCCGCCGTGGCACGGGAGGAAACGGAGGCCCGTCTGGCCGAGGAGGCCATGGCCGGAACGGGTCGCAGGAGGCGTGGCCGCCCCTCCCGGATCGATCGGTTCCTGGACCTCCTCGGCGTCCTGCCCGACGAGCAGGTCGCCGCCAGGGCCGGCGTGGCGCTGTCCACGGTTCGAGGCTGGAGGAAGGCGAGGGATATCCCGCCCGCCGAGCTTTCCTGCGAGGAGGATGGGCTCCGACCGATCGCCCCGCTCCCGCGGGTCGACCGACCCGGATCCAGGGCCTTCCTGGTGACCGCCGACGATGAGAGCGAGTTCGTCGTCCTGGCCGGCGATCTCGCCGAGGCTGCCGCCACCGCGGTCCGGGACCTCTCCGAGAGGAGGCCGGGGACCCGGGTCGTCGCGCTGGACTACGTCGCGGACCACCTGGGAACCTGACCTCCGCCGCCTGGGACGCGCGGTCCTGGCGGTGCCCTCCGTAGGGGCCTGGTCGAGCCCCGCGGAGTCAGAACACCCCGGGCACGAGCCGGTAGCGGACCCGGCCGGCGTACGCGCGATACCCCTCGAGCGCTCCCATGAGGGTCCGATCCTCGAACGCGGTCCGCACCACGATCAGGACGGCACTCGCGACCGCCGGCACGAAGCCCAGTATGGATCCCAGGACGACGGGCTGCGCCAGGAGGCCGATCAAGGCGGCGAGGTAGCCCGGGTGGCGCACGAAGCGGTACGGCCCTCCGGTCTCGACCCGGTGCCCCCGCTCTGCCTGGAGGCGGACAGTCGACTCGAAATGGGCGTTGAAGGCCATGGCCCAGTTGGAGAGCGCGACGCTCACGGCATACACGCCGAGCGCCAGGAGCGAGACCGACAGCGGGATCTCGACGAGGCGCAGCCGGCCGGCGTCCAGCCCGCACACGACCAGGAGGACCGGCCCCAGCAGGGCAGCCGCCTTCATGAGTCCGAGGTCGGATGTCTCGGTGCCCGGTTGGGGTCGGGCCCGCAGCTCAATGAGCTCGGGGTGGCGCCGGGCGAGAACCACCGTGTTGACCACGGCCGCAACGAGGCCCAGCGCGAGGAACGCCCACGCCGCGGGCAGGTCGAGCCGCCCCGCGCAGAGGAAGTAGACCGCGCCCATGAACGCGCTTCCCAGGAGCGCCAGCCGGAGGCGACGCAGGACGGCCCTTCCGAGCGAGACGGCCCTGGGCCCGGGTGGGCTCGCAGAAGCCTCCGCAACCGGCTGTTCAGCGCTCATCGCTCGACCTCCGCTCGCCGGCTGGTATCCCGTGGAGTTCCGGGTGGCGGGCCTTCGTCTCCGAAGGTACGACTCGAAACCGTACGCCGTCTGACCTCAGCATCCGGAGCGAGCCATGCGTGCCTGGTGGATTGCACCTTTCCTCTTGACTGGCTGCAGCCAGGACTCCGGCGAGACGGCCGATACGCACGAACCCGACGACACGGGTGAGGCTCCGCCGGTCGACTGCGAGCCCGGCACGCGGGAAGGGGCAGCCGGGGAGACCGATGGCCTGGAGAGCGCGGACGGCATCTCCTACAACGTGCGGGCGCCTGCCGAATACGACCCGACCCGAGCCCACCCCCTCCTCGTCGTCTACGCACCGGCCGGTGGCGACCCCGATACGACCGAGGACTTCACCCGCCTTACCCAGGACGCCCTGGACGCGGGAATGGTCATCGCCTACCCCGACCACGTAAGCCCGACGTCCGCCTCGGTCATCGAGAGGCTGGGGCGCATCCCCGGCGAGGTCGCCGCCCGCTGGTGCATCGACCCCGAGCGGGTCTACCTGACCGGGCACTCGGACGGCGGATCGACGGCTTCGGTCATCGCGATCTGGGAACTCCTCGACCCCGCACCCGCGGCCATTGCCCCCAGCGCTGCCGGGGTCGATGCCGACTGGGTCGAGGCGGCAGGATGTCCGGGTCCCATGCCGGTCATGGTCCTGCACAGCACGGGCGACACGCTCTTTTCGGTTTCGCAGGGCTTCGGCGAGGCGGTGGCTCAGTGGTGGGCGACCTGCAACGCCTGCGGTCCGAAGCCCACAGCCCCCCTGGAGGACGGTTGCGTGGCCTGGCCGGACTGCGCCGAGGGGACCGAGGTGCTGTACTGCGAGGGAACCCGGGCGCACGGGTACTGGCCCAGCCTGAACGCCTCGATGATCGCGTTCTTCGGGCGGCACGAGCGATAGCGGTCCTCCACGAGCGTGAAGGCGGTGGGCTTCTCGGTGAGGGCATAGCCGCCATCGGCCCACCTCCCCCCGCACCCGGATGCGCGGCCGACCGAGCCGCTGTCCGATTTCCCGTACAGTTGGACGCGCCCTGCCCCGACGCCGATGGGCCCGGAGG
>JAFGLY010000067.1 GCA_016927815.1 Deltaproteobacteria bacterium | reverse complement strand
CGGTCCGACACGGACGTGCAGGCCCAGGCGAGAGAGGACCTCCTGGATCGCTCCGAAGGGACACAGCACCCCGCACCACGTGGCGCCCGTCAGGAGGCAGAGCGTTCCCACGACCCCGATCAGGGCCCCCGGGGGGGTGAGGAGGGAGGGGAAGCGGCCCGCGAGCGGTCCCGCCAGCACGTCGAGCGAGAGTTGCGGGGCCACGCCCAGCACAGCCGCGGCCACCACCAGCAGGAGGAAGGCGTCGCGGAGGCGGCGGCGCCGGAGAGCGAGGAGGCCCGCCATGGGAGCGAACGCTGTCCAAGCCAGGATCCTCCAGGCAGGGCGGGGTCCGCGCCCGGGCGAGGAACCCCCGGCCAGGGCCGCGCCCGTGGCGTTCACGGTCGCCAGCGCGGCCTGGAGCGTGACCGTGGCCCCCGACACCGCGTCCACGTCTCCGCCGTCTGGCACCGTGGCGAGTCGGACGCCGGCCTCCCTTCCCTCGAGCGCCGAGAGGGCAGGTTCCACGCGGGACAGATAGGACGGCGTCTCCTGGGAGGAGAGGATGCGAAGGCGCCGGTAGCGACCGTCTGAGCCCACCTCCACCAGCATCTCCAGCGGGCCGGCCCAGCCCGAGACGTCCCCCGCCACCGCGAGGCTGTTCGCGGCCCGAGCGGCCACCGCGCCGTCGGCGTTGAGGCCCACGTAGTGCGGGAACGGCGTGTGCCGGCTCTCCCAGCGGACCGTCGCGCCCGAGGGGACGAGCACCTCCGGCGGCAGGTCACCCCGGGGCTCGCCCGCTGGCTGAACCGCGATCGCGCTCCACCCGGCGAACACCAGGGTGGCGGCGAGGAGCGCGTCGCCCAGCCGGGGCCAGGGAAAGCCCAGTGGACGCGGCGCACGGGCCGGACGCGCCTCGCGTAGCGCCCGGGTGAGGAGCAGGACGGCCAGGACCCCTTGCAGCGCGGCCAGGAGGAGCAGGCCGCCGTCCAGCCCCAGCAGGGGAACGACGATCAGCCCCACCACGACGGCCGCCCCGGCGCCGCCCGCGTGGTCCGCCGCGAAGAGCAGGCCCGCGGTCCCGGGGGCCGAGAGCGTGGACGCTGCGGGGAAGGCCGCCCCCGCGAGCAGGCCGCCCAGCGCGGCGGCGGCCAGGAGAACGGGTGCGGCGGCATGGCCGTCGGGCAGGTGGGGCAGGAGCGCCGCCCCCAGGAGGGACGCGGCCGCCGTGAGCCCGCACACCGCGAGGGGCGCGACGGGCACCGGCCCGGACGGGATCCGCCGGAAGACGCGGGACCCGAGGCCCGCGCCCGCGGCCGTGCCCCCGAGCAGGAGCGCATTGAGCAGGCCGACGTGCCCGAAGAGCGTGCCCACCCGGAACTGGAAGGCCAGGAGCACGAGCAGGGCCAGGCCCAGGGCGGTGAACCCGCCGCCGGCCAGCAGCAGGCCGGCCAGGCGGGTGTCCGCCCGCTCGCGGGGAACCCGAGGAGCGAGCGTGCGCAGGACGCCCAGGACGAGCAGGACCAGGAGCGGTACGCCGACGATCCCTGCTCCCAGGGATCGGGCCGTTCCGAGCAGGCGGGTCCAGCGGCCCCCGGCCTCGCGGGCCTGCACGAGGAGCGCCAGGAACCAGGCCCGGGGCCGACGGTCGCGGTCGATCGCGGACCCGCCTGCGGGATCCGGACGGTAGAAGGCCTCGTGGACGAGGGCGAGCCGGGTCGGATCGACCAGCGTGGTGAACGCCTCCGCCCGAAGGCCGTCCGGCGGTGCCACCGTGGCCCAGCGGGCGGCCAGGACCTCGGGATCGTCGGACACGACGCCCTCGGAGGGGGACGCGCAGGCCATGGGCGCCACGCCGGGCAGGACCACCACCTCCTGGAAGGCGGCCTCCAGGGTGGCCACCACGCTCGCTCCCTGAGCGGCGATCTCCGGGCCGATCACGGCAGCACCGGTCGGAACGGGCACGCAGACGACCCCACGGTCGGACAGGGCCCGCCGGACCAGGCGGTGGAACTCGAGGGTGTGGAGACGTCCCGAGGCGGCGTCGAGCGGCGCACCCTCCAGCAGCAGGGCGAGATCCCACGCGCCCTCGATCGACCGGGCCACGAACCGGCGGGCGTCCCCCGAGACCACGCGCACCCGCGGATCCCGGGTCACGGCTGCCGTGGCCGGGGGAACCCAGGGCGCCAGGAGCTCGCGGGCCTCGGGGTCGGACACCACGAGGTCCACTCGGGCGACCTGGGGCGAGGCGAGCAGGGCGCGCACGCGCTCGTCCGCGAGGGTCCCCAGCGTCAGCACGCGCAGAGGGGAGGATCCGGCGGCCTGGACGAGCGCCAGGGATGCGGCTGGGATCTCGGCCTCGAGGCCCGGCCAGGCGGCGGTGACCGTGCCGTCCCGGAGCACCACCACCTGGGGCTCGGCACGGGCCACGACGTAGCGGGATCGGGCGGTGTCGTGGACCGCCAGGAGGTGGGCCTCGGGCAGGAGTCGGCGCACATGGAGGGAGGCTGAGGCCCTTTCGAGAGGCCCTGCGGCACCGAGGGGCAACGCAGCGCAAACGAGGGCGAGCAGTCCGGCTGCGCGACGCGCCGGACCCCGCGCGGCCACGGCGACGGCAAGGCTCAACAGGAGCCCCGCGACCCCGGCGACGGAGAGCGGAGACAGGCCGGCCAGAAGGGCCAGCGTGGCGCCTGCCCCTCCGACGAAGCAGCCGAGCGACTCCCAGGCGTAGAGGCGGCTCCCCGCCCGGCCGGAAGAGGAGGCGGCCGCGGCGAGGGGGAAGCTGGCCCCCGTGACGAGCGAGACCGGGGCGCACAGCGGGACGAGTGCGGCGAGCAGGCGGCCGAGAGGCAGGATCTCGGCAGGGTCCCCCCCCAGGATGGGCCCGAGGCAGCGGATGCCCGCGACCTGCACGGCCAGGGCGGGGATCCAGGCGAGCACCGTCCAGCGAAGCGCCCGCCAGGCACGGGCGGGGACCCGATCCGGATCGCGTACGGCCAGCCGGGCCAGCGCACGCCGTGAACCCCACGATCCCAGGCCCACCCAGAAGAGCCAGGCCGCGAGGAAGGCCCCGGTGGTCAGGGCG
>JAFGLY010000066.1 GCA_016927815.1 Deltaproteobacteria bacterium | reverse complement strand
CTCGCCAGGATCGCGCAGTCCGGGCTGCCGGTGCCCCGGTCGCTCAAGGCGGCGCTGAAGGATCGCGTGGCGCCCCTTCCCGAGGAGGCGCGGCGTGTGGCCCTGGTGCTCGCGGTGGCCCGCCAGGAGGCGCCGGTGGAGATCGTCTGTCGCGTGCTCGGAGCCGAGGCCCCCGCTCTCCGGCCGTCCATCGACGCGCTGATCGATGCCGGAGTGGTCCGGATCCGGAGCGTCGGAGGAGAGGAACGGCTCGACATCAGCCACAACGGGCTTAGGGACGTCCTCATGGAGAGCGTGGATCCGGAGGAGATCCGGGGACTGCACCAGGCTTGGGGCTCGGTGTTCGAGCGCCTGCACCGGGGCCGGTTGGGACCGGTCCTGGAGACCGTGGCCTGGCACTTCGAGCAGGCGAGCCTGCCGGGCAAGGCCTGCCCCTACTTGGTCCGCGCGGGAGAGCACCTCCTGTCCCGCTCGTTCGCGGGTGAGGCGCTAGCGGCCTTCGACCGCGCCCTGACCCTGGAGCCGGCGGCCCGTGCCGCCCTGGTGCTCGACGAGGCGGACCGCACCCTCGTCCGCCTGCTGCTCGGAAGAGCCCGGGCGTGCGTCCACCTGGGGCGCTGGGACGAGGCCGACGCGGACACCCGCGGTGCCCACCGGATCGCGGTGGACCTCGGCGACGGCCGCCTGCTCGGCCAGACCTGGTTCGAGATGGGCCAGATGCACCGCCGGCACACCGATCTCTCCGCGGCCGGCGCGGCCTTCGAGGAGGCGCTGCGGTTGGCGGAGCCGGAGGGCGACACCGCCCTGTGCGTGCAGGCGCTCAACCGATCGGCCGGGGTGCTCTGGGCCCGGGGAGAGTTGGAACAGGCCCGGCGGGCCTGGATCCAGGTGCTGGCGCTCGGCGAGACCTCCCGGGACCGGAGCAGCGTGGCGGTCGGGTACGCGGGGCTCGGCCTCCTGGCCGTATGCCGTGGACAGAGTGCCGAGGCTCGGCGCTACCTCGAGCAGGCCTGCGCCGAGTACGAAGCCCTGGGCGCGCTCGACCTCCTCACGGTCACCCGGGTGACCTTGGTGGAGTTGTACCACCTCACCGGGAATCTCCGCCGGGGACTGACCCTCGCCGACCGGACCCTCGCCCAGGCCCGCGAGATCCGGTACCAGGAGGGTCTGGCCCTGGGTCTGCGCTATCGTGCATTGATCCTCGTGAATCTAGGCCGTCTCTCGGAGGCCGCAGCCCACGTGGAGGAGGCCCTGGCCATCCTGAGAGCCCAGGGCAACACCGAGGAGGAGTTGGGCTGCCTCCACTCCATGGTCCGAATCGCCATCTACCGGGAGGACGCCGAGGAGGCGGCTCGTTGGCTGTCGGCGGCGGAGCGCCTGCTCGATCGCTACGATGTCGAGGGCATCGCTCCCCTCGTCCATGCGTGGCGGGCGCTGCTCGAGTCCTGGAGGGCCGACCGGGAGGCCGTGCTCGCGGCCGTGGACCTGTCCGATCGGGCGGAGGGCAGGCGCTGGCCTTTGAACCTGTGTCGCCTGGACGTCATCGTGGCCCGGGCACTCCTCGGCGTGGGAGAGCGCGAGGCCGCCGAGGTACGCGCCCGTGCGGCGCTGGAGCGAGCCGAGGCCGCGGGCTACCGGTTCTACACGATGAAGGCCCATGCGCTCCTGGCCAGGATCGTCCAGGACAGCCCGACCTCGGACCACCACCGGCGCGTGAGCGAGGCCCTGGCCCGCTCGCTGGCCGCCGCCCTCGCCCCGGAGGATGCGCTCGCGTTCCTCTCGTTCCACGGGTTCGCCCCGGTCGCCTGATCGGAACCATCGGCTCCGCCCCCCCGCGGCAAGGGCCGGGTGAGATATGCAGGCCGGGAATCACGGCGAACCCGCGCCAGGACGGCCCTTGCTCCCCACGACCGAGCCCGGATCCGGTGACCGCCTCGGCCGGTGGACGCTCGAGGCGCTGCTGGGGGCGGGGGGCATCGCCTCGGTCTGGCGAGCGCGCGATCCCTCGGGCCAACCGGCCGCGGTGAAGGTGCTGCACGAGGTCCGGCGTGCCTCGGACGAGGTCCAGCGGCTCGCACGGGAGTACGAGACGCTCCGCCGCCTGGATCACCCCAACGTGGTCCGCGTGCTCGACACCGGATGGTACGGGGATCTGCCCTGGATCGCACTGGAACTGGTGGAGGGCATCGACCTGGGCTCGCTGGTGGCCTCGTGGCGGGACGCGTGCGTACCGGACCGCTGGGAACGCGTGGAGCACGTGCTTTGCAGCCTCTGCCACGCGCTCGCCTACCTCCACGCCCGGGGGATCGTCCACCGAGACTTGAAGCCCGCCAACGTGCTGGTCGCCCGGGACGGCACGGTCAAGCTCACCGACTTCGGCGGCGTCAAGGACGCGGCCGCTGCCGCCCCGGGCATCACCCGGGCCGGCCAGCTGGTGGGCACGGTGGCGTACCTCGCCCCCGAGGCCATCACCGGCGAAGGCCAGGACCACCGCCAGGACCTGTACAGCCTGGGAGCCGTCCTCTACGTGATGCTGACGGGCCGCCCGCCCATCGAGGCCGACACCATCGCCGGCACCCTCGCGCGGCACCTGTCCATGGCCCCGATCCCCCCGAGCGATCTGGACCCCACGACCCCGCCACGGCTGGAGCGCGTCTGCCTCGCCCTGCTGCAGAAGGACCCCGCGCTGCGGCCGGCTTCGGCGCAAGACGTGCTGGCGCTGCTCGAGGCCGAGGCGCCCGAGCCCACGCTCCACGGGCGTGAGGAGGCGCTCCGCTGGCTGCTCGACCGGTGCCGGGACCCGCAACGGACAGGGTCGATCCTGGTGGTGGGCCCGGAGGGAAGCGGCAGGAGCGCTCTAATCGCCCTGCTGGCCCGGGTGCTCGGGACCGAGGGGGTGAGGGTGGTGGGCCAGGGCCCCGACGGGTGTCTCGGACCGCGCCTCGGCCCCGGCCCGGCCGAGGGACCGGGAGTGCTCCTGGTGGACGACGTCGACGACCTGATCCCAGGCGACAAGGAGCGCCTGAGACGGATCCTCGAGGATCCCGAGGGTCCTTTCGTGGTCGCGGCCGCCCTCGGCGAGGGGCGCCTGCCCGGTGCCGAGGTGCTCCGCCTGGCGCCCCTGGGGCGGAGCGCGCTGGTCGCGCTGTGCAAGGACCGGGGGCTGCCTCCCCAGGCCGCCGCCGTCCTGGGACGCCGTCTCCACCAGGACGGCGCGGCATGGCCCGGTGACGTGATCGAGCAGCTGGAAGCCCTCGGGAGCGCGGGCTGGGTCGAGCCCACCGCGGGTCGGCTCCGGCTCGTGCGACCCCTGGGGGACCTGGGCCACGAGCCCCTGCCGGTCACGGAGCGAACCCGCTGCGTCGTGGAGGCGCGGTTGGGGCAGCTGCGCCCACCCTCGGTCCGCGTCCTGGAGATGCTCGCCGTGGCAGAGGAGCCTGTGTCGCTGCGCCTCGTCGAGCAGGCCACCGACCTCGGCCCGGAGGAGGTCGTTGAGGCCTGCCGCGCCCTGACGACCACAGGCTGGGTGCAGCAGGAGGCCGTGGGCACGGACGACGTCGCCCGGTTGCCCGACGCTCGGATCCGGGCGGCGATCCGGACGCGACTCGACCCCGCGACGCGGGCCGAACGCCACCTCGCGCTGGCCCGGGCCGGTGCGGGGCTGTTCCGTCGTCGGCGCCAGGCAGCGGCCTTCGTGGCCCGGCACCGGATCCGGGGAGGGCGACCGGTCGAGGCCTGGCCCCCGCTCGTGGACGCGATCTGGGAAGCCTGGAGCCAGGACGACGCCGAGACCGTCCGCGACTGCCTGCCGCTGGCCCTGGAGGCGCAGCCGGCGGCCATGGCCGAGCTGGAGCCAGGAACCGGGGCCCGACTGGGCGCCCGCTTGAGGCTGGTCCAGGGGGAGCAGGTCTCCATGGACGCGCATGCCGCCCGGGACGCATTCACAGAGGCGCTGGAGCTCGCGACGGCGGCCGGAGAGGAGGCGCTGGCCACGCGCGCCCGCGCCGGCCTGGGCGCACGTCTCGTGGAGGCCGGGGAAGCGGCCGTGGCCCGGCCCTTGCTGGAGGACGCCCTGGGTCGAGGCGATCTGGACGAGGTTGCGTGGCGGGAAACGGCCGTGTTCCTGGCCCGGGCGCGGTTCGACCTGGGTGCGTGCGAGGAAGCCCTCGCCCTCTGGCGCGAGATCGCCCGGAGCGCCGCAGCCGCGCAGGATCGGCCGGCCGCCGGCCGGGCCTGGGCCGGACAGGCGCTCGCCGAGCAGGCAGCGGGCCTGGAGGAAGAGGCCGCCGCAAGCCTCGATCGGGCGGAGGAGACGCTCCGGGGCACGGGCGAGCGCGACCCGCTCCTGGAGGTGCTGTGCCGGCTGGCCGAGATGGCCTGTGTGAGCGGTCGGTATCGGGAAGCCCACGACCGGGCCGCCGAGGTCGAGCAGGTCGCGAGGGTGCTCGGTCGGGGCCGGTTCATGGCGCTGGGCATGGGCATTCGGGCGGAGGCCCAGTTTCTCACGGGTCGATGGGAGACCGCCGGCCTGCTCGCACGGGAGGCGCTCGCCACGGCGCGTGCCATCCTGGACCCTGCCCACGGCGCGAGCGAAACGGTGGACGAAGCCAGCGGCGGGCCGGCCTGGGCGCGCTGGAGTGGGCTCTCGTCCGCAGCGCGCACCGCGCTCGCCCTCGGGTTCTCGGCGGAGGTGGAGGCCACGTTTCCGGCACCCCCCCACGACGCGCCGTGCCGACCCCTGGATCCGGGCGCGCTGGTCGCGGTCACGCGCGCCCGAGCCCTGGCCGATCCCATCGCGGTCCGATCCCTCGTGGCCTGGGCCCTGGCCCGCCTCTGGGAACCGGCATCGGCGCACGCCGCACGGATCGCGCTCGAGGCTGCCCGCGCCCATGCAGCGCTCGCCGAGGATGAACCCGCGCGCCGCCTGGCCCGTGACGCCCTGGGCCGGCTGCGCCCGGACCGCCACGCGGGCCTCGGCCTGGAGGCCGCGGCGCTGCTCGCCCGCCTCGAGCCCGCTTCGGACGCTGTCGTGGCTCCCTGGATGGAGGCCGTCCTCGCAGTGAACCCCGAGGTGGACCGGACGGCGCTGGCCGCATGGATGGACCTGGCGTGATCGGGTGGCCGTCGTCCCCTTCGGCCCGAGAGGTGGGTCGGCGGTCGAAGCCGGGCTAACTGAAGCGCCTTTCTCCGGGAGAGTCGTGGTACGCGCGGAAACAGACCGCCCCGGCGTCCGCACGAATCCCTCACCGGGCGCCGGCGAGCGGCGCTCCGTCCTGCTCGTGAACCCACCCGCCTGGTTTTCCGGCGGCGCACCCCGCGTGTTCGAGCGGGAGTCCCCACCTCTGGGGCTCTTGTACCTCGCCGCCTACGTGCACGCGCACTCGGACCGGTTCGCCGTCCGTGTCCTCGACGTGGGCCCCGAGGGCACGAGTCTCGAGGCGCTCGGACGTTGCCTCGCCTCCACGAAGCCCTTCGTCGTGGGCGTCAGCGCCATGACCATCCAGCTCCAGGGGGCCCGTGACGTGGCCATGAAGGTCCGCGAGACTCTCCCAAAGGCGAGGATCTTCCTCGGGGGCGCGCACGTGAGCGCCGACCCCGGTTTCGTGGAGCGGCACGCCGAGGCTTTCGACCACGGCATCACCGGCGAAGCGGAGACCGTGCTGCTGGACTCCCTGGTCCGCCTGGCATCGGGCACCCCGCCGCCTCGCATCCAGCAGGGGCAGGCCCCGGTTGACCTCGATGCGCTGCCCGTTCCGGACCGCAGCCTGGTCCGACAGGCCCGCTACCTCCAACCCGCCTCGCTCGTTCTCTCACGAGGCTGCCCCTACCACTGCTACTTCTGCGCCTCTCCAGCGGCCTTTGCCAGGGTGCGCCATCGCTCGTCGGGCTCCGTGCTCTCGGAGATGGAGGCGCTCCTCGGCGGTCCGCGTGGCCGGGTGGCCTTCGCGGACGACACGTTCACGTTGAACCGACCCCTCGTGCTGGACCTCTGCAGCGAGATCCATCGCCGCTCCCTGAGGCCGCGGTGGTCGTGCGTCACGCGGATCGATCGCGTCGACGAGGAGCTCGTACGGCAGATGCGGCGAGCCGGGTGCGACACCATCGGATTCGGCATCGAGTCGGGCAACGAGCGGGTGCGGCGGGACGTGATCCGGAAGGGCGACTACACCAACGAGGACGTCTACCGGGCGGTGGCGCTCTGCCAGGCACAGGGCATGCGCGTGAACGCCTTCTTCCTCATCGGCAATCCCACGGAGACGGACGAGGAGCTCGACGAAACCGAGGCGATGATCTCCCGGCTGGGCTTGAACGGCGTCGCGGTGTCCCTGCCGATCCCCTTTCCGGGGTCCGCTCTGTACGCCATGGCCGAACGAGACGGCGTGATCGACACCGACACCCTGGATCGGTTCGCCCGGAAGGAGCTCGGTTGGGGCGTCACCGGGGTCTACCCGCTCTACACGCCGGGCCACGACCGGGAGGCACTGCTCCGTCGCATGAAGCGCATCTTTCGCAGGTTCTACCTGAGGCCGACCCGCTTCCTGGACTTCCTGCGCCGGGACCTGGACCAGCCGAGGTTGCTCGTCGAGGATATCCGTTCGACGCTCTATCTCCTCCGTCGAGGAGGTTCCCGTAAGAGGCCGTTCGTGTGATGAGGACCGTCCTGCTGGTCAACCCGCCGGTGTGGTTCGCCGACGGTGAGCCACACACGCTCGACACCGAGTACCCGCCGCTCGGGCTGCTCTACATCGCGGCCTGGCTGCGTCGGTACACGACCTTCGTGCCCCGTGTCGTGGATGTCGCCCCCCAAGGCCTCACCCTCTCGGACCTGGCGGGGATCCTGAGACGAGAACGGCCCTTCGCAGTCGGCATCGCAGCGATGACCCTGCAGCTGCAGGGCGCGGTGGAGGTGGCGACCGTGGTCCGGCGCGAGGCTCCGCGGTGCCCGATCTTCCTGGGCGGAAACCACGTCAGCGGCGATCCGACCTTCGTGGAGCGAAACGCCGACCTGTTCGACCACGGGATCACCCGGGAGGGGGAGAGGACGTTCGCCGACGCCTTGAACCGGCTCGAGGCGGGCGAGTCCCTGCCGGTGATGCTGGAGGGCGAGCCCATCGGCTCCCTCGACGACCTCCCCTTCCCGGACCGCACGCTCATCGACCGGCGGAGGTACCTGCGCCCCGAGTACCTCATGGCGTCCAGGGGCTGCCCCTTTCACTGTGATTTCTGCGCCACGCCGGCCCTGGCTGGCCCCGCACGCCGCCGATCCGCGTCCGACGTCCTGGAGGAGATCGCCTCGCTCGTGCGCGTCTCCCGGGGGCGCCTGGCCTTCCAGGACGACAACTTCACCGCGGATCGGGATTTCGTCTTCGCGTTCTGCGAGGGGGTCCGAAGCAGGGGATGGAGCCTCCGCTGGATCTGCTCCTCGCGGATCGACCTCGTGGACGAGGAACTCGTCCGGAGCATGAAGCAGGCCGGGTGTGAGGGCATCCACTTCGGGATCGAGTCGGGCAGCGAACGGCTCCGTGCGGAGTCGATGCACAAGCGCGGCTTCGACAACGCGAGGATTCGCGAGACCATCCGGTGCTGCCGGACGCAGGGCGTACGTGCGAACGGCTTCTTCATCCTCGGCGCGCCCGGCGAGAGCGTGGAACGCCTCGAGGAGACCGAGGATCTCATCCTGCACTCAGGGCTTTCGGCCGTGGTGATCTCGTTGCCCCTGCCCTTCCCCGGTTCGGGCATGTACGAGCGTGCGAAACGGGCCGGCGTGATCGACGAGGACTTCCTCGATCGCTTCGCCCGCAAGGCTTTGGGCGCCGGGATCACCGGGGTCTACCCGCTGTACCTGGAGAGCCTCGACCACGAGACGGTGAGCCGCGCGATGCGGCGCTTGTACCGGCGATTCTACCTGAGACCAGAAGTCGCCCTGGACTGGATTCGGCGGGACCTCGCCTCTCCACGGGTCCTGGTCCAGGATCTCCGGTCCGGCCTGCACCTGTTGGCCAGGGGCACCTCGTGTCGCAAACCGTTCGAGTGAGCGACACCCCCCTCCTGGGTGGAGACGTGCGGGACACGAGCCGCTCCATGCGGGAGATCCTCCGGGCGAGCCTGATCTCGAGCGGCGGATTCCTGGCCGCCATGCTCCTGGGCGCCGCGACGGTGAAGATCCTGGCGACCCTGCTGGGTCCGGCCGGCATGGGCCTGTTCGCACTGTTGCGCCAGACGCACCAGACCTCCGTGACGCTGGCCTCTTTCGGCGGGCAGAACACGCTCGCCCAGGGCATCGCGAGCCGACGCGACGCAGGCGGGGTGGGCGCCTATGTGCTGTACCTGGGCCTCGCCCTCCTTGGGACCGGCCTCCTCCTGGCCGTTGGGATGCTGCTCCTGTCCCCTCTCGCCGTCCACCTGTTCCCCACGTCCATGGCCCTCCACGCCCCCGGTCTGGCCCGATGGCTCGTGGTGCCCATCCTCCTCGGGCTCCTGCTGGTGTTCCTGAACGGCCTGCTCACCGCGTGGCGTGACGTGACCGGCCTCTCCATCGCCCAGTTCGTGGATGCCGTGATCATGCTCCTCCTGGCCTGGCCTGCGGCGAAGCTCGTCCAGATGGACCACCCGGAGGCCCTGGTCGCCTTGATGGCCACGGCCCTCTTCGGCGGGGTGCTCGTAGGAGCCCTGAGGGCCCGGATTCGGGGCTACCTGGCCGAGGTGCGCTCCGCCTGGCGGACCGGGCCGCGCGTCCTGAACCTGCGCGAGGTCCTGGCCTTCCCCTTGAGCGCGCTCGCGGTGAGCGGCATCGGCACCGCTACGCTGCTCGCGGTCCGGGCGCTGCTCTCCAGGCACCTGACCCTCGCCTCGGGCGGCCTCTTCGATACGGCCTGGTCTTTGAGCCAGATGTACGTCTGGATCCTCCTGGCCTCCCTGACGACCTGGTACCTGCCCACCCTCGCGCGCATGGACCAGGCTTCGGAGCGAGGCGCGCTGATCGCGCGCTTCCTGCGCTATGCCGTGGGGGTCACGACCCCCGCCGTGATCGGGCTGTCGGTCCTGAAGCCCCTGGTGGTCCGCCTGCTGTTCTCCGAGGACTTCCTGCCGGCCATCGGACTCTGGCGCTGGCTGTTGCTCTCGGACTACCTGCGCGCCACCTCCTGGGTGCTGGCCATGGCGGCCTTCGCGCGGGGGGACATGCGCCCCTACCTGGGGGCGGAGCTGGTCTGGAACCTGGGCTTCCTGGCCTCGGCGTTCCTCGCGATCCGCATGGGGAGCCTCGAACCCGTCGGCGTCGGACTCCTGGTGCTCCACGTCGGGTACCTGGCCTGGTTCCTCAGGTACGCGAGGCGGCGGCATGCATTCCGGCCCGACGTCTCCCTGGTCGTACGCTGGGGACTGGGGCTCGCGGGGCTGGGGCTGGCCGCCCGGCTCTGCTGGGACGACCGCTTCGTGGGCGCGCTCGACGTGCTGATCTGCCTGTCGCTCGCGGGACTCTCCCTGGCCCTCGCGCCCACGCGTGGGGAGTGGACCCGGATGCGTGACCAGGTGGTCAGGTTCGTTCGAGGCCGATCCGCTTGAAGTAGCCTCGGTAGCCGCTGTAGTCCCGCTGGTAGGAGGCGCCCTTGAGCAGGCTCTTGATGTAGCGGCCCCCCATGACGACGTCGTCCCAGCTCGTGAACTGCTCCTTCACGATGCTGGCGACCCGTTGCGGGTCGTAGTAGAACTTCCTGTAGATGTCCTTGAGTTCGCTGACCACGTAGTCGATCTCGAGGTCCTGGGAGACGTAGACCGGGTAGGTGCCCCAGAACCCCTCCCCGAACTCCTTGCGGGCGAACCGATCGACGATCGAGGGGCTGATGATGCCCTCGCTCTCCGCAATCTCGAAGAGTCGGGATCCCGGATACGGCGTGGGGATCGTCAGGGAGAGCTGGTGGAGGTGCAGGTCGAAGATGAGGTCGCGGGTGGCCTTGATGGTGCGTTCGTTCTCGGTGGGGTGCCCCAGCATGAAGTAGGCGCTGAAGTTGATGTCGTACTTCTGGCACCACTCGTCGACCTGGTAGATCATGGCGTTCGTGACGCCGCCCTTGTTGACCACGTCGTTGCGGATCCGCTCGTCGCCCGCCTCGATGCCGCAGGCCAGGTTGTCCAGCCCGCTCTCCTTCATGGTCTTGAGCATCAGTTCGTTCACGGTATCGATGCGGGAAAAGACGAAATAATGAAGCCTCAAGTCCTCTTTCTTGACCATGTGACAGAACTCCATCACCCGGTCGTGGTCCAGGGTGAAGTTCTCGTCGAGCCACTTGATGACGCCCTTGTAGAAGTCGTAGTTGTACTTGATCTCGTCGATGACCCTGCGGTTCGAGGCGAACCGCATCTTCCGCCCCCGCGTCCCCACCGGGTTGCTGCAGAAGTAGCAGTGGTACGGGCAGGAGCGCGTTCCGGCCACGTGCTGTCGTTTCCAGTAGTTCTCGCGCCGGAATCGATAGCGTTCCGGGATGGGGAACACCTCCAGGTCCATGAGGGGCTCGCCCTCCAGGATGCGGGGCAGGGGCTCGCCTCGCGCCAACTGGTCGAGGGCATGGAGGAAGGTGCCCTCCGCCTCCCCTACGATGCCGTAGTCGAAGCAGCCGGGATGCCGATCGATGAAGGTCGGATCGGCGGTGACATGGGGTCCACCCGCAAATATTGGAATGTCGCGGCTGATCTTCTCCCGGATCATCTTCACAATGTCCATGGCTCCCTGGAGTTGGGACGTCAGTAGGGTCATCCCGATGACCCAGGGGCGAACGGACACGAT
The DNA here is from genome assembly GCA_016927815.1 of Deltaproteobacteria bacterium. Classification (GTDB taxonomy): domain Bacteria; phylum Myxococcota_A; class UBA796; order UBA796; family JAFGLY01; genus JAFGLY01. The sequence continues at coordinate 14,412 of JAFGLY010000066.1, read as the reverse complement.
TTTCTGGCGGATGTCCTCCAACGTCAGGCGATCGCCTCCGGCATCGATCCAATGGACGCGGTAGTCCTTGGAAAACCTGTGGACGTAGGCCCTCAGGTACACCAGTCCGAGCGGAGGGGAGTCGAGGTGCATGACGAAGGGACGATCGCCGATGAAGTTCACCGGCGGGTAGATGAGCAGGACGTCCTTCATGGGGCTCCTCTGGACGGGCGGGAGGATCGCGGACCTCCTACGATATCCTGACGCCCACCCGGTGGCCTGGATCCATCCGATGGGCGCGTTCCAGGCTTGTCGCAGGTCGCTGCCCATCGGGATAGGACCGAACGTTCCACGCGGTCCCAGCGAGGTCCGAGGCCCGCATGAAGGACGTGCTCCTCCTCAATCCCCCGTGTCACTTCTCCCGCGGCCGACCTCGGACCCTGGAGAGGACGGGACCCAACCTCGGCCTCCTCTACCTGGCGGCCTACGTCCACCGTCATTCCCGCGCCTTTCGCGTGCGCTACCTCGACTGCGCGCCCGAGCGGCTCTCGCTCCCGGAGGTGGGCCGGCGGGTCCAGGCCCTGGAGCCCTTTGCCGTCGGGATCTCCGTGGCCTCGTTCAACCTCCAGGGCGCCGTGGAGCTTGCGGAGCATATTCGACGAACGAGGCCTGATACCTTTATTTTTGCGGGCGGACCCCACCTGACGCTGGATCCGGGATTCGTGGAGCGCAATCCTGGCCTGTTCGACCATGCCATCACCGGGGAGGCGGAGCGCACGTTCCTCGATTCCCTCGAGCGTCTCCTCTCCGGGGAGCGCCTGCCCGCTCTCCGCGCCGGCGAGCCCGTGATGGACCTCGACAGCCTTCCGTTCCCGGATCGATCCCTCACGCGTCGGAGCGCCTACCAGACCGGCGACATGCTCCTTCTATCCAGGGGTTGCCACTTTCCCTGCTACTTCTGCAGCGCATCGGCCCTCCGTTCGCCCATCCGGCACCGCTCGGTGGGCAACCTCCTGGCGGAGATCGAGGCCCTCCTCCCAGTGTACCAGGGCCGCTTCCTCTTCTCGGACGACACCTTCACACGCGACCGGGATCTCGTGTTGGAGTTCTGTCGAGAGATGAAGAAGCGGCGGCTCGGGATCCGCTGGCAGTGCGGATCCCGGGTGGACATGCTGGACGACGAGCTGCTCGCCGAGATGCGGGCGGCCGGGTGCGAACAGGTGGGCATGGGGGTCGAGTCCGCCTCGGAGCGTTTGCGGAGAGACGTGGTGAAGAAGGGGCGCTTCACCAACGAGGACATCCGGCGGGTCGTGCGGACCTGCCATCGCCTGGGCATTCGCGCGGGGGCCTACTTCATCCTCGGCCATCACACGGAGACCCCCGAAGAGCTGCGGGCGACGCGGGAGATGATCCTCGGGTACGGCTTCTACGGCGTGTCGGTCCAGCTCCTCCTGCCGTACCCGGGTACGGGCCTGTTCGAGATTGCCCGCGATCAGGGCATCATCAACGAGGACATCATCGATCGGTACGCCCACGGGGAGACCGGCGAGGGCTACGGCGCCTACCCCATCTTCACGCCCCCGGAGATGAACGTAGAGTCCCTGATCCGGGAGATGCACGCCATCCAGCGGCGGTTCTACCTGCGCCCCCGGATGGCCTGGCGCTTCCTGCACCGGGACTACCGGTTCCCGAGGGAGCTCCTCCTCGACGCCCGCCAGTTCCTGTCCCTCGTGCACAGCGGAGGATCCGTCGGTCGGCCGTACACCTACCGCAAGCGGGGCGTCAGGAGCCCGGCGGGCCGGACAGCTTCCTCAAGTAGGGAAACCGGTAGAGCGCGGACCAGGTGGTGAGGAACGCCGTGCCCGACGCCGGATGCACGGCGAGGCTCCGTACCATGGGCATGAAGGCGTCGAACCGGTCTACGACCGATCCATCCTCGAACCGCTGGACGAGCACCATCCCCGTGAGGACCGAGGCGGTCAGGAGCAGGCCGTTTTGGGCGTCGAGCGCGAGAGGCCGCGCGCCCGGCTGAGTGCGGATCCTGCGTTCGACCACGCGCCGATAGGGATCGATGACCCAGACCGCCATCTCGCTCGGAATGGAGAGCAGCAACCGATCGAACTCGGGAGACCACAGCAGGGCCCCGTTGGACAGCGGGGCTGTGAGGAACGGCTCGGCGAGGCCCGTGTCGGGATCCGCCAGGTAGAGCGTGTCCCAGAAGTCTGGTGCGATGAGGATCTTTCCGAGGGTGGGCATCCAGACGATGTCACGCGGCGACGGCAGGAGCAGGTTGCCGTGCGTGTGCAGCACGACGGTCCGAACCGAGTCGAGATCGGGCGTCCGAGCGGCAATCATCAGGGGGTAGTCCACCGGGAGTCTCGGGTTGATCGTCACGACGAGCAGTTCCTCCCGCTCCTCGGCCCATGCGCCGTAGGCGTGGACGAGGCCCGGCACGGCGGGGCGACGCAGGATCTGCCCATCCCCCCGGGCACGGACCTCGGGGAGGTAACGACCGGCGAAGCCGGGTTCGAAAGAGATCGGGGGCGACCTGAACGGCCGGGCCCAGTGCCCGTCCACCCACTCGAGCCCGGCCACGTGAAAGGGCCCTCCGAGGAACCAGGTGAGGTTCCGGCGGGGATCGGACGCACTGTCCAGCACGCCGCCCATCAGCGGAGGCAGCCACTTCTCGGGAAGCTTCCACGTGTCCAGGATGCGCCCGTCCAGGTCCAGGGAGAGCAGGCGATGCGTCTGCTCCGCGACCACCACGAATCGGTCTCCCACGAGGTCCAGGTCGTGGTACTCGTGGTAGTCCCCGTGTCGGACCTTCTCGACGAGCGTCACGTCCGTGCCGAGGCGATCGTCCGGCCAGCGCGAGACCGCGTAGCGGTACCGCTCATAGGAGAGCGCCTGGTCGAGGCCGAACCAGAGGCAGGCCAGCACGAGCCCCGCAGCGATCCGGAAGGCAGCGGAAGCCTTGAGTCCGGCCAGCCTCGACACCGGCCACGGAAGCAGGAGCAGCGAACCTGGCAGCCAGGCAAGGAGGCGCCAGCACCGGTGACCGGGCGGGCGGGGGGCCAGGTTCACGAGGAGGAGCGCGATGGCCCCCGGCAGCAGGACCCGGTGGCTCGACCAGCCTCCGACGAGACCCAAAAAAGCAATGAAAGAAGCTGCGATCCACCAGGCCCGTCCCCTGAGCCGGGGGAGCACCAGGGCCGCACCCAGGCCGAGCAGGAGGGCTCCGGCCAGGTACGGGAGCCGCAACAGGACGTTGTGCCAGGCGTACACGAGCGCCTTGAAGGCCGAGTGGAGGTCCGTGTCCGTGGAGGCGAGCGCGTAGTGGCGGGACAGGAGGACAGGCGCGACCCCCACGCCGAGGAGGGTCACCGCGAGGCGGATCCACAGCCAGCGACGCAGCGCGAGGGTTCGAACGGGAGACCGGGTCACGGCGGTCCCCTGGGGGAGGGAGGAGACCCCGGCGCCCAGGGACGGGAGGCCCTGGGAGGACGCCTGCGCTTGGGGCAGGGCGCACCGGCCAGGGTCGGACCGAGGGACTGACCCCCGCCCAGGTTCTGGGTCAGGTTTCCGAGAAGATCCGCCACGGTGGGCTGGATGTCCCTCAGTTCGACCTCGCAGGCGACGCGCGTTCCCGGCGGCGCGTGCACGGGGTAGCGGACCAGGAATGCCCCCGGGTTTCGGGAGGACCGGACCGACGCCTCCGCTTCGGGCGGCAGGAGCCCGACGACGAGGAGAGTCTCGTCGAGTCGCTCCTCGGCCTCCACGACCGCGAGAATCCGCCCGACCGCGGCATCGACGCCGAGCGATCCGGAGCCGTGCGTGGCGATGGGGAGGTGGATCCAGAGGAAGACCCGGTGGCTGCCTGCGCCTCGGTAGAAGCCCACGGCCCGCTCGACGCAGCGATCCGCCAGGACCGGCGAGGACGGACGTGGACCCAGGACGGGCCCGAGGACCCGGGAACGGGAGACGCCCGGCAGGCCCCCGGCCCGGTCGTCGTAGACGTCGAAGGCTCGTCGCCACTCCGAGCAGGACGCTTCGAGCGGAGACGTCGTGAAGCCGCCCGCCAGGTAGCCGTCCCCCTGCAGGAGCTCCACGAGCGACGAGGTGCTGCGGTCGTAGGCCAGGGAGGACACGGGGCCCGACGCGGGCCTTCCGGCGCCGGGGGCGATCGCTCCGGTCATCAACGTGAGGAGGGCCAGGTCGATCGATCCCTCGGGAACGGCGACGCGGTCGAGGACCGCGGATTCGCCGAGCAGGCGATCCCAGGTCGGACCGGACCCCGGCTCCAGGAACCGGGTGGGATCGGCCTGTTCGAAGGTGAGGAGCAGCACGTCCGGGGCCGTGGACGTGTGCTCGGCGCCTCGGTCCAGGGGGGGCGTGGGGCCCCGGTTCCGCTCCGCGATCACGAAGAAGGCGACGGTCAGGGCCACCGCGGCCGCGATGCCCGTCCGCCGTCCCGGCCACAGCCGCGCCCCAGGCCCATCCGAGGGCCCCGAGGGCAGCGCCACTCGGAGTCCGAGCCCGACGAGCGAGGCCAGGACGCCCCACGAGAGGCCGGAGGCCGCCAGCCAGGCGAGGGCATCGGGGAGATCCAGCCCGAGTCGGGTCTGGCCCTCGATCGCCACCTCGAAGCCCCCGGTCGCGAGGCCGACGAGGAGGAAGGGCCCGAGGGGGCGCCGGGCGTGAGACCCACGCTCCGCTCCAGACACGTCGAGAGCGGATTCTCCGGAACAGGTCCGCATCGAGCGCTCGAACCACCGAGGAGGACGAAGAGGTCCAGGTATCCCGGCTCCGGAACGCGTGCGCCTGCCTTCCCGTTCACCGCCGGGATAGGCCCCGTTCCCCGTCTGCCTCGCGTGCCGACCGGATGACCCAGATCCCCACCACGCCGGAGGACGACGTCCTGGCCATCGGCGGACTCTCCGTCGGACCCGGGAATCGGATCGGTCCGTACGTGTACGAGCGGCTGATCGGGCGTGGCGGCATGGCGGTGGTCCTGCTCGCCCGCGATGCCTCCGGCGCGCCTGTGGCCCTCAAGGTGCTCCGCGCGAGCCGGCTCGCCACCGGACAGACGCGGTTCCGGAGGGAGTTCCGCGCGCTGGCACGCCTCGGCCACCCCAACGTGGTCCGGGTCGAGTCCATCGGAGATCTGCACGGCCATCCCTTCATCGCCATGGAGTACGTCGAGGGCCACGACCTGCACCAGGAGATCCGGGCCATCCGGAACCTGCCGCCCGAAGCACGCTGGCGGCGGATCGAGCACATCCTCGTGGACCTGTGCCGGGCCATGGCCCACATCCACCGCCGAGGCCTCGTCCACCGGGACCTGAAGCCCTCCAACGTGCTGCTCGATGTCTTCGGGCGCGTGAAGCTCACCGATTTCGGCATCGTGAAAGACCTCGACCCGATCGCCGATCCGAACGTGTCCGACACGCTGGTGGGCACGTGGGCGTACGCATCCCCCGAGCAGATGGCCGGGGAACCCATCGACCACCGCAGCGACCTGTACTCGATGGGGGTCATCCTGTTCGTCCTCCTCACGGGCCAACGGCCCTTCGTCGCGAAGGACCTGGCCGGGTACCTCGATCTGCACCGACATCACGGTGCGCCTCGTCCACGGGATCGCGATCCGTCCGTGCCCGCTCATCTCGACGAGATCGCCGCCCGCCTCATGAGCAAGAACCCGCGTGACCGCTTCCAGTCGGCCCAGGAGGTGCTCTTCCGCCTCGAACCGGACGGAGCGGGGATCCCCATCGCGGCGGCCCCCACGGACCTGCCGCTCGTGGGCAGGGAAACCGAGTCGGAGCGACTGGCGAACGCGGTGTCGGCCCTCACCCGGGGTCGGGGCGCGGCGGTGCTCGTGCTCGGACCCATGGGCTGCGGCCGGACCCGGCTCATGGACCTCGCGCTGGAGCAGGCCCGGCGGCTGGGCTTTCCGATCCATGCGGTGCGTGGCCGCGACGCCCAGGGCGGGTTTGGCGTCTTGAGGAGGCTCGCCGCGGACCTGCGCGCGGATCTGGGTGCGGATCTCCCCCCGGATCTCGACGAGGTGGTGGCCGCCTTCGAGGCCGGGCCCGTCCAGGGAAATGTGCACCACCGGTCGCTCGACGCGGTCCGGCGCGCGCTGGACCTGGCGCTGGTCGCAGGACCGAGGGTGCTCGCGGTGGACGATCTCCACGAGGCGCCCGAGTCGGTGCTCGACCTCGTGGCCTTCCTCTGCCGCACCGTGGTCGCCCAGGGGCAGCCGCTCCTGGTCCTCGGGACGGTCAGGACCGACGCAGGCGGTGGCATCGACGAGCGCATCGTGGACCCCGCACGCCTGGGCGTGGCGCCAGAGGTGATCCGGCCCGGGCCGCTCCAGCTGGAGAACGTCCACACCCTGCTCGTGGCCCTCGTGGGCGAGGCCCCGGGGACGTGGGCCCTGGCCGAGAGGCTGGAGCGGGAGACCGAGGGGAATCCGCTCTTCGTGGCCCAGTTCCTCGGTGCCCTGCGGGAGCGCCGCGTCCTGGTCCAGGGGCCCGGCGGCCTCGCCCTCGCGATCGACACCGAGGAAATCCAGGCGGGGCACCTGGAGATCCCGGCAGGCATCCGGGCGCTCCTCGACCAGCGGCTCGCAGCCGTCTCCCAGGCGGACCGCACCGTGCTGGAAGCCCTGGCCGTCCATGGCCAGGAGATGGACCTGGACCTGCTCATCGAGGTCCTCGACGAACCGGAGGACGCGGTCCTCGACCGGGTGGAGTCCCTCGTGGACGCGGACCTCGTCGAGGAGCACCGGTCGGGTCCGTACGTGCACCTGGACCTTCCGCACCGCAAGCTGGGGGACATCCTGTACCGGGACCTCCAGCCCCAGCGGCGCCTGGCCCTCCACCGCCGGTTCGCGACGGTCCTGCAGGCCCGCGGCCCCTGTACCGCTGCTGCCGTGGAGATCCTGGGCGAGCACTACCGCCGGGCCGGCGAGGACGGATTGGCCTGGATCCACCTCGCGGAGGCCGCGCGACGCTTCCACGAGCGGTCGCTCTTCGAGGAGGCCTCCCGGCTGGCGGATCGAGCCTCCGCCGTCGAGGGGACCGCTCGGATGGCCCTGGACGAGGGCACGGTCCAGGGCGTCCGCCTGGCCCTGCTCCCGGTTCGGGGCGGCCTGGCCCTGGACCGGGGCGACTGGGCCTCGGGTCGCGACATCTACCAGGAGGCCCTCGACCTGGCCCGCGCCCTCGGGAACGGTCCCGAGACCTGTCGGACGGGTCTTCGGCTGGCCCAGGCCGAGGAGCGGCTCGGAGGGGAGGCCTCGGCTCGATCCCACCGAGACGAGGCGCTCGCGCTCGCGCGACGCCTGGGGGACCGCACGCTGGTGGCCGAGGCCCTGAAAGACCTGGCGACCTCCGCCTGGGATCGCGGCGATCGGAAGGCGTGCGGCGCCTGGGCGGCCGAGGGGCTCGTGCTGGCCGCGGATCCTGCCCAGGAGGGCGTCCGGGCCGACCTCCTGCTCCTCGAATCCGAGGTGCAGGCCTGCCAGGGTCAGGTGGCAGCGGCGAGCGTGGGGTTGTCGGAGGCCGAAGCCATCTTCGGCCGCCTGGGCCTCGGGCGATCCAGGTGCCTGGCACTCGCCAGCCTGGCGGAGCTGCACCTGTGGCAGGACCACCTCCGAGAGGCGCTCCTGGCCGCACGGCAGGCTCGGGGATTGGCCCGCGAGGGGCTCTTCCGGATGGGCCAGGGGGTGGGTGCCCGGGTCGCGGGCCTGGTGTGCCTCGAGCTGGGGCGGTGGGACGAAGCCCACGCCTGCCTGGCCGAGGCGCTCGAGGTGGCCTCGGCGCTCAAGGTCCATTCGGCGATCCTCGCGGCCCGGTACGCCCTGGGCCGGTGGCACCTGGTTCGAGGGGATCCGGACGGAGCGAGCCGCCACCTCACCGTGGCCCGTGGCCTTGCCTCGCTGGGGGACCCGGAGGGCTACCTCCCCCTCGTACAGGCCACGATCGCCCATCTCCTGGCGGAGTCCGGCGATGCCTTCCAGGCCCGGCAGATCCTGGAACAGGCGCAGAAACCCGGGAGGAACCTGTCGCTCACACGCCAGGTGCAGAGCCGGTCGGTCGTCGCTGCGGCGTACCAACGCCTGGGCCAGTCCTCCGACGCGTGCCGCGTAGCGAACGACGTGATCCGCCTGGCCCGGCCTCGCGGCCTGAACCTCTTCGTGCTCGACGCCCTGGTCGTCCTCGCGGGGCAGGAGCCGGACGCAGCGGCCCGGAGGCGTGCGCGCGAGGAGGCCTTGCAGCTCACGGCCTCGGTCCTGGCAGACCTGCCGCTGGACCTGGCCACGGGGTTCCACGACCGGCCGGACCTGGCGGCCCTCGACGATTTCGAGGAGTCCCGGTGAGCCCTCGCACGCCCGGCGATACTTGGGAGGGCTCTCTCGGGTTGGAGCCGAGTTCTGAGGGCGCTCCGCCCGTACCTCCAGGCCTCGCGGCCGTTCCTCGTTCCATCGGCCCCTACCGCGTGGAGGCCATGATCGGTCGCGGTGGCATGGCGGCGGTCTACCGCTGCCGGGACGAGCGGGGCGAGCACGTGGCCGTGAAGTGGCTGCATCGCCCCAACCCAGCCATCGAGCGGAGGTTCTCCCGAGAGATCCGCGCTCTTTCCAGGCTCGATCACCGGGGGGTGGTCCGGATACTCGGCCACGGGGTGGCAGAGGGGCGGGCCTTCCTGGTGATGGAGTACCTGGAGGGCGAGGATCTTCGGCTCTGGTCCCACCGCTTGAGGCGGTTGCCCGCCCTGGAGCGTCACAGGCGCATCCGTCGGCTCGCCGAAGCCCTCTCTCGGGCCCTGGCCTGTGTCCACGAGCACGGCCTCGTCCACCGGGACGTCAAGCCGTCCAACGTGCGGGTGCTCGAGTCCGACGTCCCCGTCCTCACCGATTTCGGGGTGGCCAGGGATCTCGCCGAGGACGGCGAGACCGCGTCGGGCGTGGTGGTGGGGACCCTCCACTACGCATCGCCGGAGCAGATCCGGGGCGAGCCGGTAGATCCGCGCACCGACCTGTACGGGCTGGGCTGTACGCTGTACACGGTCCTCACGGAGCGCCGTCCCTTCGAGGTGGAGGACCAGGCCGAACTGCTGATCGCCCACCTCGAACGGGCGCCGATCCCGCCCTCCACCTTCGACCCCACCCTTCCGCGAGACCTCGAGGAGGCGGTGCTCCGCCTCATGGCCAAGCGCCCGGAGGACCGGTTTCCGAGCGCCCGGGACGCCGCTTCGGCCTTCTCCCTGGCGCCGGTCCCGGCCGGGGTGCCCCTGGCCGGCCGGCGCGACGCTTTGGATCGCGTCGCTCAGGCCCTGGACCGCACCGCCGCGGGCGCCGGCTGCCTTCTCCGTATCGAGGGCACGCCCGGTACGGGCAAGCGCTGGCTGTTGCACACGATCGAGGACAACGCCCGTCGCCGCGGCCTTCCCTTCGCAGCGCCCCGGGACCGGCCCGCGCTCACGACCGCGCTGTCTCGGCTCCACGCCGGCGAAGCCCTGCTCGTGGCCACCCTCGAGGACGTGCCCGATCCCGACATCGCGGTGTGCCTCCACCCGCTGGGCCGTGCGGACGTGCGTCGCTCGGTGGTGGCCGCATCGCGCGCCGTGCCGGATCCGGCCTGCCTGGCAGAGCGCCTCTTCCAGGCCACCGGGGGGATTCCGGCGCTGCTGGTGCCGCTCCTCGAGGCCCTGCACGAGGATCCGGCCGCGCTGGACGGGGATCTGCCGGCCCCGGACCTCGAACGGTGGCTGTCGGATCTGGACCTCGACGCCCTGGAGGTCCTCCAGGCCATCGCCGTGCTCGGAGAACCCGCGAGCGCGGCGGTCGTCGAGGAGGTGACCCAGGTGCCCCCGGAGGAGGTCCTGGCCGAACTCGTCCGCCGCGGTCTCGTCCGGTCGGTGGGGGGAGAGGAGGAGCCCCAGGAGGGGGTTCCCCTCGCCCCCGGAACCGGACGATATGTCGTTTCGGCCGGTTTTTTCGCGAGTGCTGCCCTGGAGCGGGCCCCGGATCCGGATGCCCTGGCGCGCCGGACCCGGGCCGCCCTGGCGCGCCGCGGCCGCGGGTCCGCGGTCTCCAGGCCGTGGATGGCCTGGGAGGAGGCCCTGGCATCCGCCACCCTGCGTCGCGCCCAGAACGATCTCCGGGGCGCCGAGGCCATCCTCGATGCACTCCTCGCCGAGGCCATCGGCCGACGGGATGCGGCGAGGATCGCCCGCGCCCGGGTGGAGCGGGCGTGGGGGGCCTGGAGTCGGGGAGAGGTTCACGAGGCTGCCCAGGCGTTCGCGGCGGCCCTGGGGGAGGACGACCCCATGGCGCGGGGCCGGGCGGCCCTGGGCCTGGGCCGGTGTGCGCTCCTGGAGGGGCAGGCGCCCCGGGCGCTCGCACGGATGGAGGAGGCGGCAGACGTCCTCCAGGGGACGGGAGACCTGGCGGAAGGTGCGGTCGCCCGGGCCCACCTCGCGTCCGTCCTGGCCCTGGTCGGTCGGCCGGCCGAGGCGCTCGCGCTCGCTGCGGAGCTTGGACTTCTCTCGCACGGACTCGGCGATCCGCTGGCAGAATGCACGATCCTGCGTCTGAACGGCGGGGTGTACCTCGAGGTGGGCCTGCTCGACGAGGCCGGACACGTGCTGGCGGACGCGTCCGCGCTCTCTCACGCCACCCGGCTCGCCTGGGATCGCTGGGTGGTCCACCTCCTGCGTGCGCGCGCCACGCTGGACGCCCGGCCCGACGCGCGGACGGCCGCGGCTGCGGCCCTCGATCGCCTGTTCAGGGTCCTCGGGGACCCCCCCCTGCCGGATCCCGAGGGCCACGGTCCCTTGTGCCAGGCAATCCTGGCCCGGGCGGCTGCGGGCCTCGGAGACGGGCGCATGTTCCAGCGGGCCCAGAAGGCCGTGGTCTGGAGGGGAACCGGCTCGCCCGAGGCCATCCGGACACGGATCCAGGCCGCCCGGGCCTGGGCGCGCGCCGGCCAGCCCGAGGAGGCGGCACGCGGGTTCGACACCGCACAGGCAGAGGCCCGGGCGGCGGGCCTGGAGTTGCTGGCCTGGCAGGCTGCACGGCTCCTGGCGCGACTCGAGGGAGGGGACCTCCTACCGCCCCCGGGCTTCCTCGTGGGCCTCGATGCCGGGGCACGGCAGGGGATGGAGCGCCCGCCCGTCCTGGCTTGAGGAGCGCCGCCTACCGGCGGCGCCGCGCGAGTAGGGCGGCCATGGCCAGCATCAGGCCCAGACCCCCCGCCGTTCGGCCGGGAACCGTCGAGCAGTTGGCGAACCAGTCCTCCGCCTCGTCCTCGTCGTCGGGTCGCTCGGGGGTGTCGGTGTCGCCGTCCGCGTCGGTGTCCGTGTCGGTGTCTGCGTCGCTGTCGCCGTCCGTGTCGGTGTCCGCGTCGGTGTCCGCGTCGGCCTCGTCATCGAGGACGACGCCGGAGAAGTCGGACCCCAGTTCGTCCTGGATCCAGGGCAGGAACACGTCCACGCGCGTGGCGCCGTTTCCACCCTCCAGGCAGGGGTTCCGCCCATCCTCGAAGATGGCCACGAACGAGTGGACGCCGGTCAGGGCCCAGAGGCCGCCGTCCAGGAACTCGAGGGCCGCCCCGCCGGAGTCCCCCGAGCAGACGTTGTCGCCGTCCTCGGGATCGTATCCGTACACGAACTGGGCGTCGTAGGCCCAGACCGGGATGTCCACGAAGCGCTTGATGCCGGAGTCGCTGGCCCCGTCCCGCGTGACGCCGAACCCGACGTAGCGCAGTTCCTGGTCGACCCAGGAACTCGTGAGCCGATCGTCGTTGAGCGGCATGGGGGGCACCGAGTCGATGCCGTCGATGGCCAGTAGACCGATGTCCGAGTCGATCTCGAAGGTGGCGTCGTCGAAGACGTAGTCGGGATGGAGCAAGGACGCGGACATCCAGGAGTAGTCGAGGAAGTCGTCGTAGATGAGGTCGGCACCGAGGGCGAACACGATGTCGAAGGAGCGGTAGTCGCCCTGGATGGCCTCGACGCAGTGGCCGGCGGTGAGCACCCAGTGCTCCTCGATGAGCGTCCCGGAGCAGAACGGGCCGTAGAGGTAGCTGCTGTCCGCGGCGAAGATGCCTCCGACCGCCTCGTAGTCGGTCGTGCGCTCGCCGCTCACGATGGGTGGGGGCAGAGCCGCCTGCAGGGCTGAGAGTGTGAGGGTCAGGAGGAGCATGGGTCACCTTGCCGACATCTAGACGGCGGGCACAGTAGCGCGATTCACACCCGTCCGCCGTCGAGGGCTCGCGCGGGGCCGGCTGCATGGAGACGAGACCAGGGTTATGCCACGACATCCGTCGTCTCCGCCCATCCGGCCTCCCCGCGGTGACGTCCCGCCTGGAGGGAACATCCATGCGCGTATTCCTCCCCATTCTCCTCTTGCTGGCCGCCTGCAGCGAGCCCCCGAGGGTGCAGGGCACTGTCCGGGACGTGTTCGGCAAGCCCATCCCCGGGGCCACGGTGCTCTCGGACCAGGAGTACGTGCGAGCCACGACCGATGCCCGGGGCCGATTCCTCATGGAACTCCCCAGGTCCGGTCCGGTCCGGCTCATGGCCGGTGCCCAGGGGTACATCAAGGACGTCCTCTCCGTCGAGGTCCCCGCCGATGGGGACCCCCCTTCCGCCGAGTTCCGTCTCTGGGTCCTGCCCGAGGCGTACGGGTTCTTCGGCCAGGGCCACGGGAGCCTCGTCCGGCTCGAGGCCGCCCGGGTGGAGGCCGTCGGATCCGACTTCCGGGAGATCCACGGCGTGCGCGAACTCACGCACAACCCGCTGCCAGCCTCCCGGGCCCCCACGCAGTTCCTGTTCCACTCGTCGAGGTCCGAGGCGGAGCTTCGCCAGATGGAGATCCGCCTCCACCGGCTGCGCTACCTGGAACGGACCACGTTGCCGGGGCCGCTGGGCGATCAGGAGATCGCCACCGGCTTCTGGGTGCCGGACCGGGACGTGCCGTTCACGCTCCAGGGCCTCCAGGCGGACGACGTGTTTCGGGTCGTCACCGAAGGGCCCCTGGAAAAGGGCTCCTACGCGTTCGAGTTCCAGGGGGTGCTGTGCGACACCGAGCCCGGCTCGCTCGCCCGCTACCCCTCCGAGATGCAGGTGGTCTACCCGTTCGAGGTGAAGTGACGTGCGAGGGCGGTGCGAAGCCCTTGTCGCCCTGATCCACGCGCCCTTCCGTCGAATGCCGTGATCCTCTTCGCCCCACCGGTTGCCAGCGCCCCTCTCGGGCGGACGAACCGTGACCTGGCCCGCTGACCTCGCGCTCTCCCTGGTGTGCGTCGCCGTGGCCGCCGGGGGTCGTCCCTGGGTGCGGGCCTGGGAGCGGCGTACGGGGGTGGGCCTCGACGGGCCCACCCGATGGGCCGCAGCGGCTGCGGTGAGCTTCGGCCTCCTCCAGGTCGCGGGCATGCTCCTCGGGTTCCTGGACCTCCTGCGACCCTGGACCGCTGCGCTGGCCGTGGGATCCGTGCTGCTGCCCGCCCTCCTGGAGGTCCGGCGGCCGAGCGGCCTCCCCTCGCCCTGGGTTCTCGGAGGGTTGGGGTTGGTGGGGGTCCTCCTGGCCCTGGCCCTCGTCCCTCCCTGGTACCAGGACGACATGACCTACCACCTCGCGCTGCCGCGGACGTTCGCGCAAGCCGGAGGAGCCGTCGTCCCGGACGACAACATCTTCGCCTCTTTGCCGCTCGGATGGGAGTCGGTGCTCTCCCTGCTGTGTGCGCTCGGTCCGGGTCCGGATCGGTTTCCACCCTTCAATCCGCGTCTGCCGGGAGCCTGGATCGCGGGCGCAGCGGCCCTGGCCACCGCAGGCCTGGCCCGATCGATGGGCGCCTCGGGGCGCATCGCCGGGGCCGCGGGCCTGCTGCTCCTTCTGCTGCCGACGTTCGTGCACTGGGCGCCGTCCGGCTACGTCGAGGCCTGGCTCGTGCTGCTCGTGGCCTTGGCCCTGCAGGGGGGCATTCGCCTGGCCCGCCAGGAGGGGGCGTGGCTGGTGCCCACGGCGGTGGCAGCCGGCCTTGCGGCCTCTGTGAAGCACACGGGCCTGGGCGTCACCGCGGTGATCTGGGCCCTGCTCGCAGCCAACGCATCGAGGGACCCGCGACCCTGGCGGCAGGCCTGGGCGCCGGTGGTGCGGTTCGCCTGGATCGCCCTGCTCGTGGGGTGTCCGTTCTACGTCCGGAACCTCCTGGAGCGGGGCAACCCGTTCTTCCCCTGGGCCTGGTCCTGGTTCGGGGGCGAAGGGTGGGATGCCTGGCGGGCTTGGGCCTGGGGGGAGATCCTGGCCGGGTACGGCGCGGGCCGCAGCCCGATCGACTGGCTGCTGCTGCCGGTGAGGCTGTTCACCACCCGGGACCTGTTCCACGGCTTCGAAGGGTCGTTCGGCCCGTTCATCGGGCTCGG
>JAFGLY010000065.1 GCA_016927815.1 Deltaproteobacteria bacterium | reverse complement strand
GGGGGGGGCCGTGGCTTCAAGACGTCGAGTCCGGGCTACCGCCGCCGTCCCTCGTCGCCGCCGCGCCGTCCCTCGTCGCCGCCGCGCCGTCCCTCGTCGCCGCCGCGCCGTCCCTCGTCGCTGCGATCCGGGCGATCCCGGCTGCTGTCGGGACGCTGCTCGGAGCGGACGTCCTGGTGCGAGCGGTAGTGGGGATTGCGGTCGTAGCGGTCGTGACGGTCGTGGTCGTAGCGGTCGCGCCGGTCGCGATCGTAGCGGTCGTCCCACCGGTCGTGTCTCGAGGAGTGGTGAGACACCCCGTGGTGGTACGTGGCCCAACGGCCGGGGATCCAGCGTCCGCTGTGGTAGTAGCCGTCGTACCAGGTGTACCCGTAGCGGTAGACGGGCCTCCAGTAGCCCTCCATGTACATGGGGCCGTTCCAGTACCCGTGGACCCAGACGTAGCCGGGGCGCGAGCGCACGGGCACCCAGTAGCCGGGGTGCCAGTAGCCGTACTCGTCGTACCAGCCCTCGACCCACATCCAGCCGGGTCGGTAGGGCGGCGCGTAGTAGGGCGACCACGGATCGCCGACCACCGCGTAGCCGGGGGTCTGGACCGCGACGTACACCCCCGCATCCACGGTCGGGCTGCCGAGGGTGAGGCCGAGAAGCAGGGGGAGGAGCGAGAACGTCATGGGGACCTCCGGTTCGTTTCGTGTTCGCCCGCATGGACGGACGGGCCCGACCCGCCATTCAGGCGGTCCACCGACCCGGCTCCGGGCGGGTCCCGACCTACCGGCCGATGAAGAGCCGGTCGGGGTCGACCTCCTCCCGGAGAATGCGCAGCTCCTCGTCCGAGGGCGCGGGGGTCTGGCCCAGATCGGGCGCCACGAGGAGCTCGAAGCCGGTGGCGGCCCGGACGTCGTCGAGCGTGACCCCGGGGTGGAGCGACTCCACGCGCATGCGGCAGGTGTCCTCGTCGAAGCCATAGACCGCGAGTTGCGTGACGACCTTGTACGGGCCGGTGCCCGGCGGCAGGCCGGCGGCCTCGCGGGCCCCCTTGCCGTGGAGGTAGCCGGGGCTCGTCGAGAACACGAGGTGCTCCACGAACCGGCGGGCGTCCTGGGGGGTGATGACCAGCGTGCGCCAGGCATGGGAGGCCAGGTCGTTGGCCCCACCGCTGCCTGGGAAGCGAACCTTGGGGCGGTGGTAGTCGGAACCGATGAGCGTGGAGTTGAGGTTTCCGTAGGGATCGATCTGGGCGCCGCCCAGGAAGCAGTAGTCCACCTGCCCACGGGCCAGGGCGGACATGGTCTCGGCCATGGACCCGGTGGACAGTCCCCGGTGCCAGGTCCGAGAGTCCCCCACGGAGATGGGGAGCGCCTCGAGAACGGGGCCGACGCCCCCGGCCTCGAACATCGCGATGAGACGAGGAGCGTGCGTCTTCTGCGCCAGCATCGTGGCGGCGCAGGGACCTCCCGTGCCCACCACCACCAGGCGACCGTCCTCCAACAGGCGGGAGGCCACGACCACCATGAGTTCCATCTCGTTCCAGGGGTGGGTCATTCGTCCTCCCCCTCGCGGTCGATGAGCAACTCCTCGTGGCGCAGCCGGATCAGGCGCTCCATCCCGCCCCTAAGATCGAGGTACTCCTGGAAGTCGCGCGTCTTTCGGATGTTCCGGTCCACGAAGGACTCGAAGGTGGCCGGGTCCTTCTCCACCTCGAGCCACTCGGCGAGGTGCTCCTCGTCGCTGAAGTACTCGCCGGGCATGTTCCCGGGGTAGCAGCCGAAGGGCACCTCGATCACGGCGTCCACGAGGTACCACGGCAGGAAGGTGCGCTCGGGGTGGGACCGGATCTCCCGGTTGTTGATGAGCCGCTCGCAGGTGACCACCACGTGCCTGGCCGCGGCCGCAGCCTCCAGGTCGGCGACCGTGCTCCCATCGATCTGGCAGTTCCCATAGACGTCCGCCCGGTGCACGTGGACGAGGGTCACGTCGGGGGAAAGCGCGGGAAGGGCGGCGTACCGCCCGCCCGTGAAGGGGCAGCGGATCTGACGAGCGGCGCTGTAGCGGAACGTGTCCGTGCCCAACATGCTGCGGGAGGGCAGGAAGGACACGCCCATCGCCGCGGCCCGGTACCGCCAGAGCAGGGCGGCGTTGGTCCACTCGCACAGTTCCACCTCTCCGCTCTCGCAGTAGCGGCGCGCGGCCGGCGACAGTCCTCGCATCTCGAGACCCACGATGTAGGCCACGTCGCAGCGGTCGAAGCAGCGGCCCGCGGTCAGGATCTGGAAGTCGTGGGTGGCGGTGTGGCCCGACAGCCCGAGGTGCCGTCGGCCCTGCCGCACGATCTCGTGCAGGAGGGCCGTTGGGATTCGCGTCTGGCCGAACCCGCCCACCGCTACGTAGGCGCCCTCGGGAACGTAGCGCGCGACCGCCTCGGCCACGGTGGTGACCTTGGGAACCAGGCCTCGCGACTTCCGTGCCTGGTGGGCCCGGAGAAGATCCGGATCGGGGTTCGTGAAGAGGCGACCTTCACCCACCAGCAATGCGTCGTCCATCGGGAGGCTCCTTCACGGGTCCGACGATCCCGACTGCATCGGAGGATAACCGTCCGACGCGCGCGGACCAGGAGCCTTGGCGCTATCGCGCCCGGACCGCCTTGCGGATCTGGATCGTGGCTCCGCAAGGCCCGGGGACGGATCCGAGGATGTAGAGGAGGTGCTTTTCAGCGTCCACGCGCACCACGCGGATGTTCTGGACCGTGGCGCGCCGAGCACCCAACTGGCCGCTCATCCGCTTGCCCTTGAAGACCATGCCGGGCGTGAGCCGCGTGCCGATGGACCCGCCGTGACGGAAGAACTCGTGCGTCCCGTGGCTGCTCTCGAACCCCTTGAAGTGGTGGCGCCGCATGACGCCCGCAAAGCCGCGCCCCTTGGAGATCCCCGTGACGTCGACGAGGTCGCCGACCTGGAAGACGTCTTCGACCCGGACGTGTCCGCCCTTGGGATAGAGCGGGAGAAACTCGGCCTCGACGCGCATCTCCTTGAGAACCCGAGGGGGAGGGGAGACGCCCGCACCGGCCAGGTGACCGAGCTCGGGGCGGTTCAGACGCGAGGGCTTCTGCTCCCCGAAGCCGAGCTGGACGGCGGTGTACCCGTCCGGGCCCTCCGGCGTCTTGATGCGGACCACCACGTTGGGATCCGCCTCGATGACCGTGACGGGAAGGACATCGCCGTCATCGTTGAAGATCTGGGTCATGCCGACCTTGCGGCCGACCATTCCGGGGCGCGTGTTCATGGGACCTCGCATTGGACGACGCCCTCGAGGGACGCCGTCGTACGGGTGAAAGGGCCGCTTGTCTAGCGTCTTGGGCGGCGGGTGTCAAAGGCGCACCGGCCGGGGGCCGGCCGCCGCCTAGAACGAGTACTTGAGCGTGCCCGTGAAGGACGTGCCGAGGTCGAAGTCCATGGCGTAGATGACGTCGAGATCCAGGCCCACCGAGAAGTGGGACATCTTGGTGTAGTACTCGATCGTGGGACCGGCCATGACGAGCGGGTGCGCGACCGCGTGGTAGCCGGGATCGCCGTTCTGGAAGTACTTCGGCACCACGTCCTCCAGCCAGGCCTTCTCGTCGATGAGGAGCGGGCTGTACAGCATGCCGCCGCCGAACCGTGCCCCGATGCCGAAGCGACGCGTGGGGTAGGACGAGTACTCCAGGAGGGCCGCCGCCGAGTAGGTGCGCAGGTCGCCCTCGACGTAGGCCGTGCCGTACGTGTCCATCTGGGCCTGGTAGTGCATGCCGTTGTGGATGCCCTGGAAGAGGGCCACCTCCCAGGCCATGGAGGAGCGCTCGCGGTCCACGAAGTCCTGGCCGAAGGCCAGCGCGATGGAGGTGCCGGGCTTCACGAGACCCGAGAAGTCGCCCAGGTAGACCCAGCCTCCCACGTTGGTCTTGGCGTAGAAGCCGCGGTTGATCTCCTTGACCTGCATCGAGGAGAAGTCACGGGCAGCCCTCCGCGGGGAGTCCGAGGACGAGTCGTCGGGCGCCTGGGCGAATACCGGAGCGGAGGAGCCGAGCGCGAGCAGGGCGAAACTGGCGAGAAGACGGCACATGGAGGGGTACTCCTAGCCGGGAGAGAAGATGAAGGGGTAGGACACGATGACGATACCGCCGCCCTTGGGCTCGGGGAACTGGAACCGCATGAAGCGGCCGTTGATGCACTGCTCCACCGGGGAGTTGTTCATGGTGGAGGACTTGGTCGATGCCGAGGAGACCGTGCCGTCCTTGGCGATGACGAACTTCACCACGATCTTGCCCGCCAGCGTCGGGTCCTTGGTCAGCTCGCGCTGGTAGCAGTACCGGATCTGGTTGAGGTGCCGGCGCACGACGGCGTCGACCAGGGACTTGTCGAGGGCGCCGAGCACGATGGCCTCGCCGCCGATGGTCCCGATCTGGCCCTCGCCCTTGGCGCCGAAGTGACCCCCACCGGTTCCGTACCCGGCGGCGCCCGATCCGCGCCCCTTGGTACCCAGGCCGCCGAGACCCGACGCGGTACCGCCGCCGCCGAGGCCGGAGCCACGGCCGCCCAGCCCACCGGCACCGAACTGCGTGCCCTTGGCGCCAATGAGGCCACCGATGCCCTGCATCAGGTCCTGGTTGAGGCCGGCCTGGTTGAGCATGCTGTCCAGCTCGGAACCGTCGCGGAGGGCACCGAGCACGCCTGCGTTCTCGGCGATCTGCTTGTCCATCTCCCGATTCCGCATCTCGACCTTGTCCCCCTTGGCCTTGTCCATCTTGGCGTCTTTCTTGCCGACCTTGCCTTCTTCCTTCTTGGCCTTGGCCCCCTCGGGCTCGTCGGCCTTGAGGTCGTCCTCCTTCACGGGTTCCTCGAGCAGGAGTTCCACGAACCGATCCGGAACCTCCATCACCTCGTTGTCCGGGGGAGGCGGCATGGTGAAGATGACGATGCCGAACATCAGGCCGATGAAGCCGATGAAGCCGCTGATGAGCAGGAAGGGGTAGTCGACGCGGGTGCCGAACTTCACGGCAGCGACCCGGCCCGGGTAGACCATGTGGGCGAAGAAGATCACGTGGCCGATGTCCACCACGATGCGGGTGTCCTCGGTGATCGTGATCTGGTACATCCCGTTGCCCGTGGCGTGGACCCGCCCGCCCTCGATGAGCTCCTGGAAGGTGTGGCGCTCCTCGCCGACGTCCACGAACCCGGCCCACTTGTCGGAGATGTTGCAGACGTACTCCGCCCCGTTCCACTCGAAGAGAGGGAACTCCTCGTGGGGCAGGTCCTCGGGCGGGCAGTAGAACTCGGCCTTGAGCTCCTCAATGCCCTCGGAGATCGTGGGACCGGCGATCCAGGACACCTTGGACCAGAAGGGGGGCATCCAGGCGACCGGCATGCCCAGCCAGCGCCACCGGCAGCCGGTGCGACTGCCGAGCGTGACGGGCTTGCTGCCGCGGCCGTAGCGCCGGTTGTCCATGATGACGTCGCCCCAGATCTCGGTCACCTCGAGGACCTTGGGCAGGCCGCGGGAGACGCTGGCGTCGCCGCCGCCGGACCGCATGATGAAGGCCATGACGTCCTCGGTGACGTCCTCGGCGATCTTCTCCGGGGCGGCTTCGGAAACGGCGAGGGACTCGCCCTCGTGGGGGGCAGTGACCGGCAGGGTCGCGCCCGACGCGGTGCGCATGGCAACGGTGACCCGGATGTCGCCCATCTCGATGGCGTCGCCATCGGTAAGCGCCACGTTGGACACCACCTCGCCGTTGACGCGTGTGCCGTTGGCGGAACCCAGATCGAGCAACTGGACCGTGCCGTCGTCGTTCACGTTGATGACCGCGTGGAGATCCCCGAGGCCTTCGCCCTCGACGCGGAGCATGGCGGCGGGGCCTCCTCCGATGGTCACGCTCTCGGCCTGGAACTCCTCCTGGGTGAGGAGGCTGTCGCCCTTGTAGACCGCGAACACGAGCACCAGGTCGCCGGTAGGGGTGTCGGTCATGGCATGGCTTCCTTTCCGCCTCTGGGGCGGCACACGATCGAAGAAAAGGGAGGGAGACTACTTGATCTCGTCGACGGATGCGTCCATCTCGGCGTTGAAGTCGGGACGGAGCTTGATGAGGGGATTGAAGGAGGCGCGTTTCCGGTCGAGGAGCAAAGCCCCCTGGGGCTTCACCAGCTCACCGGCCACCTCGACGGCCTCGAAGTCGATCTCCGTCTTGGCCTTGTAGACGATCTTCCTTCCGGCCGGCTCATCGTCCTCGTCCTGGGCGAAGAGCGCAGGGGACCAGAGAAGGGCGAGCACCGGGAAGAGGAGAAGAGCACGTGCGTTCATGGCGACCTCACCGGACGTGGGACGAGGGGGTGGGAACCGACGCGTGCCGTGGAAGGTAGCGGCATTCTGCACGGTGGCGCTCCGCGCGACAATGCGATCGGTGTAAGGATCCCGCAAAAAGACCTTCCAAGCGGGATGGGCTCCGGGGGAGGGGGACAGCAGTAAGGACAACGACCGAGTGCGCGGGTTCCCCGGACCGGGCGCCGGCAGGCACACGGAGGCCGGGGGAACGGGGCGCACGGGAGAGCATGAGACCCTACTCCCCTCCTTCGGCCGCGGGCTCCGCCGCGGGCTCGGGCGTGGGTTCCGCAGCGGGCTCGGGCGTGGGTTCCGCCGCGGGCTCGGGCGTGGGTTCCGCCGCGGGCTCCGCCGCGGGCTCGGCCGCGGGCTCGGCAGCGGGCTCGGCAGCGGGCTCGGCAGCGGGCTCCGCCGCGGGCTCGGCAGCGGGCTCGGCAGCGGGCTCCGCCGCGGGCTCGGCAGCGGGCTCGGCAGCGGGCTCGGCAGCGGGCTCGGGCGTGGCTTCGGGCGTGGGCTCGGGCGGCGGGGGCGGAGGCGCCTGGCAGGCGGGCAGCACCTCGTTCACCATGGGGTCGAGGCTGTCGTAGAAGGACATCATGTCCGACGCCATCGCGATGTCGTTCTGCTCGATGACCTGGTGGGCCTGCTCCACGGCACCCATGAGCATCTCGAGCGCGCCACTGGCGGCGAAGGCCTCGCACTCGCCGTTCTTCTTGATGATCTCCTCGTAGGAGGCGGTGCGGGACTTGAGGAGATCGAACTGCTTGGCCTGCTTCTCCTTGATCTCCTTCTCGCGGGCGATCCGCTCCTCCTCCTCCTTCTCCTTGCGCAGCTGCTCCTCACGCGAGGCCCGTACGCGCTCCATGGCGCTGAAAACCTCGTCGTCGGGCCCGATCTGGCCCTTATGCGCGTCCGCGTAGCGCTGGAGGATGTCCAGCGCACCCTGGAAGTCCTTCATGTACCGCTCGTGGAGCGTAGCCGCGTTGAAGTAGACGACCCGGTTCTCTGGATCCAGGGTGAAGAGGCGCTCGTAGATCTTGGCGGCCTCCTCGAGCTCCTTCTGTCCCCGGAGCGCGATGGCGAGGCCTAGGAGTCCATCGGTGTTGGACGGGTACTGGGAGACGATCGCCTCGAAGCAACGCCGTCCGAGGGCGTAGTCGCCCGAGTTCAGAGCGATCCAGCCCAGGTTCATGTTGGCGTCGACGTGGTTGGGATTGAGCTGGATGGCCTTCTTGAACTGGGCGATGGCCGAGGGCTCGTTCTTCAGGCGCAGGTGGGTCACGCCCATGGAGTTGTAGATGGAGGGGTCGGTCTTGTCGAGCGTCTCGGCCTTCTCGTTGCAGAGGAGGCTCATGGCGTACTCGCCCCGCTCGAAGTAGACGCGCGCCATGCTGGTGTAGGCCACCACGCTCTTGGGATCCTGGGTGAGGATGTCGCGAGAGGCGGCGATGGCCTCGTCGTAGCGCTTACCCTGGATGAACAGGTCCACCAGGTTGGACCGGACCGCGATGTCGGCGGGATGCGCCTCGATCCACTGGGTGTGCAGCGCGATGGACTCGTCCGTTTTCTCCTGGGCGGTGAGGGCGTGGCCGAGCGCCAGGAAGGCGTCTTGGTCCTCGGGGTTCGCCTCCCAGGCCGCGCGGTAGTGGCGCTCGGCCTCTTTGAGATTGCCCAGACGTTCAGCGCAATACCCAGCGTTGAAATGAGCCTTCGCATAGCTCGGGTCGTTCTGGGTGGCCTGCTGGAAGTGCGCGTAGGCCGCACCGAAGTCGGTCTGGCCCGACTCCTTGCCGGCCACGAGGAGCGTCAAGCCAGCCTGGAAGGACTGCTGCGGGGTCATCATCGCAGGGTCGACGAGGTTCTCGACCGGAGCGGTCTTGGGACCACACCCGACGGGCCCGGCGAGGACTCCGCACAGGACCAGGAAGCACTTCAGGGTACGGGTCATGTTCAACCTTCCGGGATCAGTCGGTCACGAATTCTGCCGAGAATACGCGGGTGGTCTGGTATTGCGGGTCGAGCACCGTCTCGGCGAGTCCCGGGAACTCCTTGGGGCGGAGATCGCCGAGACGCCGCGTGGCGAACGCGGTGTTCTCGTTGTACAGGGACAGCTCGAAGGACTTCTCCAGGGCCTTGGTGTAGGCTTCCACGGCCTTCTGGATCTGGGGGAACATCTTGTCCATCAGGGCAGCCTCGTAGAACTCCTTCTGCTCCGGGGTCAGGTAGCTGGGGACATAGGAGGTGCGGAGCGTCTCGGACATGTTCTCGTAGGCCTGTCCGAGGCGCACGAGGGCAGCGAGACCCCACTCGCCCGCGCCGGTGTTGATGATGTTCCCGTAGATGTCCTCCATCTCCTTGAGGGCCTTGGCCTTCGCGGTGAGCTGCTCCTTGAGCAGCCGGTCGGTCTGCATGCGGCCCACCCTCTGGGTGCCCGGACCGTTGATGAGCTTGGCCTCGAACTTGACGTAGACGTCCTCGGCCTGCTCGAACATGACCTGGGCGATGAACTCCATGGACGTGGTGAGATCCGTGCTGCTGGCACGGGCCTTCTTCACGACCTCCATGGTCTCGGCCCAGTGCTTGTCCGCGGCCTGCTCCTGTCCGAGCTTCTTGAGGCAGACGCCGTAGCGCAGTCGCGCGTAGAAGAGCTGCTCGGGGTCGACCTTGGAGGTGTCCTTGCGCTTGTAGAACGTGTTGTAGACCTTGGAGGCCTCGGCCCACTTCTCGTTCTCCTCGTAGATCTTGCCGATCTCGAGGTTGACCTTGTCCACGTTGTCGCGGGAGGGGTAGGCGGTGATGTACTGCTGGTAGTTCTTGAGGGCCGTCTGCCACTCGCCGAGCGCCCGGCGGAAGAGCGCCGCGGAGTACAGCGCGTCGGGCGCGGAGGCGTGGTCCTTGTCGAGTCCGAACAGCTTCTCGTACCAGAACGCGGCGTTGGAGAAGTCGGCGATGGACTCGTAGTCGAACCCGAGCGATGCGACCTGGTCCTTGTAGAACTTGCTCTTGGGGAACTTGTCGATGAGGGTCAACCGGGAGTCCATGGCCTTCATGAAGAACCCGGTGTCGTGGTAGTAGACGGCCGCGTTGTTGAGTGCGAGATCCGCGACCTCCGAGGTCGGAAACTCGGCGAAGAAGGCCATGTAGGAGTCGGCAGCGGTCTTCTTGTCCTGGGATTTCCCGAAGTTGATCTCGATGAGCTTGAAGGACGCGCGCTCGTAGATGTTGTAGACGTCCTTCTTGAACTCCTTGGACCCAAGGCCCTCCTGGTCGTAGAAGGCCTTGGAGACCTCGTGCAGGTTCTTCCAGTCCTCGGAGAGGTCGAAGGAGTCGAGGATCAGGTTGGCCGCCAGCTCGGCTTCCTTGGAGGACGGATCCATGCCGATGACCACGCGGAACCGGTCGGACGCGTCCTTGAACTGGTTCTTGTTGTAGAGGAGGTAGGCCGACTTGTAGATGACGTTCTTGGTCTTGGGGCTCGTGGGGAAGAGCTTGGAGTACTGGTCGAGAGCGGTCAGGAGCTTGCCCTCCCAGGGGGAGAGCTCGACGGCCTCGGTGGACCGTCCGGGGTTGGGCGACGAGGCACCGCCGCCCTCCTTCTTGAGCATCTCGTCCGCTGCGAAGATGGCGGACTCGGAGCAGAACTCGGTGTGCTTGCCCTTGGGATCGATCGACACGACCTTCATGTACTGGTCGTAGGCTTCGTCGAACCGCTTGATCTTGTAGAGGAGTTCGCCGAATGCGTACCGGACGTCGTAGGCGTACTGCGACTCCGGGAACTCCTGGAGGTAGACCGTGTAGGCCTTGTAGGCCAGCGCGTAGGTCTCCTTGGCCACCGAGGTGCTGCCCAGCTTCTTGGCGTCGTTGTGGTAGTTCGAGGCGACGGTCCGAAGGTTCTTCTCGATGAACTGGGAGGCGTGCTCGATGGAGTCCTGGTTGGTGGCGTTGGCTCGTGCCCAGGCGCTGGTCTTGCCGTAGGACTTGAGCAGGCGATCGATCTCGGCGAGGGTCTCCTGCTTCTTGCCGATCTTCTGGTAGGCCTGGATGATCTCGTTCTGGTAGTCCGGCGCATCCTTGCTCTGCGGATCCTCGGCGATGAGGCGGCGGTAGGTCTGGATGCACTGCTCGAACTTGCCCTGCTCGAAGTAGGTGGAAGCCAGCCGCTTGAGCATCGAGCGGATGAGCTCCTTCTTGCCGAGCTTGTTGAAGTAGGCGTAGGCCTCGTCCATCTCGCCTGCGTCCGCGAAGAAGCGTACCAGGTCCTTCAGGGCCTCCTCCTGGAGCTGGATCTTCTTGGTGTTGGCCCGCCCGCCTTCGGCCGTGGGCTGGGACTGGGCCACCACGGTCTTCATGGTGTCGATGGCCTTGCCGTACTCGCCCACGTTGTAGAAGCACCAGGCCAGCTTGTAGAGGGCGAAGGCGTACTTGTCGGAGTCCCGGTACGCGGCCGCCTTCTGGTAGGCCACGAGCGCCTTGAAGGCGTTGTTCCGGTCGAAGTAGTACTCGCCGATGGACACGTAGGCGTCGGGCACCCACTTGCTCTCGGGGTAGGTGCGGACGAGGCGCGTGTACTCCCGGACGGCATCGTCGGGCTTCTCGGTGTCCAGGAGCGCCGTGGCCAGGTAGTAGGTGGCCTCGTCGGCTCGCTGGTACTGGGGGTAGTGCTGGAGGATCTGGCGATACAGGCGGATGCTCTTGTCCTGCCAGGTGCGTGACTCCTCGTTGTCCGGCTTCATCGTCTCGGGATTGCAGCCCTTGGCGTTGAAGCAGCGGTCGTACTCATCCTGGAACTTCTGCATCTCGGAGAGGTAGATGTCGCGGCCTTCCTCGAAGTAGAGGTCCGCCAGGCGGAGCATCATCTCGGCCTTCTGCTCTCCCTGGGCCGTGCCCTGGGTGAGGATCTGCTTCAGGAACTCGATGGACTCGTGGCGCTTCTGCCGGGCGAGCTTTCGGTACTCGTCGGAGACGTCCAGGTCCCGGACGTCGCGCTCCCGGAGCACGCGCCGCTCCTTCTTCTCCTCGCGGTCCAGGTCCGGCGTGGCGGTGGGCGTCGAGGTGGAACCACTCGTTGCGCTCGCGTCGTCCTGGGCGAGGGCCTCGCCCACGAAGCCGTGCGTAGAAGCAATCAGAGCCCCCGCGAAGGCCAGGGCCAGGGGAAGCAGGTTGCGCGCTCGAAGGGTCATGGGAATCTCACTCCTCGCTGCGGAAGCGCGACGTGGGAGGACGGTCGCGGGCGGCGCCCGGACTCACTTGCAGGAGCCCTGCTCCGTGTAATAGTAGTAACCAAGCTCGTCAGCCCAGAATTCTCCGTTGAAGGGCCAGTAGACGCGGTCCACCGTCGTGGCGAAGTCGAGCTCGAGCCCACGGAACTGGTCGCCCAGGTCGGGGTTCTGCATCTTGTACTCGTAGTCCACGCGTTGGGCGTCCACGACCTCGAACCGGATGATCTCGGACTGGGCGAGCAGGTCGCCGAGGTTGGTCGTGGTGCGGGCCAGTTCGGAGAGGAAGAGGAGCCCGGCGCGGCGCTTGTACCGGGCACGGTCGGTCTCGACGACCTTCTTGAGATGGTTGCCGATCGTGTCGCGCCACCGGGACTTCTGGTCATCGATGATCCCGATCTCCTCGTCCATGATCTGCAGGTGATGGACCAGAGCCGAGAGGTCGCGGTTCCGCAGGATGCGCCGGAACAGGGCGTGCGGGAGGGCGGAGTTCCGTGGGAACGACTCGAAGTAGACGTCGAAGGCCTTGTCCGCGAGCTTCTTGCCCTCCGGCGTGGCGTACTGCTGCACGAAGCCCTTCATCTCGTTGTAGATCGGGCGATAGGCGGCCTCGAAGTCCAGCAGAAGCCGCCGGACCTCGTTGTATTCGCAGAGGTTGAAGAACGTGAGCGCCTTGAGCACGACGGCCTCGGGGAGGAACTCCTCTTCGAGGAAGAACGGGCTTTGGACCGTGAGAACCTGCCCCAGCGTGTAGTTGAGGTTGTTCTGCATGAAGCTGGACCAGGCCGACTCGAACAGGCTCTGGGGCCAGTAGGCGCTGTCTCTCTCCACCAGGGAGTAGTACTTGGAGGCCTCGCTGTAGCGATCGATGCCGTAGTAGATCCGTGCGACGTCGAGGAGTGCCAGGTTCTTGAGGTCCTTGACCGCCTGGAGCTCCCGGGGCGTCGCGACCTCGGTCTCCTCGCGCACCACGTCGCGGAAGGACCGGACGGCGCTCTTGAGCTTGCCCTGCCTGTTGTAGATGATGCCCTCGATGTACTTGGCCTTGAGGTACAGGTCGGACCGGCTGGAGATCTGTCCGAAGTAGTTCCGCGCGCGCGTGAGGTCGTCGTCCTGGTAGAGCCGGACCCCCAGCAGGTAGTAGAGGTGGTTGCGTGCCGATCGCGGGAAGTCCTCGGGCGGGACCTTGGCGACCACGCGGCTCAACTCGTAGTTGTCGCCGGTGTGGCGGGCGATCGTGACGAGCTTGGGCAGTGCATGCTTGAAGTACGGGTTGCTCGGACCCTTCCGCAGCACCTCGATGAAGTAGTACTGGGCGCTGTGGTACATCTCGAGGTCGTAGAGGCTGCGGGCCAGGTAGTACTCGATCTGGGCCTCGCGGTCCGGGAAGGTCTTGTCTTCGAGCATCTCGAAGAGCATCTGGCTCGACGTGAGGGGCTTCTTGGCCCGGAAGAGCTTGATGGCCTGCTTGATCTGCTCGGGGTCCGAGGCCTCGCGTTCGGCCAGTTCGTCCTCGTCGGAGCCACGACCCGCACGTCCGGAACCGAGCTCGTCCTCGTCCTCCCCTGCGCCGGCCTCGCGCTCGTCGCGAGCCGTCCGGGTGATCTCGGTGCCGCCGGTCGTCAGCTGGTCGGGCTCGGACGCGGCCATCATCTTCTTGGCCGCATCGACCACCTCGGGGGGCGCACCCTCGTTGACGAGGCAGCGGATGTCGTCGGTGGTGAACTGCTCGCCGGAGTCCATGATGGTCTGGATCACGATGGACATCGGCACGTTCACGTTGACCATGTTGATGATCTCTTCGCAGGAGAGGGCCCAGGCCCTTCCGGCGAACGAGAACCCGATGGCCGCCACGAGGAGGGCACGGAACGTGCGAGAGGAGGTCTTCATGGAGATTTCCTGGCCGCTGGCGTTCGGGGTTACTGCTGGACGTTGGGGAAGAAGAAGGACACGCCGCCGGAGAGGATGAAGTTGTTCTTCATCTCGAGCGTCGTGGACGAGACCGTCTCGATGTAGACCAGGGAGCGGCCCTCGATCCGGACGGCCATGCTGTCGCCCAGGACGATCCGGAGCCCGCCGCCGAAGTTGGTCGTGGGATGGATCTGGTTCGCGGTGGCCAGGGCGGGGTCTTCGCCCTCCTGCTGGAGGGCCTCGAGGTCGTCGGAGGTGCGGACCACGCCCATGCCGAAGGCGCCGAAGATGTCGAAGGGGACGATGCGCCCGTTGGTGAGAGCGACCTTGCCGTAGATCGGGGAGAACAGGAACGTGGCGTTGCCGAAGTACGTGAGCGGCGAGAGGTCGGGGGAGATGTGGTTGTTCTCGATCAACTGCTTGGTGAGGGGCTTCCAGTCCGCCTCTCCCAGGATGGGAGAAAAGCCGAGGTTGACCTCGGTCTCGAAGATCTCGGTGAGGTGGTACCCGAGCCCCACGCCCACGATGTACCGGTTGAGGAAGGGGTCGCTCGTGACGAAGGCCACGTTGGGAAGGACCTCGAACCGACCGAGCTTGAGGAACGGCTTCTTCTGGATGGTCTTGATGACGCGTTTGCCCTGCTCCTTCTCGGGGACGACGACCTCGGACGGGATCCCGATCACGTCGGTCGTGTCGCGGAGGGATTCGAGTTCCTCGCTGGGCGTCTCCATGGGCTGCTCGCTGAGAATCTCGTCGAGCACGTCACCAGCGCGATCTTCTTCGTCTTCCTCCTCCTCCCCCTCGCCGCTGTCGTCCTGGGCGACACCGTCGGGGGAGGATGGATCGAGCGGCGCGGCGAGCGCGGAAGCGGAGCCAAGGAAGGCGAAGGGGAGGAGGGAGAGCAGCAGGCGCTTCATCGTCGGGTTCCTGGCTGGAGGTGCGGCAGGCAGGGGTCTAGAAGTCCACGATGCGGGACTTCATCCTGGGCATGAAGACGGACACGCCCGCCGAGGCGATGAACGTGTTGTACAGGCGTTTGGAGAGGACGTTGTTGGCATCGGGGTTGTAGTCGGGCTGCCGGTCCACGTAGAGGTACGTGCGGGCGTCGATCTTGATGGCCACGCTCTGGCTCGCGAAGAAGTCGAGCCCGATGCCGAGGTTGACGGGAACCTTGACCTTGCTCTGGGGCGCGGAGAGCTGGACCGGGTCGCCGGCCTCGGCTGTCTCCTGGTTGTACGTGGCGTAGTACTCGGCGATCGAGAGGAGGCCGATCCCGCCCGTACCGTACAGGTCGAAGTTGAGGACGCTCTCGCCGAGGAGGTTGATCTTGCCGTAGACCGGAGCCCAGCGAGCCGCAAAGGTGGCGCCGAGGATCATCTTGTCGATGGGCTGCTGGAACTGGACGTCCGGATCGCCCTGGTGGGCGATGGTGACCAGGGTCCCGGTGAGTCCCTTGAGGTCGTCCCGGCCGAGGTCCGGGGAGTAGAGGATGGCCCCCTCTGCGGCGAAGGACTCGGACAGGTGGTAGCCGACCAGGAGTCCGCCGAGAAACCGCCTGGAGAACGGGTTGTTGGGCACGTAGCCCAGGACGGGCGAGACCTCGAAGCGGGCTTCCTTGAGGAAGAACCTGTTTTGGACGACATTCTTCTCGGTCTTCTCGGCGCTGAGCTGGCGCACCGCCTCCTGGGCGGGGCTCTCGGCGATCGCGGAGCCCGAGGCGAGGCCGAGGACGAGGACGGAAGCGGCGGGGAACACACGGAGGGCGCAGTGGATGGTCGACATTCGCTCGGCTCCGAGATGACGGGATGCCTCAAGGGGGGAGAAGGGGGCCCCCGAAGACCGCCGCAGACATAGCACGGAGCGCGGACCGGGGCCGCCAGGACATGGCCTCCCGAGGGCACGAATCCGTCCGGACCGCACAGAGGCGTTCCGGATCGGGGCGCGGGCGAAGGCGGTCCTCGGGCAGTCTGGTCTCCGGCGTCGGGGAGGGGGGCGAAGAAGAAGCGCAGATACCGCGGCTTCCGAACCCTTGTCAAGGCGACGGACCACACGCTCCCGACCCCCTGGCCCCGGACCCGTCGCCGTCGTCCTCCCCAGGAGCGGGTGGGCTACGGTCAGCCGACCCTCGACTCGGGCCCGCCGGGGTGACGTTTTGACACTTTTTTGATGGAACCGTCCCTCGTCGATGGGGGCGGGCGGAGGTCGCGATCGTCCTCGCGGGCGGGCCCTCCGATCGGTTAGCCTGGGCCTCTCCTCCAAGGGATCCGGACGAACATGAACCTCCTGCTCCTCGCCTCCCTGGCCGCGGCCGATCCCCGGGTGTCCCTGACCGTCGAGCGGGTGCCTGCGGGGAACGCCTTGGCGGTCCAGGTGACCCATGGGGGGCCCGGCCCCATCACGGTGGCCTCCTGCCAGACCCTCCAGGTGGAGATCTTCGATGCCACGACCGAGCGTTGGACGCCCTCGAGCGGAAATCCCTGCCTGAGGACCGAGGCCGCGATGGCGCTCGCGCCCGGGGAGCACTCCTTCAACGTTCCCCTCGCGGTGGAAGCCTCGGCGCTCATCCGGGTCGTCCTCGTCTACGGGCTCGGCTGCCGAGAGGGGTTGACCCTGGACGAGGCGGGGTGCACTCGCTACGAGGCCGCGCTTTCGGGAAGCTTGACGGCTTTCCCCGAAGAGAATCGGTAACCCCGGGAGCTCGGATCACCGGATGTGGACCGGCTGGGTCCACCAGCCCATGCCGCCTCTCCGGTCGGCCACGACCACCCAGAGGGTCTGGTGGTCGAAGGACGGTGTGGCAGGAGGGGTCCACTCCTGGACCGGGTGGGGCCAGAGGGACCACGGGGTCGTGAGGTCGCCCTCCTCCACGTACCAGAGGAACCAGGGCTCCTCGGTGCGATCCTCCCACACGCCGTCCTGGTTGAGGTACCGGTAGGACTCGACGGATCCCTTCTCGAGGACGGGGACGAACGAGTAGGGCTGGCCGCGATCCAGCTCGAGGACGGCCCCCGGGGGTACCTCGATGCCATCCACCTGGAGCCCTGAGATGTTGGGGTTGTGGTTCGGGGTCTGGGCCTCGCTCACCGGGACGCGCTTGAAGGCCAGCTCGAGATCCGCGTCGGAAGAAGCGTCCTCTGGGATGGCCGTGACCTGGATCCAGAGGTTCAGGCCCTCCAGGCGCGCGGCGGGGTCGAGGCCGTCCAGGATGTCGGGGGGGACGGTGTAGGTGGGCGGAATCCACGGCTCCACCCCGATGAGGCCCGCTTCCACGAGCGAGGCGTACAACGCGGCGATCTCCTCGGGCGTCGCCGTTTCCAGTCCCTCCAGGGACGCGAGGACCTTCGGATCGAGTTCGCAGCCCTGCACCCCCAGGGCGTCGTCCTGGCAGGCCAGCCAGAGCACGGCCTGGAGATCCTGACCCGGACCGACCACCAGCGCGGAGAGCGCGAGCGTATCGCCGGGGCGGGGCTCGGCGGGCTCCGGGCGGACGGCCAGGACCCTGAGCCGGTCGAGGATCCACGACTCGGAGAGATCGCGGGTGGCGCAGCCCGCGGCGAGCGGCACGAGAAGGGCGGCCAGGAGGCGAGGGGAGGCCATCAGAAGTGGACCTTGGCCGAGAAGCCGGGATTCGGGATGAACGGGAGGCCGCGGACGTACGCCGACTCCGTGTAGTCGTAGTTGTAGATGACGAACTCGGGGTTGACCCCTCGCACGACGTTGAGGAGATCGACGTAGAGCGCGAGCTGCCAGGTGCGGAACGTCAGGAGCTTTTCCACCTTGAGGTCCACGGCGAAGTAGTCCGGAAGGCGCTCGCTGTTCCTGGGCGCGGTGCTGTAGGACCAGTAGTACGCCTGGTCGACGTCGTAGACGCCGCCCGCGTACGGGGTGGTGGGGTTGCCGGTCACGTACTGGATCCGCGTCGAGAGCTCGAAGTCCCGGGGAAGACGCCATCCCCCCACGGCCACCAGGATGTGGGTCTGGTCGAACTCGAAGGGATACCAGTCTTCTGAGGGCCAATCCCGGCGCTCCGATCGCGAGAGGGTGTAGGAGAGCCACCCGTACAGCGGGCCGACCGGATCGCGCCGCAGCATCACCTCCGCCCCGTACACGCGCCCCACGCCCGCGTTGAAGAAGTACGGGTCGTCCATGGAGGTCATCTCGCGGGCGAACACGATGAGGTCGTCCAGGGTCTTGTGGAATCCCTCGACCTCGACCCGGAACGCCTGACCCACCTCCTGCTCCACGCCCACGGTCGCGCTCACGGCCCGCTCGTGGACGAGGTCGACCTCTCCATCCGGCCGGTACATCTCCATGGGCAGGGGCGGCTGGTGGTAGAGGCCCGCCGAGGCCTTGAGGAGCGTGCGTGGGACCGGGCGGAACCCGAGCCCGAGCCGGGGTTCCCAGGCGAGGTCGTGGAAGCCGCCCGTGATCCGGACGTCGTCCATGCGCAGGCCCGGCGTGAGGCGCAGGCGATCGGGGTCGGCGAGCGGTCGGACATCCGCCTCCAGGAAGACGCCCGGACCCCAGACCCACCCCGAGTCGGAGAGCGCGTACGGCTCCCGCTCGCCGAGCGGGTCGTAGTCGCCCATCATGGACGGATCGAAGGGGAGCCCGACCTCGAAGTCGTACCGGCCCCCGATGAAGTCGAGCCCGGGGCGCACCGTCAGGTGGTCGCTCGGGGTCCAGGGCGCCTCGGCCCTGAGCTCGAGCAGCCACTGGGTCTCCCGGCCGTCCATGGAGCCGCTGACGCTGCCGTCGGCGAGATCGACCCCGAGCGAGGGCACGATCTCCAGCGCCCAGTCGTCGGAGAGATCCCGCTGCCAGGACACCGCGAGGCGGTGGGTGCCGTAGATCGCGCCCAGGTCGCCCTGGGCGTCCCGATCCGGTCCCTGGGCGACGTCGTCGGGCGTGGAGACATCGATTCGATCCCGAAAGCCGAAGAGGAAGAAGGAGAAGCGACCGTGCGCGAGTTCGAGCCGCTCCACCTTGACCTGGTAGTCGTACCATCGGGGCTGGACGACGTACCCGGAGCCCTTGGTGAACAGGGGGATGAAGACGTCGATGTAGGAACGGCGGGCGCCGATGGCGTAGCCCCAGCGGTCGCCCGGGCCGGCCCGACCCTCCACGAGACCGCCCGAGTGGAGGATGTCCGTGGTCCAGTGGGCCACGTGGTCCTCCGGGAAGGTGTGCTGGGTCCGCACATCGACCACGCCGCCCATGCTGCGGCCGTAGCGGACCCCATAGCCGCCCGGCAGGTAGTCCACCGACTCGACGAGATCGGCGTTGACGACGGAGAGCATGCCGTCGAGGTGGTAGATGAAGGGGATCCGGACGCCGTCCACGTAGACGGCCGAGTCCTCGGGATTCGCGCCGCGGATGACGAGCATGCCCGTGGAGAACGGGGAGCGTGCGGCTCCGGGCAGGCTCTGGATCACGCGGATCGGATCGCCGAAGGTCCCGGGGACCCTACGGACCTGCTCCACCGTGAGGGTGCGCCGGGTGACCTCCTCCTGCCTTCGCTGGTAGACCCCGACGATCTCGTCGTCGCGGTAGGAGGGGTTGCGTACCCAGAGGTCCAGGGTCGTGACCTGGTTCGCCAGGATCTCCACGCTCCGCTCGACCGGATCGAACCCGCCCCGAGCGGCGCGGAGCGTCCAGGTGCCGGGTGGGACACCCTGGAAGCGGGCCCAGCCCTCGTCGTCCGTGAGGCCCGTGAAGCCTTCCCCCTCGACCTGGAATCCCGCCAGCGGCCGTCGCGTGCCCATCTCCCGTAGCCGGATCTCCAGGTTGACCGGGGCGTCCGCTTCCGGGACCTCCTGTGCCTCCGGTCGCGCTCCCGGCCGGGAGGCGCTGTCGAGCACGAAGCCGTAGGCGAACTCCACGATCACGGGGACAGGGCCGCTCGCGTCCAGGGCCGGCGAGAACCGGAACGACCGGGCGGCCTCCAAGGCCGCCTCGTCGAACCCGTGGCCCGCGGGCGCGATCACCTCGACCGAGACCACCGCGCCATCGGCATCGACCTCGATGGCGAGGTGGACCGTCCCCTCCATGCCCATGGCGAGTGCCTCGGGAGGGTACGGTGCCTGGACGAAGTCGAGCAGGACGGGTTCCTGGAGGATCGGCAGCGGTTCGTCGAGCGCCGGGGTCGGGGCATCGGTCCCCTCCGCCAGGGCCGCACAGGGCACGAGGAGGCCGAGGAGGAGGCACAGCGCGAGCATCAGTCGAGCGCCCGGACGGTACAGCGGTGGGGCATGCCGGTGACCGCGACGGGGACCCCGTCCTTGCGGGCAGGTCGGCAGCGGATCCGGAGCGCGGCCGCCCGGCAGGCCTCCTCGAGGCCGTAGGTCGGGATGTCGAGGAACCGGACGGACGTGACCCGCCCCTGGGCGTCGAGGTCCAGGACCATGCGCCAGGATCCCTCCA
This sequence comes from Deltaproteobacteria bacterium, assembly GCA_016927815.1. Classification (GTDB taxonomy): domain Bacteria; phylum Myxococcota_A; class UBA796; order UBA796; family JAFGLY01; genus JAFGLY01. Next base: position 7,434 of record JAFGLY010000065.1, on the reverse strand, counting down.
CCGAGGCGTCGATGGCCTCCTTGGGCACCTCGACCGGCGGCTTGGAGCACGCACGCGGCTGGGTGGTGACCGAGGTCACCGGCAGGAGGGCGCCTGCGTCGACCTCGCCGATGTCGGCGGTTTCCGGACCGGCGGGCACGGCCAGCGTGTTGCCGGCCCGCACGGACAGCCCCGTGCCGGATCCCTGGGCGAACGAAGACGCCGACAACCCCTGGATGCGACGAACCGCCGGGGGAGGGGGTCGATCGGGCGTCGTGGCCTCCTTCACCGTCTCGGAGAACGGGACGGGGTCGGGAGCCTTGGAGCGGGTGCGCGGGCGTTCGACGGGTGGGGGCGGCGCGGGGGGCGCGGGTGCGGGCTGGTGGATGGCCATCTCGATCCACTCTGCCTCGGGGCGGGCCTCCACGGGCTGGCGAACCAGGAGGAGCGCGGCCAGCAGGTGCAGCGCCACGGACACGGGGATGGCCAGGGAACGCACCCAGCGGTGCCAGGCGGGCGGGACGGCGAGGAGATCGTCCACGGGGATCACCGGCCGACCGCCGGGGGCGGCTCCACGGGTTCGATGTTGATGGCGAACCTCGCCACGCCCTCCTGGCGCACCACGTCGAGCAGGTGCACGACGGATCCGTGCCGGGTGTCGCGATCGGCTGCGATGAGGCAGACCACGTCCTGATCGCGGGCCTTCTCGGAGCGGATGAACTCGACGAGGCGCGTCTCGGTGATCTCCTCGCCGTTGAGGAACAGCGTGCCGTCCGCCAGCAGCGTGAGCCCCAGGGAGGACTCCTGGCCTTCGTCTCCGGTGGCCGCGTCCGGCAGGTTCACCTTGATGGAGGGCGACACGATGTAGGTGGCGGTCACCATGAAGATGATGAGGACCACCAGGATGATGTCCACGAAGGGCGTGATGTTGATGTCGGTGATGGCCTCGTCGGATGCGCCGTCCAGCCGGATCGACATGGGATCAGGCCTCCGCCCCGGGGGGGACCTCGCGCTTCAGGCGGGCCAGGAGGAGGTGGGAGAAGGACTCGATGCGGCCCAGGGTGCCGGCCTTGCTGCGCTGGAAGGCGTTGTAGACCACCACGGCGGGAATGGCCACGAGGAGGCCGATGGCCGTGGCCACCAGGGCCTCGGAGATGCCCGCCATCACGGCGCTCGCGGCCTCGGCCTGCTGCTCCGAGAGATCGTGGAAGGCCCGGACGATGCCCAGCACCGTGCCGAAGAGACCGATGAACGGAGCATTGGCCCCCGTGGTGCCGAGCACGGTGAGGAAGCGCTCCATGCGGCTGCGCTCGACCGCCGAGGCGGCGAGGAGGGCCTCCTCGACGGAACCCACGCCGTCGGCGGCACGGCTGGCGCCGGCGCGGAGCACGCGGGCCTCGGCGCCCCTCAACCCCGAGAGGGTCTCGACCAGGCCAAGCGCATCGCCGCTGTGCGTGTAGGCCAGGAGGGCGGCCCGCAGGGGACTGTCGGGCGTCCGGTTGAGCACCAGGGAAATCGTCCGCTCGATGGCCACGGCCACGCAGAGCACCGAGAGGGCCACCAGCAGCCAGAGCACCCACTCGGCACCCAGCAGGGCAAAGGACATGAGGTTGTGCTGCAGCATGGAGGATCACCCGAACCGTAGGACCCCTCAACATAGCCGGGGTGGATCCGCTCCGCGTCGACGACCGCCGGGATGGACCGATCCCCTCCCGGGGCCCCTGCGCTCGGGGCAAGGGAGTGCGACGCGACGCCGCGTGGGACCCCCAGGAGGCGACGACCGGATTCGAACCGGTGAATCGAGGTTTTGCAAACCTCTGCCTTGGACCTCTTGGCTACGTCGCCATCCTGTGTGCGCCGGGTTTCCTATTCCCCGCACCCTCCTGCCGCAAGGCGGACGGGATCCCGAGGCGGGATAGAGGCGCAGGCGTTCCCCGGTACGCCCATGTCTCCTCTCTCGGTCGTCATCATCGCCTGCAACGAGGCCGATCGGATCGGAGACGCCATCCGGTCGGTCGCGTTCGCCCACGAGGTCGTGGTGCTCGACTCGGGATCCACCGACGGCACACCCGAGGTGGCGCGCGGGCTCGGCGCGCGCGTGGTCCGGACCGACTGGCCCGGCCACGTGGCGCAGAAGAACCGTGCCCTGGCCGAGGCCGCGCATCCCTGGGTGCTCGCCCTGGACGCGGACGAGCGCGTGGGAGCGCCTCTCGCCGAGGCCATCCGGCGCGTCCTCGCCGAGGATCCGCCGGTGGAGGGCTTTCATGTCTGCCGGCGCAACCACTGGCTGGGTCGGCCCCTGGTCGGCGGGGGCTGGTATCCGGACCGGCGCCTGAGGCTCGTCCGACGGGGACGGGGGCGCTGGGTGGGAGAGGATCCCCACGACCGGCTCGAGGTTCCGGGCCCGACGGCGTCGCTCCACGGCGACCTGGAGCACCACCCCTACCGGGACCTGGGCGAGCACCTTTCCACCCTGGACCGCTACTCGGCCACGTGGGCCGCTGGCACGAACCGGCGGGCCCACTGGTGGGACCTGGCGGTCCGGCCGCCCTGGAGGTTCGTGCGCGGGTACCTGCTCCAGGGAGGGTACCGGGACGGCACAAGGGGCCTGGTGGTGGCGAGCCTGGGAGCCCTCTACACGCTGCTCAAGTGGAGCCGGCGGTGGATGGAGCAGCAGGAGCAGGGCGCGACGATCCGGAGCGGACCTGCCACGGATCGTCGCGTGGAATCCGAGGGCCGCCCACGACGCCGGGCCATGGACATGGACCCTTGAAGGTCGCGATCGTGGTGAAACGCCATGCGGCCGACGGCGGAACCGGGCGGGCCTCTGTGGCGCTGGCTCGAGGTTTGCTCCAGCGAGGTCACGAGGTCCACGTGGTGTGCATGGCGTGCAACGACCCCATCGGTTCGCCCCCCGGGGCACGGATCCGCCGCCTGTGGGTGCCCCGGGTGGGAAGCGCCGTGTCCATGCTCGCCTTCGCCAGCCTCGCACGGCGGGTCGTGCGGCGGATCGCGCCGGACGTGTCCCTGGGGTTGTCCCGGGTGCCGGGCCTGGACGTGTACCGCGCCGGAGGGGGCTGCCACCGGGCCTACCTCGACACCCTGCCCGGATGGCGCGTGTCGGTGCGGCACCGGGTGGAGCTCGCTCTGGACAGGGCCTGCGTCCGGAGCGCCCGAGCGGTGGTGGCCAACGCGCCGGCCCCGGCCCGCCAGCTCGCGGATCGCTACGGCGTGGACCCCGCGCGTGTGCGCGTGGTGCCCAACGGTGTGGACGCCCGCCGCTTTCGACCCGACCCGGAGGCCCGACGTGACCTGAGGCGGGATCTCGGCGTCCCGGACGAGGCGATCGTGGCCCTCTTCCTCGGAGACGGATTCCGCCGAAAGGGACTCGCCACGGCCCTCGAGGTCGCCGCTCGCATGCCGGGGCGGGTCCTGTGGGTGGCCGGCGGGGATCGGACGGGGCACTGGCGCCGGAGGGCGCGCCAACTGGGCGTGGAGGCGCGGTTCCTGGGGCATCGCCGGGATCCGGAGCGCCTGCTCGCCGCGGCCGACGCACTGCTCCTGCCCACGCGGTACGACGCCGCCTCGAACGTCGTCCTGGAGGCCATGGCAGCAGGTACCCCGCCGATCACGAGCCGATCCGACGGCGCGTCGGCGTTCCTGCCCGAACCCTGGATGGCGGTCGGGGATCCGACCGACGCCCGGGGCTTCGCCGAGGCCCTGGAGCGAGCCTTGCGCACCCCGCACCTCGGCGACCGCTGCCGGGCCGTTGCGGAGGCGATGCCCTGGAGCACAGCCGTCGAGGCCGTGGAGACCCTCCTCCAGGAGGTCGCCCGTGGCCGGAGGAACCGAACCCCATGAGACCCGCCCCGCTGCCCGCGGCACCCGTTCCCCGCGCGTTCCTGCGCGTCTTCGCCCTTCTGGCCGCCCTGGCGGGACTGGCGTCGTGCGGAGGAACGGCCCCCCGACCCTCTCCGGGCGATCCCTTCTCCCGCGAGGCCATCCTGGACATCATCTCGGAGGAGAGCCCGGTCTTCTACAACGACCAGAAGACGCGCATCGGCGTGTTCTTCGCCCGCGAGCACCGTATCTACGTTCCCTACGGCGAGATTCCCCAAGCCTGCGTGGACGCCATCGTCGCGGCCGAGGACCAGCATTACTGGCAACACGGAGGGGTCGATCCAGAGGGCATCCTGCGCGCCGCGTGGATCAACCTGAAGGCCGGAGCCGTGGTGGCCGGAGGATCCACCATCACGCAGCAAACGGCCAAGAACCTGTTCTATCGGCCGGATCGAACGCTCCGGTCCAAGTGGGAGGAGATGCGGAACGCCATGCGGCTGGAGGCGCTCTACTCGAAGGAGGAGATCCTCGAGTTCTACGTCAACCAGTTCCATGTCTCGGGCAACGGAAGGGGCATCGGGATCGCGGCGCGCTACTTCTTCGACAAGGACGCCCGGGACCTCGATCTCCACGAGTGCGCATTCATGGCGGGCATGGTCAAGGCCCCCGCGCGGTACAACCCCTGGATCGGTCGCAGCGAGGAGGACCAGAAAGAGGCACGGGAGCGGGCCCGCCGAAGGACCGCCTATGTCCTCGGGCGCATGGCGAAGACCGGCCTCCTACCCGAACAGACCCGACGCGAACTGGAGGTCCGGCCGGTGCCCTTCAAGCGTGGGCGCTTCTCGTGGGAGCGGTCGGTGCTCCTGGACCTCGTGGAGGACCGGCTGGCCCGCGCACCGTTCCCGGACGTGCTGGCCCGAGCCGGCATCGAGAACGCCTCCACCGCGGGGCTCCAGATCGTGACGACGCTCGACCGGAGGGCGCAAGACGCCGCCAACTACGGTCTCGTCCACCACCTCACCGAGCTGGGGGGATTCCTGGACGCGAAGGGGGCGACCGACCTCCTGCTGCCGCGGGAGCGGTCGCCCCGATCGCCTCTTTCCGCCATGCCTCGGGAGCGTACGCTCCTGGACGCCACGGTGGTCGGACCGGAGGGAGAGGGGACGAAGCGCACCCTGGTGCTGGATCTCGGAGGTGCGCCGATCCGAGCCGGGCGAGGGGTCGAACCCGAGGCCGGAGCCATCCGCGCCGAGGACGGGCACCTGCGCTGCCGGGTGGACCGGGAGGGGCTGCAACGGTTGGCCGACGTGCGGGTCCGCTCGGCCCGCGGGGATCCCTGGGTCCGGGGTGCGGCCTCCGACGTGGACGCGTTGTTGGCTGCGCTCCCGGCGGGCAGCGTGGTCCGGGCCTCGATCCGGTCCGTGAAGGCCGGCCGCGCCACCTGCGACGTCGAGATCCGACCTCGTCTCCAGGGCGCGGTGGTGGTCCTCGAGAAGGGTCGCGTGCGCGCCCTGGTGGGCGGGAGCGACAACAAGGACTTCAACCGCGCCGTCACCGCCACCCGGCAGTTCGGTTCCACCTGGAAGCCGCTGGTCTACTGGGCGGCGATCCAGCTCGGATGGCTGCCCACCGACGAACTGGACAACCGGCGGGGCGTGTTCCCGTTCGAGGGCACCTGGTACTACCCCCGTCCCGACCACGAGGGGCCGCCTCGGGTCTCGCTGGCCTGGGCTGGCACGAAGTCCGAGAACCTCGCCACCATCTGGCTTCTCTACCACCTGGTGGACCGTCTCGACGCGCAGCGTTTCCGGGCCCTGGCCGAACACCTGGACCTGGCGGAGCGGCCCGGGGAGCCGAGGGAGGCCTGGACGGTTCGGATCCGCGACGTCCACGGGGTTCTCCCCATCGCCTCCCGGCTGGAGGAGACCGCCTTCGAGGCCGCGCGGTCGGAGGTGCTCGCGCGCATCGAGGCCGTGGGGGTCCACCCGGACGTCCTCGAGGTGCGTACCCTGCACTACGGTCGGGGCTTCGAGGAGGAGCGGGCGCGTGCGAGTCGGCAGACGGCCAAGGCAATCCGTAGTGCTCATCTATCCGCCCTTTCGCACGATTTCCAGCGTCTCGACACGCTCGGTCGGACGTGCCGGGAGGAGGCCCAAGCCCTGGCCGCGATCCTGGCTGCGGACCGCTACCCCGACGGGCCCTCGCCGCTCGCCTGGCGTGCCGCCGATCGCACGCTGGGGTGCTTCTCGGGTGCACCCCCCCCTGACTTCGTGGCGCTGTCCGACGCCTCTCCGACCGACCTGGAGGACCTGGCCTCCGGGCCCGCGCCGCGCCTGGGCGACCTCGTGGTGGATGGGCTCCTCCGGCTGTCCACGTTGGAGGCGCTCCGGGCGGCGCAGGAGCGCCAGGTGGCCCACCTGGGAGGCCTCGATCCGTGGGATTGGGCATCGATCTCCTGGAACCCGGACTTCCGCCGGACCGTGGCCTTGCGCTACGTGGCCTGGCTGGCACGCGCCGCAGGCGTGAACCGTGCGTTCCCGCCGGTGCTCTCCCTGCCGCTCGGCGCGGTGGACGCGAGTCTCCTCGAGATCGCCACCCTCTACCAGACCGTCCTCGAGGGGAGGACGTTCCGGTTCCCCGGGACCGCGTACCAGGAGGGGTCGGTCCCCGGCCTGCGCACCTCCCACGCGATGACCGCGTCGCCGGAGCCCTGGGAGATCGTGGAGGAAATCCGGGATCGCGACGGAAACCTCCTGTACCGGACGGACCGCTCGGGGGTGCCCGTGGTGGATCCGCATCCCGGACGCATGGTGGCGGACATCCTCGGCAACGTCGTCCGGTGGGGCACTGGGCAGCGGGCGCGGAACGCGGTCCAGGTCGGCGGGGTGCCCTGGCCGCTGCTCGGAAAGACCGGCACCACCAACCAGTACCGCAACGCAGCGTTCGTGGGCTTCGTGCCGGGGGTCGGAGAAGGCCGCCCGGTCCTGGAGAACGGGTACACCGTGGCCGCCTACGTCGGTTACGACGACAACACGCCCATGCGGAGGGGCGGCTTGCGCGTGGCCGGCGCCTCCGGGGCGTTGCCCGCCTGGGTACTCGTGGTCCGGGGTATGGCCGAGGCCGGGCTCGTCGAGGTTTCGGGCCCGGTCCAGGAGGCAGCAGATCCGGTTCCGGTCGGCGATCTCACCCGGGTTCCGGTGGACGCCCTCACCGGCCTGCCCACCGGAGCGGTCGCGACCGAGGGCGTCCCGGAGGGAGAGGCACCGACCGCTCCGCTCGTGCTCACGCTGCCGCCCGGACGGGATCGCCTCTTCGAACCGTTCCGGTTCCCGCCCGACGGCGTCCCGAGTCCCCAGACCGCCCCGACGACCCTTCCCGAAATCCCGTCCGAGGCTCCCGATCCCTCCGAGGACGAGGAGGTCCTGCCGGAAGCGGAGGTCTTGCCCGAGGCCTTGCCAGAGGCGGAGGCCCTGACCCAAGCCCCGCCCGAAGCGGGGGAGCCGTCGGAGGCTCCGGCCGGGACGGAGCCCTAGCCTGCATTTCTCACATTCCCCCTGCTGCGGCCGCCGATCTGCTCGCTGGGGCCGCGCCGTTCTCGCTCGCCCTCCGTGGCGT
>JAFGLY010000064.1 GCA_016927815.1 Deltaproteobacteria bacterium | reverse complement strand
CTACAGTCTACAGCCTCTCCTCCATCTCGGTGGGCACTGCGTGCCCTGCCCCCTCTCCCCCTTGGGAGAGGGGGGCGCCGACAGGCGCCGGGTGAGGGAGGCGGTGAACTCGAACTCGGTCTCGAACTCGGTCCCGCTGCCGAACAGGACCGGAGCGGCGTTCTTGGCGCCAGGAGCGGAGTTGAAGGTGCAGGTGGAGTCGGCGAGGGGACTGAGCTGACGGGCCGGTCTGGCAGCAGCAATCCGCACCCCTGCAGTGGATCTGGGAGGAAGACTCCGGCGGCGAGGCCGCCGACGCGGCCCACCTCGTGCTGGGCGAGCGGTTGTAGGGCTTTCACCGCCCATCGCCACCTGTCGACCAGGGGCCGCCTGGTCCCCAGTGCCCGATGGTCGCCGAAGTGGACACGGCCACGAGCAGCGGTCGGACGAAGGCGTCGAAGCGAGCCACCGCCTCCGTGAGGTCGAGGTGCCCCACCACGGCTTTCTCGCGTCGCATCGCGGTCCAGTCCGCCTGCCAGCGACGCCCCGTGAGGACGTCGCGCATGTCGTCCAGCACCCGGGGATCGGGCGGTGTCCCTCGGCGGGCCAACGTCGCCGCCAGCGACCCGACGAGGGACGAGCCGTCGAAGTCGAGGCTGGCGGCCATCACCACCACGTCCAGCAGGTCCTTGAGCCGGTGGTGGACGAGCGGGAACCTCGACAGGAGGGTCTCCACCTTCTCCGCGACGACGGGGCCGGCCTCGTACGCGAGCACCCGAGCGGGGACGTCGCCGGGCAGGAACGGCTCCAACTCGGCCGCGATCGCCGGCGGGACAAGCGCGTCGCCGAACCCCACGTCGATGCGGAGGTCCACCTCGGTCTGGCCGATCCTGGCGCGCACGAACACCTTCACGCCGTCGTACCCGTCCTCGTCGTGGTCGGCCGGCACGGCACGGACGCCCGCGGGGTCGAAGGCGACCCCGTCGTCGACCTGGACCGCGACGATGTCCCGGAACCGCCGCCGCATCTCGTCCGGGTCGGGAGGTCCGTGGCTCCGCAGGACGTCGATGTCGCGGGTGAAACGGTGGGGAGCACGGACGAGGTGGGCCACCAGCACCCCGCCCTTGAGGACGAACGCGCCAGCCTGCGGGGATCGCCCGAGGCGGTAGAGCAGGCGGTCCATGGCGTAGGCGACGAAGCCGTCGTCCCGCGCTAGACGGCGCTCCCGGGCACGGTTGGCCACGCGCTGGGCAACGGAGCGGTCGGACGGCGGCGGCTCATCCCAGCAGCATCCCCGTGAGCACCGGTTCGATGCGGGACCAGGCGCCCAGGCGTCGGGCCAGGCGGGAGAAGCGGGGGAGGTCGAAGCCCCTCCCGGCGATGCGGCGGCGCAGGGCGTGGAGCGCGTGCTCGGACGCGATGCGCCCGGGGTAGCGCCAGAGGTCGATCACCGTACGGTCCGCCCCGGTGACCCGGACGGGCGCACCGTGGACCGTCAGCGTCTCCAAGTCGTTGTCCTCGTCGTGGGCCGGATCCATCATCCACCGTGCCACCTGGACGACCTCCAGCGGGAAGGTGCGACTGCGGGGGAAGGACGCTCCCTTGGGGGAGAGCAGCCAGGTGCCGCCCGTGAAGGCGTCGGTGAGGTCGTGGTGGTGCGCGGCGGTGAGCAGGCCGGCGACGACCGATGGGAAGCGGAGGGACCACGCGGCCGCCTCCGACAGGACATGCCGTGGAACCTTGGCTCCCAGGTAGATCCCGGGAGCGAGGCGCTCGATGGATCCCTCCGCCTCCATCCGGGCCATGGCCGGGGCCGACACCCCCAGGCCCTTGGCACGCAGCAGGACGTCACCCGCGGCGGCGGTTCGGATGGCCTGGTGATCGGAGGTCTCAGATGGCACAAAAGTTGCTTACCACAGGTCCAGAAGGAGTCAACTTCTGTTCCCGAACCCTCTGGTGTCCACTCCACCTCGCCGCCCGCAGGTAGAGTCTCGGGTCGTGGTGTACGAGCCCGCCACCCCCGCTCGTGACCTGGCGAGACGCTCCTCGCCCCCAACCTCCTACAGCCTACAGTCTACAGTCTGTAGTCCACAGCCTCTCCTCCATCTCGGTGGGCGGCCGTATTCAGCGTCTCACGCCCGTGCCGCGAAACGACTCGTTGTTGCGCACGCGCCGGGTGACCACGATGTCCACGAATCCCTGGTCCTCGAACCACTTTTCCACGGTCTCCCCCGTGAACGTGTGCGTGACCGGGATGCGCAGGCGATCGTAGACGTCCGCCACCACCACCGGAAAGGGCCAGCGGTGGTGGTCGTGGACCGGGAGGTGGTGGACCACGCCCCGAAGGACCGGGATCGGCTCCAGGTAGCGCGTGGGCGTATGGGAGAAGACCCGCAGACCCAGGGCGATCCCCCGGGAGACGCGGTGGAGCTGCCGAGGCTCCATCTGCGTGGTCAGGCTGCGGAGCGCTCGGTTGGCCAGGGCCGTGAACCCCTGGCGAGGCCCGTAGACCCACACCGAGAGCCGGCCGCCCGAGGGCAGGAGACGGCCCAGACGGTCGAACGCGGGCCTCGGCTCCCGGAGATGGTGCAGGACGCCCAGACAGAAGACGAGGTCGAAGGCGCCCTCCCGGAATGGAGGCGCCGTCACGTCGCCCTGGACCACGTGGGCGGAGAACAGGCCCGCCAGGTTGCGACGGGCCGCGTCCACGGCCTCGGGCGACTCGTCGAGCGCCACCACCTCCGCGCCGTACCGGGCCGCGAAGAGGGCGTTGCGACCAAAACCGGCCCCCGCGTCGAGCGCGGTGCGGCCGAGGAAGTCCGCCGGCTCGAGCGGCTGGATCACGTCCAGGAAGGCCTCTTCCCAGACCCGCTCGGCCTTGTCGAACGTGGTCCAGGCATGGGCCGACGCCGGGGGCGCGCGGTCCGGATCCGTGAGGAGGCGGGGGATGCCGTTGGACACCGGGTAGGTCCGGCCGCAGGCCTCGCAGGTCAGCGTCCCCTCCAGGACGTCCTCCATCGTGCGGGCCTTCCGGTCGTAGCCGGGCGCGTCGCCGGAGACGTGGGCAGACCAGGCGGTCTCCCGCGTGGCCCGCGAGACCGCGAGGGCCAGGGGGTACCCGCCGCAGGCGGGACAGGCGAGGAGGGGCAGGAGGGTGTGCTTCATTCCCGGCTCCGGGCCCACCCGATAACCCGGCTCGGCGGATCCGCCGGTCCCCACGGGTCCCGCGGGCTATGATGCCCGACCGGCGACTTTCGGATGCGGAGGAACGGGTGCGCATCCTGCTGCTCTGGCACATGCACCAGCCCGACTACCGGTCCCTGGCCGGAGACGAGGACGTGCTGCCGTGGGTCCGCCTGCACGCCCTGGCCGACTACTACGACATGGCCCGGCTCGCGGCCGAGGCGCCGGCGTCCGTCCGGCTGACCTTCAACCTCACGCCCATCCTGCTCGACCAGTTGGACGCCCTGGCAACCCGGGGCCCCCGAGACCGCTTGTACCGCCTCTGCCGGAGGCCGGTCCACCGGCTTGGGCCCGATGATCGCAAGTTCCTCTCCGAACGCCTTTTTTCGGTCAACGTCGAGCGCTTCGTCCGGTCGTTTCCGGCGTACGAGCGCCTCCACCGCCAGGCCGGTAGCCGGCCGGGCGCACCCGACGTCCCGGAACGGTCGGACGCGGACTGGATCGACCTCGAGGTGCTGTTCCACCTCGCATGGTCGGGCCGTACGCTCCGGGAGGACCCGTTCGTGGCCCACCTGCTCGAGCGGCTGAACGGCGGATTCACCGAGGACGAACGAAACCGTCTTCTCGACGTGCAGGACCGGTTCCTTCGCGGCGTGATCCCTCTCTACCGGCGCCTGTGGGAGGAGAACCGCATCGAGGTCTCGACCTCGCCGCTCCACCATCCCATCCTGCCGCTCGTGTGGGACACCGCCGCGGCTCGTGAAGCGGATCCCGAGGCCGACATCGGACCTGTCTCCTTCCGCTGTCCCGAGGATGCCCGGGAGCAGGTGGTCCGCGGCCGCGAACGGGTCCGTGCGCTCCTGGGTCGGGAACCGGCCGGCCTGTGGCCGTCCGAGGGGAGCCTCTCGGATCCGGTGATCCGCATGCTCGACGACCTGGGGATCGTCTGGACGGCCAGCGACAGACGGGTTCTCCAGCGCTCGCTGGAAGCCGGGGACGCCTGCGCGCACATGAAGCCCTGGAGGCTCGACGGCACGCGCCACACCCGCCTGTTCTTCCGCGACACGGAACTCTCGGATCGCATCGGCTTCACCTATGCCCATTGGCGGGCACAGGACGCCGTGGTCGATCTCCTGGACCGGGTCCGGGCCCGCCGGGCCGCCTGCCCCGATCACGGCTGCCTGCCCATCATCCTCGATGGCGAAAACGCCTGGGAGTATTACGAGAATCGTGGATTCTCCTTTTTGAAGACGCTCTACGAGGCCCTCGCGGAGTCCCCGGATCTCGACACCGCGACGTTCTCGGAGGCCGCCGGATCGCTCGAACCTGCGCCCCTGCCGCACTTCCGAGCCGGATCCTGGATCGACGCCCGCTTCGCGACCTGGATCGGGCATCCGGAAAAGACCCGAGCCTGGGCGCTGCTCCAGGAGGCCCGGGACCCGTGGGAGCACCCCTCCCGGCAGGTCGATTCGTCCGACCTCGATCGCGCTAGGGATCTCCTGCTCCGGGCCGAGGGCAGCGACGGGTTCTGGTGGCTCGGCGACGATCACCCGTCCTCTGACAAGGCGGTCTTCGATGCGCTGTTCCGCGCCACCCTCAGCGCGGCCTGGGCCGCGCTCGGACGCACGCCGCCGGCTGCCCTCGACCGTCCGATCTCCGATCCGGAGACCCCTCCAGACTCCTCGGTCCTGGCCCCCTCCGCCCGGATTCGCCCACGGATCGACGGGTTGTGCACGGGATTCTACGAGTGGGCCGGTGCAGGCACGATCGACCCCCGACCGGGGGCCATGGCTGCGTCGGACCCCGTGGTGGTCCGACTCGACTTCGGCTTCGACGACGCGCGCCTGTTCCTGCGTGCATGGCCCGCGACCGAAGAGGCTCCCCACCGGCTCGCCCGCGCCACCGTACGCATCCACCTCGAGGGACCCCACGGGGGATGCGTGCTCCTTCCCGCGCCCGACGGCCGCCTGGTCGCAGGCGGGGCCACGGGCGGACGCCACGCTGCGGATCGGGTCTGGGAGGCCGCCGTGGACCTCGGGCCGCTGGGCGTGGCGGGAGGCAACCGGGTCCGCTTCCACCTGGAGATCCTGCTGCCGGACGGCCCGGCGCAACGCGTGCCTGCCGATGGAGAGGTGGAGGCAGAGGCGCCCGGCCCGGATTTCGACCTCCTCCACTGGTCGGTGTAAGGGGAGCGCCATGTCCGAACTCCGGCAGGATCCGATCCATCGGCACTGGGTCGTCGTGGCCCCGGAGGTTGCCCCGCGTCTCGAGCCCGTCCGAGCCGAGCCTCCGCCCGGCGCCGCCGGTTCCTGTCCGTTCTGCCCAGGAAACGAGCGGGCCACGCCCCCGGAGGTGCTGTCCCTTCGAGCGGAACCATCGGGCTCGGGGCCCTGGTGCGTCCGGGTCGTGCCCAACCGGGTCCCGGCGCTCCGCGTGGAGAGGGATCTGCACGGTTCGGCCAAGGGGGTCCACCGTCGGCTGGACGGGCTCGGGGCCCACGAGGTGGTCGTGGAGTCCCCCGACCACGAGGCTACGCTGGCGGACATGACGGACACGCAGGTCGGGCGGGTGATGGAGGCCTGGCAGTCGCGCCAGCGCGATCTCTTCGAGGATCGACGCCTCGCACACGTGCTCGTGTACAAGAACCACGGAGCCCAGGCTGGCGCTCGGCTGGCCCATCCTCACAGCCAGATCCTGGCCATGCCCGTCACCCCGGCGGCCGTGGCCACCCGGATGGGACACGCCCTGGACAGGTACCGGGACCACGGGCGGTGCGTGTTCTGCGACCTCCTCGAGCAGGAACTGCACGACGGCAGCCGCATCGTCCACAGCGACCCGCACTTCGTCGTGCTCTGCCCCTATGCGAGCCGGGTGCCGTTCGAGCTCCTGGTGATGCCCCGCCGGCACGGGCCCGCCTTCACCCAGGCCACGCCCGACGAGATCACCGCGCTGGCCAGGATCTTGAGAGACGCCCTCCACCGCCTCGACGCCGGTCTCGGGAATCCGCCCTACAACCTCGTGCTCCACACGGGGCCCAACCCCCAGGCCCTGGCCCCGACGGTCACGCCGGGCCCGGACCTGGACGCATCGTGGCACTGGCACCTCGAGATTCTGCCTCGTCTCCTGCCCATCGGCGGATTCGAGTGGGCCTCGGGCGGCTCCGTCAACCCCACGCCTCCGGAGGATGCGGCCGCGTTCCTCCGTGGCCTGTCCCCCCAGGCGACGCCATGCACCTGATCCCCGCCCTCCTCCTCGCCGGCGCCTGCGTCCGGCCCGTTGCTCCGGTGGACGCCCCCGTTCCCGCGCTCCGCTACCCGGAGGCCCGCCGCGACGACGTCGTGGACACCTACCACGGCGTACGGGTCGCAGACCCGTACCGCTGGCTGGAGGATCCGGACGCGCCGGACACCCGTGCCTGGATCGACGCGCAGAACGAGCTCACCCGATCCTGGATCCAGGAGGTGGCTCCTGTGAGGGACGCGATCCGGGCCCGGCTCGACCACCTCTGGGACTACGAGCAGGTCGGCCTTCCCTGGAGGGAGGGCGGACGCTACTTCTACCGACGGAATCCGGGCACCCTGAACCAGGCTCCGCTGTACTGGACCGAGGGCTTGGAGGGCGAACCCAGGCTGCTCCTCGATCCCAACGCCCTGTCGTCGGACGGAACCGTGGCGCTCGCGGGGTACGCACCCAGCCGGGACGGCCGCCTCCTGGCCTACGGCCTCTCGGACGGAGGATCGGACTGGACCACGTGGCACGTCCGCGAGGTGGACTCGGGCCACGACCTCGTGGACCGGCTGCAGTGGATCAAGTTCTCGGGCGCGTCCTGGATGCCGGATGGAAAGGGGTTCTTCTATGCCCGCTACCCAGAGCCCGAGTCCGCCCTCCAGTCGGTCAGCAAGAACCAGACGCTCTGGTACCACGCGGTCGGGACGCCCCAGGAACGGGACGTGCAGGTGTACGAGCGACTGGATCACCCGGAGTGGGGCTTCTCACCTGTCGTCTCGGAGGACGGCCGGTGGCTCGTGGTCCACATCTGGGAGAGCACCGAGGAGAAGAACCGGGTCTACGTGGACGATCTGCGGGATCCCGACTGGAGCCTCGTCCCGGTGCTCGACCGATACGACGCCTCCTGGTCCTTTCTGGGCAACGACGGCACGCGGTTCTGGTTCCAGACCAACAAGGACGCGCCGCGATCCAGGGTGGTGAGCCTCGACATCGCCCGTCCCGAGATCCGGACCGAGGTGATCCCGGAGAGCGAGGACACGCTCCAGGGAGCCTCGCTGGTCGGTGGCCGGTTCGTGGCCTCCTACCTCCACGACGCCACGTCCCTCGTCCGGGTGTTCGACCTGGACGGTCGATTCCTACGAACCGTCCCGCTACCGGGCCTCGGGTCCACCGGGGGGTTCGGCGGCCGGAGCGACGACACTGAGACCTTCTTCTCCTTCACCTCCTACGCCGATCCGGGGACCATCTACCGCTACGACACGGCCTCGGGGGAGGTGACCTGCTGGCACCGACCCGAGGTCGCCTTCGATCCTCAGGCGTACGTCACCGAGCAGGTGTTCTACGCCAGCCGGGACGGCACCCGGATCCCGATGACCGTCTCCCACCGCCGGGACGTGACGCCCACCGGCGACGTCCCGACGCTCCTGTACGGCTACGGTGGCTTCAACGCATCGCTCACGCCGTCGTTCCGGGTCACCGCCCTCCAGTGGATGGAGATGGGGGGCCTGTACGCCGTCGCCAACCTGAGAGGCGGGGGCGAGTACGGCGAGTCCTGGCACCAGGCGGGCATTCTGGACCGCAAGCAGAACGTCTTCGACGACTTCATCGCCGCCGCCGAGTGGCTGGTGTCGAGCGGCTGGACCCGGCCCGAGCGGCTGGCGATCCAGGGCGGGTCCAATGGCGGCCTTCTGGTGGGTGCCTGCCTCGTCCAGCGGCCGGACCTCTTCGGTGCAGCCCTGGCGGCGGTGGGCGTCCTGGACATGCTCCGGTACCACACCTTCACCATCGGCTGGGCCTGGGCGTCGGACTACGGCACGTCCGACGATCCGGCCATGTTTCCGGTCCTCTACGCCTACAGCCCTCTGCACAACGTGAAGCCCGGGATCGCCTACCCGGCCACGCTCCTCACCACCGGAGACCACGACGATCGCGTGGTCCCAGCCCATTCCTTCAAGTTCGCCGCCGCGCTCCAGGCGGCCCAGTCCGGATCCGCTCCCATCCGGATCCGGATCGAGACCCGTGCGGGTCACGGTGCGGGCAAGCCCCGGGCCATGCGGCTCGACGAAGCCGCCGACACCTGGGCCTTCGCCACGCGCGCCCTGGGATGGACCCCGATGGTGCCCCCGCCGGCACCATCCCCCCAGCCCTGATCGCCTCCACGCCGAGCCCGCTCTCCCCTTCCCCCCGCTGCGTTCTCCATGGATCTCCTCCTCCGGTACGGTCTCGTCGCCGTTTTCGTGGCGCTCCTGGCCACGGCCTTCGGTTCCCCCATCCCGGAGGACGTGGGCCTGCTGGCGGCGGGCCTGCTCGCCCATCACCGGCCCGAACTGCTTCCGTGGGCCTACGGGGTCGGCTGGGTGGGGGTGTGCCTGGCGGACACGGTTCCCTGGCTCCTGGGCCATCGGGTGGGCCTGCACCCGCGGGGCCTCCTGGCGCGGTTCATCGGACGGCGTCGAAGCCGGCGTATCCTGGCGTTCTACAAGCGGTTCGGCGCCTGGACCATCGCCATCTGCCGCATGTGCCCGGGGATGCGGTTCCCGGCGTTCTTCCTTGCTGGAGCCACGGGTATGCCCCTCCGGCGCTTCTGGCTGATCGACGGCCTCGCCGCCCTGATCACCGTCGGCCTGTGGGTCACGATCGGCTGGAGGTGGGGCGCCTCCATCACCCGGGCGCTGTTGTGGATGGAGCGCGCGAGGGTGCTGGGGGTCGCGCTCCTGGCGGGGGTGGTGGCCTGGCTCACGTGGGACCTGGTTCGGCGCTGGCGGCGGCGCCGGGAGCGGCTCCAGGCCGGCGAGGAGGTCACCGAGGACCTCACCGGGAGCCACCCGGTCTAGCCTGCATTTCTCACATTCCCCCTGCTGCGG
>JAFGLY010000210.1 GCA_016927815.1 Deltaproteobacteria bacterium | reverse complement strand
TCCCAGGCGCACGTGGAGACCCTGTTCGGGCCCGGCCACACGCTCACGTTCCGGGCGCCGCTCCTGCAGCCCGGCCAGTTCGCCTGCGAGGAGACGGTGGACCTGGTGGGGCCCAAGGGCCGGGTCGACCGGGTCCGCGTCCTGGGGCCCGTCCGCCCCTCCACCCAGGTCGAGATCTCCCGCACCGAGGAGTACCGGCTCGGCGTGGACGCGCCGGTTCGCCAGTCCGGCGACGTTCGGGGCAGTCCGGGGATCACGATCGAGGGCCCGGTGGGGAGCGTCCAGCTGGACGAGGGTGTCATCTGCGCCATGCGACACATCCACATGACGCCCGAGGATGCCCTGGGCTACGGCCTGAGGGACGGCGACGAGATCCGCGTACGCGTGGACGGCACCAGCCACCTGCGCTCGCTGGTGTTCGGCGACGTGGTGGTGCGGGTCCACCCCGACTACCGCCTGGAGATGCACCTCGACACGGACGAGGCCAACGCTGCGGAGATCACGCCGGGGACCATGGGCGTCATCGACTCCATCCAGCACCGTAAGAGTTGACACGTCCCCGCCGGTCCTTCGTCACGACCTCTTGCGCGTCCCACCGAGCAGGCGCAGTGCGAGCTGGACGACCGTGACGACCAGCAGGGCCACGAGCCCGATGTCGAAGCCGGTGTAGGCGAACCTCACCAGGCTCGCCAGCGCCTCCACCTTGACGAGCATCAGCCCCCCGCAGGCGCTGGTCGCCGCGATCACAGCGAACCCGACCCACCGGAGCGACACGCCGGTGCGCCTGTCGTCGGGGGCCGTGCTGGAGAGCGCGCCGAGGAGCAGCACGACCGCCGCCACCGGGAAGTGAAGGGCATCGAGCGTGAAGTGCGAGAGGGCCGCGTACTCGGCCAGGCCGGGGGAGCTGCACACGATGGCCCCCATTCCCACCACGGCGAGGACGAAGAGCACACCAGCCCGGCGGCCCCAGGTGGCGATCCACCCCATGACGCCCGTGGTCCAGGAGCGCACTCCAAGTCCGGCGGCCAGGCTGATCGCCAGGGCGAGCAGGCCGTAGATGGCCGGCTTGAGACAAGCTTCACGAAAGGCACCCAGGCGCACCTGCGCTTCGGAGAAGCCGAGCAGGCCGGCCCCAGAGGTCCACACCGGCCGCCCATCCTCACCGAAGGCGCGCTCCAGGATCGGCCGGTCGAAGAAGCCAGCGTTGTGGGCGTAGCAGTCCGTGCAGCCGCCAGCCCCGAGCGCGGCCCGAGCCGGGTACACGTCGTGACTGTACTTGTGGACGTTGGCGAAGGGCGAGGCCTCCCATGGCTCCGCGTCGACGGTGCGGTACTCGGTGCCCGATGCGTACACCCGGTCGTCGCTGACCCAAACCACCCGCTTGCCGTCCATGGGGTAGGAGATCGCGCGCAACACCTCGGTGACGGACGCGATGAGGGCCTCGATCTCGGCAGGCCGGTTGATCTCTGGCACACCGTCGCCGCCATCGTCCACGATCTCTGCGAGGCGCGGGTATCGGCCGGGGTCTTTCTGGTGGGCATCCCACATCTTGTAGATGTCGCCCATCCTCGGCTGCATGAGCGCTGGCTGTCCCTCGATCTCGATGCCGAGCCAGGCGGAGTGGATGCGATTCACGGGGAAGATCTTTCCCTTGTACCTCGCGTACTCCGGCCGGTACGGATCCGTGGGCTTGTCGTCGTACCCCATCAACTCCAGTTCGCCGTAGTGGTTCCACCAGGCGCCGTCGGGGCCGTAGAAGGTCCAGAGGTGCTTGCCCTTGGTGGGGATGCGCGCGCCGGGGTTGAACACGTCGCTGGCCTGGACCAGGGCGGCCTTGACGGCTCGCTCGGGGATGTGGCAGGTCTGGCAGGCCAGCTCGTCTAAGTGCAGCGGCGGCAGCCAGGCATGGCGCGCGATGGGGGCACCCAGGTCCCCCGTTGCGTGGCAGTCGTCGCACGCACGTACGCTGTCGTCCAGGTCGCCCCGCACGAATCCTCCCGGGTCGTCTCCCTTCGCGAACTGGTGTACCTCTTTTCCCCGGAGGCGGGCGTCCGCCGCGCTGCTGCCGGCGGGGTGGCAGTCGCCGCAGCCCGCGGTGAGGAAGGTGTAGGAGGTCATGTCGATGGTGCGGGCAGACTCGTTGTCCTTGGGCGACAGGTAGCGGTACAGCGGCGCGGGCGAGCACCAGCTCCCCCCGTAGTTGCCCGGCGAGGTGGCCCAGGCCAGACGTTCCTGCTGGGTCGCCGTGGGCGCCTCTCCCTTGCCCTGGGTGAAGTGGAAGCCCTCGGTGATCAGGTCGTAGTCGTGACAGTCGGTCGCCCCGCAGGTCTGCCGCGGGCTGTAGGGCACTGCGTCGTTGATGCCATTCCTCGGATCGATGATCGCCCCGGTCTCGTCCCGGAGGTGGATGGGCGGACAGATGCCACTCCTGGAGGCGAGATCACGCTCGCCCCCGCCCTCGGGGGGGGGCAGGCCTCGAACAGGCGGCGAACAGCAGCACGACGAACGCGAGCACCAGCCTCATGAGCGTCTCCAACGCAGCGAGCGCCTAGCCTGCATTTCTCACCAGGACCCCGTCGCGAGGCTGACGAGGTGCCGCTGGGCTGCGCTGCTCGCAAGCGAGCCCGACAACG
>JAFGLY010000209.1 GCA_016927815.1 Deltaproteobacteria bacterium | reverse complement strand
CGCCCGCTCGCGCCGCACCCGCCCAGGCGGTGGCCGAGCATCACGACGTCCCCCGTGGCGAGCTCCGCGAGGGATCCGGCTTGGAGCCGGCTGTGGCAGAAGGTGATCCGGGTGCTCCCCTGCCGGATGCAGACCTCGTTGCCGTCGCCGTAGGCCTCGCCCGAAGGCAATCCGTCCCGCACGGACACGACCGTGCCCCCTGCCACAGCACCCACGCCGTCCTCGAGGATGCAGTCCAGATCCCAGGCCGAGGGCTGTCCCCGCTCGGCGTGGTCCTCCGGGTCGCCGACGACCTGGTGCCCCTTGCGCGTGGGGAACGGGAATCCGGGCGCCGGGTACGCCTCGCCGGTCTCCACCGGAGGCGTGTCCGGTTCCACGCACGCGGGGCCGAACGCCAGGACCAGCCACGGGACCCATACGGCCGGAAGCATGGCACCTCCGGGTTCCCCCCGATTGTACGGCTTCCCGGAGATCCTGTCTCGCCCCGCTCGCCGGGCCGGGCACCGGCTCCCCAGGAGACCGGTGCCTACTCGGCCGCCTCGAGGGCGGCCTTGTCCTCGGCCTTCATGACCAGCAGGCGGTACTGGGAGAACTGGGCCTGGCCGGCCGTGTAGAGGACGGTGGTGAGGAGATCGTAGGGCGTGTCCTTGTGCGCCACCACCAGCACCGCGCCGTCGAAGGGCGCTCCGCCCAGGCGCTCCAGCTCCTTGAGTTCCTCCACCCGGCGGGTGAGGGCATCCGAGAGGGCCGGGATGAAGGCACTCTCCTGCTGGTTGGCCGAGAGCGTGTCGAGCGTGGCCACCGGTATCTCCTCCACCATGATGGCCTCGGAGGTGACGGTGATGTTGACCGCGGGGAGGACCTCGTCGCTGGACGTGGAGGAGGGCGGATGGAGGGTGTCGGAAACCTGTACCCGCTCCGGGTCGGTCGAGTAGGACTTCACGAGGAAGACCAGGAGGATGGTCATCATGTCCATCATCGCGGTCAGGTTGAGCCCCGTGACCTCCTCGCCGGGCAGCTTGAACTTGCCCCGTCGCTTGGGGCGGCCCGCGTACCGATCGAACGCGTGCGCGTCCGCGGGGAGCAGGTCCGACAGGGGTTCGTTCGCGCTCACCGCTTCTCCACCTCACCCGCAGCGCGAGCGAGCGTGACCCCGGGGAACAGGTTGGAGTGCCCGTCCAGCCGGATGGCGTCCATGGTCCGGACCACGATCTCGTAGGAGAGGCGGGGCTCGGCCGTGATGATGACGTTGTCCGGAAGCGCGTACGTGCGCTTCCAGTCGACGAGCTTGGTGTGGAGCTCGTCCCGATCGTAGTCGCCGTCCTTCAAGGGGATGTCGATGACCCCCATGGCCGCGTCGCTGGAGAGGACCGTGTAGCCGTTCTGGTGGATGGCCAGGGTGATCGTGGTGGCCGCGGAGGACGACCCGCCCCCCTCCCCGTAGGCTGGCGCCAGGAGGTCGATCCTGCAGACCTCGATGACCACCTGGAAGGAGAACAGCAGGAAGATGACCAGGTTCACCATGATGTCGAGGTAGGGAACCAGGTTGAGTTCCGCCTCCGCCGCTGCGGAACTGGATTCGGCCTCCTGCTGCCAGCGGGACGCTGCCATCCACTCCCCCGCTACTGCTGGGCCTCGACGCCCGAGGTCCGGAGCGCCTTCTCGGCCTGCACCTTGGCAAGGAGGTTCTGGACGCGGACCGATCCGTGCTCCAGCCCCTCGACGAGGTTCTTGGTGAGCACCGAGAGGAGCATGTGGGCCAGGATGCACACGAGGGCGATGGAGAGCCCGAACGCCGTGTTGTTCATGGCTTCGGCGATGCCCTTGGTGAGCAGCATGGCGCGTTGCTCGGGAGCCGCCAGACCGACGGCCGCGAAGGCCCGGATGAGGCCGAACACGGTTCCGACGAGGCCGATCAGGGTCGCCACGTTGGCGATGGCCCAGAGCAGGGCCGTCCGCTTGGTCACGGAGGGCATCACCTCGAGCATGGTCTCCTCGACCGCCGCCGTGATGGCGGCAGGTCCGAGTCGGACGTTCACCAGCGCAGCCTGGACGATCCTGGGCAGGGCCGGCTTGGGAAGACTCACGCACAGGCGCTTGGCCTTGTCCAGGTTGCCCGCGAGCAGGGCCTTCTCAATCTCGGCGAGGAAGGCCTTGTGGTCCATCCGGTGTCGGAAGTACAGCATGTAGAGTCGCTCGGCGATGAGCGCCAGGGCGAACACCAGGACGCACAGGTTCACGAACATCAGCGGTCCGCCCTGGCGGAACATGTTGACGATGAAATTCATCGACGCGCCTCCGTCTCGATTCCAGCGGCTGCCGCAGGGGCCACGCAGAGCCGATCCGCATCGCCCTTGGTGCCCCCCGGAACAGCCTGCCCGGGGGGATGCCGGCGCTCGTGGCCAGGAGCAAGAAAACCGGGTTTCATGGGGTGGTCCAGCCGGTCCGATGGGGGGACGGAGGGGTATATCCCACGGTCCGGAAGGGGTCAATCGGGCGTTCTTCCGTCCCTGCGTGCCTTGCGTCATCTCCGCTCATCGGGTGGGCCCCCCCGTCCCGGGGTCTGGCCGCGCTCCGCGAGCGCCTCCAGGCGCTCTTCGATCCGGCGGACCCTGCGGACCAGGTCGGGCAGGTGCTTCCAGGCGGCGAAGACCCGTCCCGCCAGGGTGGCGGGGACAGCGGGCGTTCCCAGCCAGGACGCGGGACCGGACAGGTCGCGGTGCACCCCCGACTGGCCGCCGATGCGGGCACCTGGGCCCACGGTGACGTGATCGGCGATGCCGACCTGCCCACCCAGCACCGCCCCGTCCCCCACGTGTACCGATCCCGAAAGGCCCGCCTGGCCCGCGACGACCACGTTCCTGCCGAGTTTGCAGTTGTGCCCCACCTGGACGAGGTTGTCGATCTGTGTCCCAGCTCCGACGCGCGTCTCCTCGAGGAAGGCCCGGTCCACGCAGGTGTTGGCTCCGAGGCTCACGCCGTCCTCCAGCACCGCCCGCCCGACCTGGGGCACGGGCCTGGGACCCTCGGGGGTCGCGTGGAGCCCGAACCCGGCATGGCCCACCACGGCCCCCGGCCCCACCACGCATCCCCGGCCGATCCGACTGCCCGCAAGGACCACGGCGTTCGGGTAGACCACGCTGTCGTCGCCGATCTCCACGTCGGGTCCCACGTACGCGCCCGGATAGACACAGGTGCGCCGGCCCAGACGGGCCGTGGGATGCACCCAGGCCCCGGGCTGCACACCCTGGGGGTGGATCTCGGGAAAGAGGTGCTGCAACACGAGGACGAAGGCCTCCCGGGGCCGGGCTACGACCACGGTCGTGGCCGTGGCGGGCCGGGTGGCCAGGAGCACACCGGCTCGCACTGGCGTGGCCGGGGTCCGCTCGGCGAAGGCCAGGTCGCGGGGCCCGGCCCGTCCGAGCGGCGCCACGCCCTCGAACCCGCGATCGGGCCCGACCAGCACCCCTCCGGTCAGCTCAGCGACCTCGGAGGCCTTCATGGCTCGAGGCGATCCAGGGTCCGGGGAAACGGCGCCGCCTCCCGGATGTGGCGGATACCGCACAACCAGGCCACGAACCGCTCGATGCCCAGGCCCCAGCCACCGTGGGGGCAGGATCCGTACCGGCGGAGATCCAGGTACCAGCCGAAGGCGGACTCCGGGAGCCCGTGCTCGCGGATCCGTGCCAGGAGCGCGTCGGCGTCGTCCTCGCGCTGTCCGCCACCGATGATCTCGCCGTAGCCTTCCGGCGCGAGCACATCCACGCACAGCGCCCGGCTCGAGGCGACGGGGTCCCGCTTCATGTAGAAGGCCTTCACCGCTGCCGGGTAGCGGTGGACCATGACCGGCCGATCGTAAAGGTCGGACAAGGCCGTCTCCTGGGGCGCTCCGAAGTCGTCCTCGGGCTCC
Organism: Deltaproteobacteria bacterium; assembly: GCA_016927815.1. Taxonomy (GTDB): domain Bacteria; phylum Myxococcota_A; class UBA796; order UBA796; family JAFGLY01; genus JAFGLY01. Next base: position 14,499 of record JAFGLY010000209.1, on the reverse strand, counting down.
ATCGGGATCCCCCGATCCGCGAGGCGACGGCAGGCCTCGTCGTAGGAGACGCGGGGAAAGGGCTTCTGGACACGCTCCAGCACGGAGATGTCCCGCTCCAGGATCTCCAGGTGCGGACGCGCCTCTGCCACCACGCGGGCCACCACTTCCACGAGGAAGTCCTCGGCGGCGTCCATCACGTCGTCGAGATCCGCCCAGGCGATCTCGGGCTCGACCATCCAGAACTCGGTGAGGTGGCGCCGCGTGTCGCTCTTCTCAGCCCTGAAGGTGGGGCCGAAACAGTAGGTCTTCCGGAAGGCCATGGCACCGGCCTCCTGGTAGAGCTGGCCCGACTGGGTGAGCCAGGCTGTCCGGCCGTAGTAGTCGGTGCCGAACAGCGTGCTGGTCCCCTCGCAGGCGTTGGGCGTGAGGATGGGGCTGTCCAGCAGGAGGTAGTCGTGGTCGTCCAGGTAGCCGCGAAGGGCGCGCACCGCGGCGGCGCGGACCCTGAGGATCGCCTGCTGGCGACGGCTGCGCAGCCACAGGTGCCTGTGGTCGAAGAGGAACGCGGGGCCATGCTCCTTCTTGGTGATGGGATACCCCAAAGCCTCCTGCACCACGTCGACACCGGTGAGCCGGACCTCGTAGCCGCCGGTCGCCCGCGGATCGGCCTGCACGGTCCCCGTGACCTCGATCGAGGACTCCTGCCCCAGCCGCCGGATTCGAGAGAAGGTCTCGGGCCCGAGCCGGTCCACCGAGGCCACGCACTGGACGAGGCCGGTGCCGTCACGCAGCAGCACGAAGGCCACCTTCCCGCTGCCGCGGAGGTTGTAGATCCACCCGCTCAAGGCGACCTCCTGGCCGACGTGGAGGTGGATGGAGGAAACGGTGGCTGCCTCGGGCATGGAGCCTCCCGCGAGGGGGCGGTGAGCCGCGCGTCTGCTGGGTGTAGTCGGCGAAGGGTCCACGCGGCAACCGGGGCTGCCCGGCGTCGCCTACCTCCCGGCCGGCGCGGTCGGGTCCGACTCGAGGATGTGGAACTCCACGCGCCGGTTCCGCTGCCTGCCCTCGGCCGAGAGGTTGCTGTCGATGGGGCGGGTCTCCCCGAATCCCTCGGTGGTGAGGCGGCGGGCATCGACACCCTTGCCGATGATGTACTCGAAAACGGCGTCTGCCCTGGACTTCGAGAGTCGGGCGTTCATCGCGTCCTCCCCCACGTTGTCGGTGTGGCCCTCGATCCGGACCCGGATGGCCGGGTAGTCGCGCAGCACCTGGATCACGTCGTCGAGGATGGGGAAGGACATCGGCCGGATCCGGGCCTTGCCCGTCTCGAACTGGATCTGCTCCTTGATGACGATCTGGTCCCGGGTGATCTCGATGCGCTGGGGCTTGTCGTCGGGGCAGCCGTCGTCGTCGAGGTAGCCGTTCACGTTCTCCGCCACGGCGGGACATCCGTCCACGTCGTCGGGGATTCCGTCGTTGTCCTCGTCGAGGTCCGGGCAGCCGTCGGTGTCGCGATCGCCGTCCCGGTCCTCGGGCTGGTCCGGACACCGGTCCACGACGTCCAGCACACCGTCGCCATCGTTGTCCGGATCCGGACAGCCGTCCTCGTCCTCGAACCCGTCGATGTCCTCGGCGAGCATCGGGCACTCGTCCATGGCGTCGAGGATACCGTCGCTGTCGTTGTCCAGATCGGGGCATCCGTCCGCGTCGCGGAATCCGTCCGGATCCTCGGGTACGTCCGGGCACGCGTCATCGGCATCCAGGAGGCCATCCCCGTCGCTGTCCCCAGGGAGCGGCGGGGGCAGCTCGACCAGAAGCGGCTCCTGGTCCTCGGCTTCGGGGCAGCCGTCCTCGTCCCGGTCGTCGTCCTTGTCCTCTGGCTCGTCCGGGCACCGGTCGTCGAGATCCGGGATGCCATCCTGGTCTCTGTCCTCCAGGGTACACGTGGCCGTCGCCTGGATCGCCTGGTCCGCGTATTGCCGGGCGATGGCGAGGTGCTCGGCCGCCCGGCTCGCGTTGCCCTGGCGGAACTCCAACTCGGCGAACTCCCTGTGGGCCTGGGCCATGGCCAGGGCCTCGGGCGCACACAGCACGGCGTAACGGTTCGCCTCGAGCCCCTTCAACTGCGTGATGAGGGTCTGGTTCTGGCGTTGGAGCGCCGAGAGGTCCGCACACCCGGCGAGGAGGAGGAGCAGGAACAGGCGCACGTCAGTCGTCCTCGGGTTCGAGGGGGACCATGGGGTTGTAGGTGGGCTGCGTGATCTCCTCCGGCACCACCTCCTCGACCTCCTGGAGCAGGCGTTCCCGCTCGGAGCTGCCGTGCGTGGACACCTCGAGGGCCTGGACGGCCCACTTCTCGGCCTTCCGGGCCAGCTGCTCGGCGTCCTTGTAGTCCGAATAACCGGACTCCTCCTTGGCCTTCTCGAGGTACTCGCGCGCCAGGGTGAACTCGTAGAGGGCTCGGGTGTCCGCACCCGCAGCGATGGCGTCGTCCAGGCTGCGCTCGGCACTCCAGACGTGAAACACGCTCCGCCCGGCGGTGCACCCGACGAGGACGAGGAGGAGGACAACGGTGGGCATCGGCGACTCCCGACGGGGTCCGGCGGACCCGGATCCAGGCACTTTGGCTCCGGACCTGTCGAGGTTGGATAACCCGCGGCGGGAGCCGGCCGGAGCAGTCGGCAGGTCGATGCTGTTCCGTCGTCAAGACTTCATCATGGAAAGATTCTGATGGGTGTGCTATCCTGTCTCCACCAGGAGGGCCGTCATGCTCCTCGCCCTCGTATCCTTCGCCGCCGCCTTCGCGGCTCCCTCGGGGGATCGCCCCGCGTTCTCGCCCTCCGCCTTCCTCGTGCGGCCCCGGAGCCTCGAGGTGGAGATCGGCGGCTGGTGGCAGGAGGGCTTCACGGTGCCCGCCCGCGTGAAGTACGGCGTGGGGCGCTCCTTCGAACCGAGTATCGGGCTCGACCTGTCCGGCGTGGACGAGGGCGATCCCAACCTGTCCGTCCAGGGCAAGTTTCGGCTGCTCGTCGAGGGGGAGCATGCCTTGTCCGCCCTGGTGCGAAGCGGCTTCCCTGTGGCTGATGATGACCGTTGGAGCGGGCTTCTCGCGATCCTCTACACCGCCGGGCTTCCCACCCTGGACCTCCGGGCCACCGCCGGACTGGATCTCGGCTCGTCCGGGAACGTGGGGGTGGCCTACACGGGGGTACCCCTCACCCTGCTCGTCGGGACGCCCTTCACCTCCTCGCTCTCGGGATTCGTCGAGGGGGCCACCGTGATCGATGCCGGATTCCGGGACTGGCAGGCCCAGGGCGGCTTGTTGTGGAAGGTCACCGGCATCCTTGTGCTGGATGCGGCAGGGGGCTGGGACTTCGGGACCCGGGATCCCTTCGCCACCCTCGGGCTGACGGCCAACCTGGGGACCCTCGGAGGGTGATGCGTTAGGGCCCGGAACGGATCCCGGCGGAGGCGCATATGCAGGACCCGAACCGCCTGCACCACGCCATGACGGGTTCGGTCATGGTGCTGGAGATGGCGCTTCTCTCGGTGGGAGGCCTGTTCGCGGGCGCATGGCTCGATCGTCGGCTCCATACGTCGCCCGGGCTCCTGATCCTCCTGGCCCTGCTCGGGTTCGTGGGCGGGTTATCAAGGCTCCTTCGATTCCTCGGCCAGGCGCATGAACCTCCCCCGGACGATCCTCGCTAGCGCCGTGCTCCTCGGCCTCGGTGCCGCCATCGCCGGCGGCGTGGCCGTGGGGGGCGCGTTCGGCGCCGGCGTGGCCGCGGCGACCGGGCTCGTGTGTGCCGACTTCTGGCTCCTCGGGCGGCGGGTGCGCTTCCTGGCCGCCGGACCTCGTTGCACGTCCTCGCTCCTCCTGGGTCTGTTCTCGAGCCTGCACCTGCTGCTCGTCGCGGGCGTGGCCTGGCTCCTCCTGCAGCGCTTCCCGCCCCTGTCCCTCCTCGTGGGCTTCTCCTCCGTCTTGTCCGCCATCGCCCTGGCCGCAGTGACCTTGGCCGTGCGGAGCGCCGCCCATCCCATCCAGGAGTGAACGTGCACGAATTCTCCTGGTTTCACCTCATCCCCAGCGTCAGGGAGGGGTTCGCCTTCCTCTCCCAGAAGGAGAGTTCCTGGGTCCTGCCGACCTCCTGGCTGGTCTGCCTGGTCCTGGTCGGGCTCGCGCTGGCTGCGCGTAGGGGCCTCGATCGAGCCCGGCGCCGCGAGGGCATCGAGGCCCTCGTGCCCGACGCCCGGCTCACCGCCCGCAACGTCATGGAGATCTACGTCTCGGCCCTGTTCGACCTCGCCGAGTCCACGCTCGGACGGGCGGACGCCCGTCGCTTCTTCCCCCTGGTGGGCACGCTGTTCATCTACATCCTGGCCTCCAACCTGATGGCCCTCGTTCCTGGCTTCCTGCCTCCCACCTCCAATTTCTCGGCCAACCTCTCCATCGCGCTGTTGGTGTTCCTGATCTTCAACGTGGCAGGCCTCGTGCGGAACGGGTCCTCCTACGTGAAGCACCTGTGGGGACCGGTGGCTTTCCTGGCCCCCTTCTTCCTCGTCCTCGAACTCATCAGCCTCTGCATCCGGCCCGTCTCGCTCTCGCTTCGTCTCGCCGGCAACCTTTTCGGCGATCACATGGTCTTCGGCATCATGTCGGACCTCGTGCCGCCCCTCGTCCCCATTCCCTTCCTGGGCCTCGGCATGTTCGTCTCGTTCATCCAGGCCCTCGTGTTCACGCTCCTCAGCACGGTCTACATCAGCCTGGCGGTAGCCCCCGGCGAGGAGCACTGAGGTCCGTGCTTCCGGGTCCTGTCCTGGCCCGCTCTCCCGTTCCCACGGAGGTCACGATGAAGTCGCGTTTCTTCGCCCTGCTGCCCATCTGCCTGGCTGCGGCGCTCTGGTCCACGTCCGCCCTCGCCCAGGAGGGCGGAACCCTGGCCGGAGGGACCGACTGGAAGGGATTGGTGGGCCTCGGCGCGGGTCTCGCCATGGGATTGGGCGTGCTCGGTGCCGGTCTCGGCCAGGGCCTCCTCGCCGGCCGTGCCCTGGAGGGCATCGCACGCAATCCCCAGGCTGGAGGCAAGATCCAGGTCTCCATGCTGCTCGCTCTGGCGTTCCCCGAGTCCCTGGTGCTGTTCGCCTTGGTCGTCGCCTACATGCTCCAGGGCAAGGTGTAGCCCGCTTTCTCGCCATTTCCCTCGCCGCGGCCGCTTTCCCGGCTGGCTGCCGATCCTCCCGGCCGGGTGCTGGCCGCAGAGGGGAAGGTATGCGTTACGCTGATCCTCCCCCCACCCGTGGAGGTTCCATGCCTGCTCTCCGATGGTCCCTGGTCGCAGGGCTTCTCCCGGTTCTCGGATGTGGCCCGAAGACGCCCGTGGTCGTCATTCCCGAGATCGGATGGCACTCCGAGGAGGGTTGGAAGGGTGCCTGCTACTACCCCCCCGAGTGGGAGGGCCTGGAGGACACCGAGCGCCGCATCGCCCGTCAGGCCGCGTTGGAGGAGATGAAGCGCCAGTGGCGGGGCTTGCGCCAGGACGGTGTGCAGTTCGATGCCGAGGCCGTGGAAGACGTGGAGACCACGTTGCTCGGACGGCCGGAGCACATCGAGATGGTGAGCCAGAAGAACTACGCGTTCTGCAAGGAGGTCATGGCCGCCTCGGCCGCCGTCGCCCCCTGGCGCGAGTGGTTCGGGACCCTCACCGCCACGCTCACCGCCGGCGAGTGCCACCACCCCTTCGACTACCAGTTGATCCAGTACCTGGACATCAACCACTCCTGGCAGGAGAACATCCACTTCTGCATGGGAGAGCGGGCCATCATCACGGCCTCCACGTCCGACAAGTACCGAATCTCGAAGCAGGGACCCTGGATCAACGCCGACGGCGATCAGGATCTGCCCGCCACCCGCAAGGAACTGCCCTGCACCGAGTCGGGCTGCTTCGAGGGGCAGTTGGTGGGCCGCTTCGTCACCGAGTCCGGCATCGTCACCATCTTCCCCCTCGGGACCGAGGCCCAGTTCGAGGCTCCGGAGCACGGAACTTTCTCGTTCACCGTCAACGACGACACGTACTACGACAACGAGTGGCACAAGACCGGGGCGGTCACCGAGCACACGGCGGTCACCTTCACGCCGGCGGAGTGACGCCGCCCGGGTCGGTTTCCTTGGCGGTCAGTTCGTGATCACCCGGGACAACGACAGCCATCGGCGGAGCATGGTAGCCGTCATCTCCCCGTCCACCACCATGCGGGCCGCGCGTGCGCCGAGCTTGACGTAGTTGGTCGCCAGCGCCACCTGGACGAGAGGCCAGGGATGCCGCTTGAGCACCTCGGCCCGGGTGAGCGGCCGGAGGGCGGCCACGGGCAGGAAGGGCTTGGACAGCAACTGGATGAGGCTGATCCAGAAGGTGTGTTCCGGCGGGCGCGGATAGGCGAGGTTCACCCGGTGCTGGTAGAAGGTCCGCGTGTTCTCCCCCTCGATGTCCCAGCACGTGATGAACCCCTCGTCGATGAGCTTCCGGTTGAGCTCAGAGCCCGGGAACACGGTCAGGGAGAAGAGGAAGAGATCGTAGGGCCGCGGGAAGGAAGCCACGAGGTCGAAGAGGGCGCGCAAGTCCGCCTCGCTGGCCACGGGATCGTCGAAGATGAGCTGGTAGTGGGGGTAGATGCCGAGACGATGAAACAGGCGGGCGATCTCCGCGATGGTGCTGTTCTTCACGTTTCGGTCGTAGAGGTCGGCATTGACCCGCTCGGAGGCCTGGACCCCCATGTAGAGACCCGACAGGCCGGCCTTCCTCAAGGCCTGCATCCGTTCTGCGTCGACCAGCTTCGGTTCGATGAAGATCTCGAACGGGACGCCCACTTCCACCGGGTAGCGACGGCAGAACTCGGCGAACCACTCCCTCTCGAAGATGAACACCTCGTCGTCGAACCGGACTCGCTTGAAGTCCCAGTGGGCCTTGGCCTCCTTCAGCTCCTGGAGCGTGGAGTCCAGCGAGCGGTGACGATACCACCGCTGACCCTTGTAGATGTCCCTCTTGAAGGAGGAGTTGTAGCAGTAGGAGCACCGGTAGATGCACCCCCGGCTCGCCAGCATCTGGAAGTTGGGGTCCCCCCGCATGGGATCGCCCGTCTTGCAGGACCGGCCGAGGATGAAGAACTTGCGGTCGTGGGTGACGTAGTCCCGAAAGGGAAGGGCATCGAGGTCCGGCAGCACCGGCCTCAAGGGGTTCTGCACCACGTCGCCCGGGCCCCGGCGGATCCAGAGGTTCTGCACGTCGTCGAAGGACAGTCCGTCGCATAGCCGCGTGGCCAGCTCCAGGAGTGCCTCGTCCGCCTCCCCGCGAATCACGAGATCCCCGTCCGCGATGCACGCATCGGGCATGAGCGTGGGATGCACGCCGCCCCACAGGACCGGGAGACGGAGCCGGTCGTGGACCGTCTGCGTCAGGATGTGGCCCACGTTCTCGTAGGCGGAGGCGCGCACCGACAAAGCCACGAGGTCCACGGCCTCCCGCCGGAGCACGTCGACGAAGGCGTCGAGCTCGACGTCGGTGGGCGGGTCGAGGTGGTTGGAGATCCAGTCCTTGAAGTAGACCTCGGTCGCCCAGAAGCCCGCCCGTCTCAGGATGGCGGCCAGGAGGCGGACGGCGTTGTTCTCGACATCGTAGAGCGAGACGAGCGCGATCCGGGGACCTCTGCCCCGGGTCTGGCGGGCCATCGCTTCGAGCCGTTCGTTCATGGGGACTCCGAATGAACCCACAACCTACCACGGAGGGGCTCCTGCCCGCCCGGGGCGCGCGTGCGCCACCGACACCGGGACTGCCCGACGTTAAGGGGGGCGCTCCCGCCACCGCGTCCGAGCCTCAGCCCGGACCCCGGAGGTTTCTTGAGCGTGCGTCCTCCCACCGTCGCCGATGGCCCCGTCGTCATCGTCGGGGCAGGCGTGACCGGCCTCTCCATTGCCCAGTTCCTCGCCGAGGCCGGGGTCGAGGTGGTGGTGGTCGAGCGGCTCGGGGCACCCGGGGGCCTCGCTCGTTCCTTCCGGTACGACGCGTTCGTCTTCGACGTGGGTCCCCACCGCTTCCACACGTCGAACCCACACGTCACGACCTGGCTCGACCGCGTGCTGGGCGAGGACAAGGTCTCTTTCCCCCGACACAGCGAGGTCTTCTTCCACGGCCGGTACTACCGGTGGCCGCTCAAACCTCAGGAACTCGTCCGCCTGCCTCCGACCATCGCGGCCCGGAGCGGCCTGGACCTGGCGCTCAACACCTTCCGCACCTACCGGATCGACTCGTTCGAGGAGTACATCCTCCGCCAGTACGGTCCCACGCTCTACGCGCACTTCTTCCGTGACTACACCGAGGACTTCCTGGGCCTCCACCCACGCGACACGCATCCGGACTGGGCCAAGGCGGGCATCAACCGAGCCATCATCGACGACAAGCTGGAGATGCAGAACCTCTCCCAGCTGCTCAAGAGCACGCTCCTCCAGTTCGGGAAGTCCGAGATCGATTTCCTGTACCCGCGAGGCGGCATGTCGGTGATCTGGGAGCGGCTCGTCGCACGGCTCGAAGCCGGAGGCGTCCGGATCCTCCTGGGCACGCCGGCCCACCTGGTAGCCCGAGGCAACCGGGTGGTGGCGGTCCACGCCGGAGAGGACCGCATCCGTCCTTCCGTCGTGATCTGGACCGGCCCCATCGGCACCGCCGCCGCCCAGTTGGGCCTCCCCGCGACCCGGCTCGACTACCGATCGCTCGTCCTCTACAACGTCATGCTCGAGGGAGACGTCCCCCGCCGGTACCAGTGGTGCTACTACGGCGAGAAGGACTTCGTGTTCAGCCGGATCTCGGCCCCCCGGTTCTTCCACGAGGCCACGTGCCCGCCCGGCACCACCGGCCTGTGCGTGGAGGTGACCTGCCAGGAGGGCGACCATCGCTGGCAGCAGGCGGAGCGCCTCACCGACTGGGTGGTGGAGGATCTCGTCCGCGTGAGGATGCTCCCCGACCGACGGCTTGTCCGCGACGTCCGGATCGAGCGGATCTGCGACGCGTATCCGATCTACCACAAGGACTACCCCGCCGACCTAGAGCGCACGACCCGGGCCTTCGCCCTCTTCGACAACCTCCACATGGCAGGGCGCTGCGGGACCTTCTGGTACAACAACATGGACCACTGCGTGGAGGCCGCCTTCGACCTGACCAGGCGCCTCCTCTTCGAGGCTGGGATCCAGTCGGACGAGGCCGCCCTGGCCGCCGGACCCTCGGATCTTGGCGACCGGGCCCACCTTGCGGATCCCGTCCGATCCGCCGCTCCCCTGTGAGCGGGTGGGCACGGTCGCCGGGCGCTCGGACGGACGGCAGCGCTGTCCATTCACGCGAGGCCCTAGACCGGCGCGGTGCGGCTCCCTGAGCTCAGCATCTCCAGCTTGACGAGCGAGAGCGCTCCCCGGGCCAGCCGTTCGAACTCCCTCCGGGAGGAGAGGTTCGCCATGGCGCGCAACGCCACGCGGGGCCGGAAGTAGAACCGCCGGTGCGCGATCTTGAGCAGCTCGAGGATCTGGGCCTCGGAGAGGTGCTCGGTCCACGCCGCCGGGACCTTGACCTTGGAGAGCGGATCCCGCATGAGGCGATCCCAGCAGTCGGCCGGGTACAGCCCCTTGCGGGCACCGTCCTCGAAGGACTCGGTGCCGGGGTAGGGGGAGAAGACCGCGAACACCGCGTAGTCCGCGTCGAGTTTCAACATCTCGTCCACGTTGTGGAGCGCCTCGTCCATGGAGCGCTCGTGGGGGCCGGCCAGCATGATGTAGGCGACGGAGCGCACCCCCTCCTCCCGACACCACCGGAACACGCGGTGGACGTCGTCGGTGTCGCAGTGCTTGCCCCAGGCGTCGAGCCCCTCGTTGTTCTGGGACTCGACCCCGAAGTGGATCTTGTTGCAGCCCAGCTCGCCGCTCCGCCGGATCTGCTCCCGGGTGGTCCCCGCGATGGTGGTCTTGTAGGACCAGGAGAACTTCAAGCCCCGCTGCTCGATGCCGTCGCAGAACTTCAGCACCCACTGGGAGTTGGGCGTGAACAGGTCGTCCACGAACATGACCTCGGTGATCCCCAGCGAGAGGCAGTGCTCGATTTCGTCGAGGATGCTGTCGATGCCCCGGATCCGGTACTGCTTCTTGTAGGTGAGGCAGAAGGGGCAGGAGTGCGGGCAGCCACGGCTCGTGATGGCCGTGGTCATGATGGGCTCCTTGGTGGCCGGCAGGTAGTAGTCCCGGTACCGGATGCGGCGGCGGTCCGGCCAGGGGTAGGCGTCGAGGTTGCGCCCGAGGACACGGTCCGGGTTCCGGATCACCTCCTGTCCGTCCTTGAACCAGACGCCTTGGATCCCCTCCCAGGACCTCCCGCTGTCCAGGGCTTCCAGCATCTCCACGAAGGCGTCCTCCCCGTCGCTGGTGACGATCGCGTCTGCGCCTTTGAGCCCGATGGCGTACTCGGGGAACATGTTGCAGTGCGGACCGCCCAGGATGATCTTCGCCTTTGGATTCAGCTTGCGGACGGTGTTGATGGTCATCTGGACGTCGGGCAGGCAGTGCGTGAACGTGGTGATGCCGACCACGTCGAGGGGGTAGCGCTTGAGCTGGGCCTCGAAGTCGGGGTAGTCGAGGTCGTCCACGACGGGATCGAAGACCTCGACCCGCCAGGGCGTGCGCTTCTCGACCGAAGCCTGGACGTACATGATCCCGAGCGGTGGGAAACAGTAGACCCCGTGGGCGTGCGCCTTGGGGATGCCTGCCCAGATGCGCAGGCGCTCGGGGGGGTTCAGCAGCGTGATCTCCATGGATGCTCCATCCCTCGCCCTACCGGTTGGCCGTGCCTCGGCTCCGGGGGACGAGGATCTTCCAGGGAACGAAGAACGGGACCTCGTTCCGGTACTTCAGGTAGTCTTCACCGAATATGGCGATGTTCTGGGGCTCCTGGCGCCAGACCTTCTCCACGAGGGATCCGGCGAGGAGCAAAGGGACGAGGATCACCGTGAACGAGAAGGAGTCGATGGCCAGTCCCACGGCGAGGACGCCGAAGAACTTTCCCCAGACGGAGGGATTCCTGCACAGGCCGTAGATCCCCGTGGTGACGAGCTGGACGGTGCGACCGGCCGTGGGCGAGGGACTGCCCTTCCCCTCGTAGACCAGGGCCTGGTAGGCGATGCCCCAGATGGTCGCGCCGAGGGAGAACGAGGCCACCGCGGCCACGAGGGGCCACGGGTGCGGCAGGAGGGAGGGCAGCCCCAGGAGTCGGTCCACGCGATGAGAGAGGAGGGCGAGCAGGAAGGTGAGCGGGAACAGGACCGGGACGTACACCTTGGCCAGCATCACGAGGATCTGGGGGGTGAGGAGGACACGCAGAACGCGTGCGAGGAGGCCCGTCACGAGGACTCCGGGAGGAGGGCGCCGGGCAGATTCGGTTTCCGGGCGCGAACGGCTATTGTAGCATGGGGCCCATCGCCACGCCCCCGCTGTGATCGGTGGCCTCGCCGCCCCGTTCCCCGGATCCGGATGCCCCTCGTGGCTGGACAGCGAGGGTCCGGGCGAGCATGCTCCCGACCTGGAGGCCGACGGTGGTGTCCCCCGACCCGGAACCCTCAGACATCGCTCCCCCGCTCAAGGGTGGGCGGCTGCGCCTCGTCCGCATCCTGGGCGAGGGAGGCGTGGGCACCGTGTACCTCGCGCGCGACGACCGCGTCGGTGGGTACCGGGCCGTGAAGATCCTCTCCGCGGAGCGCCGCTCGTTCCCGGCCCAGCGCCAGCGGTTCGAGGACGAGGCCCGCATCCAGACCGAACTCCAGCACCCGAACATCGTCCGGGTGTTCGAGCGCTTCGAGGAGGGCGATCGCGTCTGCTTCTTGATGGAGTACGTGCCGAACGGCAGCCTCTGGGAGCGGCTCCAGGCACACGGACCCCTGCCCCCCCACGCGGCGGCGTCGGCCATGACGGGCGTGCTGGCGGCGCTCGAGGCGGCCCATGCCTTGGGCATCGTGCACCGCGACATCAAGCCCCACAACATCCTCTTGGGGCCCGGCGACGTGCCCAAGCTCGCCGACTTCGGAGTGGCCCACCACTCGATGGACGGCGCAGCCGACCTCACCCGTACCGGCGTGGTGATGGGAACCTGGTCCTTCATGGCCCCGGAGCAGCGGGCCTCCTCCCGCAGGGTGGACCCGCGCTCCGACGTCTACGCGGCCGGGTCCACGCTCTACACGCTGCTCACGCACCGGATGGAGCAGAACCTCTTCGACATGGATGCGCGGGATTCCGCGTTCGAGGGCATCCCTGCGAGGCTCGCGTCGATCATCGTGCGGGCTACCCGCTACGCACGGGAGGACCGTTACCCCTCCGCCGGAGCCATGCGCGCGGACCTCGAGGCCGTGCTCCGGGAGATGCCCGCCGGTCCGGACGGGTCGGCCGTGCGTGGGCAGGCCGTCGGGGAGGGCATCGGCGGCGTGCCCAGGGACCAGGTGTTTCGCGGACCGGTGGATCTGGACGCCCTCCCCTCGCCGGTGCCCCCCGGACCCGAGCAGGCAGCCGTGCCCTCAGTCCGGATCGATGCCGGAAAGCCCCCTCCCAGCGTGGCCTGGACCCTCGATGACGAGCGTTCCTCCCCGCGTGCGCGTCGCAGCGGCGCATGGGCCGGCCGGGGCCTCGCCCTCGGGCTGGCGGCCCTCGTCGTGACGGGCATCGCGTACCTTGCGCTTCGGGGCGGCGAACCCGAGATCCCGGCCACGATCCAGCGGACGGTGGCGATCCCTGCGACGCCCACGCCGGCTCCGGCGCCTGCCTCCCGGCCGGCCGTACCCACACCCGCGACCCGGAAGCCGGCAAGCCCGCGACCCCAGCCCGAACCGCCGGCCCCCGTGGCAGCCCGGCCCCCGGATCCCGTCCCCGCCGGGCCCGAGCCGAGCCCTCTGCCCTCCGGGAACCCGGAGGGTCCGGCCCCAACGCTGGGAGCCGACCCCTCGGAGGTGGCTCGCTGGGTCGCGGACCGCCACCGGGACGAGATTCTCGGCTGTCACGCCCGGTTCCTCACGGACGATCCCGACACCCGGGGCAACGTGGCCCTCGTGTGGACCGTGGTGGAAGGCGCGGTGTCCTCGGCCGGGGTGCTGGCGAACACCACGGGCGTGGTGGACCTGGGCCGGTGCCTGGCCGAGACGTCCCGGTCGTGGGCCTTCCCCGCGGGATTCGCCGCTGACGGCCTCACCCACGCCATCCGGCTCGACCCGGCCGAGACCTCGGGGTGGGAGATCGAACGCGCCGGAGCGTCCCGAACCGCCGATCTCGCGTCCTGCGGGGGCCGGTCCGCTCCCCGCGTCCGGCCGCCCCTGGTGCTGGTCCTCGCGGTGGAGGCGGGACGGGTGCGGGAGGCCTCGGTCCGGGACCCCGGTGGACACCCGGCCGAGACGGCCGCCTGTCTGGCCCGGAAGGCGACCTCCTGGCGCTTCCCGACCTGGGTGGCCGGAACCTGGATCGTCCCCGTGGGGCCCTGACGTCAGCAGGACGCAGCGGTTCGCGGCGACTCCATGTAGACTGCCCCCGGAGGCAGCCATGCACACGTTCTCCGTTCCCCTCGTCGCGTTCCTGATCTGCTCCGCCTGCGGCAAGGATGCCGACGATTCGTCCAACCCCGACGACACCGCCCCGGCCGAGGACACGCCGCCCGAGTGGTGCGAGTCCTCGATACCCGGTGGACTTCACCACGTCATGACCCACCCGACCGCTCCCTACTGGATCCACCACCCGTTCGAAGCCTCCGACGACGTGCCCACGGTGGTGTTCCTGCCGGGCGGTCCGGGGACCGATCCGACCGGCGAGGGGACGTACCGGATGTTCCTGGAGCGCGGCACGGACGTGAAGAAGTTCCGGGTGGTGATCGTGACCGCCACGGACGAGGACCTCACCGACGAGTGGGACCGCGTCCCCGTGGTGACCGACGAGGTCCTGGCCTGCTACGGCGGCGATCGCGATCGGGTCCACATCGCCGGCACCTCCAACGGCGGCCTGGGCGCCTTCAGCATCATGCTCACGGCCTACGAGCGGTACGCGACGCTCCTGGGCTGCCCGGGTCTCTGGGAGTCCTGGGACGAGACCGCCATCACCACGGCGCTGGCGGGTCGCTCGGTCTTCAACGGGGTGGGCGAACTCGACGCCGGCTGGAAGTCCGGCGTCCAGCAGACGCACGAGCAGCTCTTGGATCTCGGCGTGGACTCCGTCTACGTGGAGTTCCCGAAGCAGGGCCACATCCCCGACGAAACGTTCGATCCCGACGCTCTGTTCGCCTTCTGGTCCGCGCACTGAGGGAGGTTCCGGGAAGCGGCGGCAGGACGTCTCGATGCCGGCCGCGAGAGGCGCTGGCGGATCGCGCGGGTCTCAAGGAAGCTCGCACACGTCCTTCCACGCCTCGAACCCGTAGAGCGCGCCCACGTCCGCAGCACACACCAGGCCCGTCTCGCACTCGGCGTCCGCGT
>JAFGLY010000208.1 GCA_016927815.1 Deltaproteobacteria bacterium | reverse complement strand
TCGCGGATCCGCGTCCAGCAGCCGCGAGGATCGGGGCCCTTGGCGAACAGGTCTCCCACGAACACCACGCGGTCGGGGGACGCGAGGTCGAGGAGATCCTCGAGCTCGCGCGCACAGCCGTGGAGATCGCCGACGATGAGGGTGGTGGGCATGGTGAAAGGGGCGCCTATCACATGCCTGCGCGTTGTGGAGCCGAGATCAACGGGACTGTGATCCGGGGGGCGTTTGGGGAGGGGGCCGATCCACCGGCAGTACAGGCGGTCGGGGGCCCGGGGGCGCGTCCTCCCGACCGGGAAGCACGAGCCGTGGGGGCTCGGGCGGCAGGGTGCGCGCGGGCGGCGCCTCGGAGGAGGGGGTGTCGACCGGCGGCGTGACTTCCGCCGGATCGGGCGCTCCTGGCTCGACTATCGCCGGGACCTCGGGTTCGTCGGGATCCGGCTCGAAGCGGTCGGCCAGGGTCTTCACGTGCTCCAGGAGCACCCGGTAGTCGATCCGCTCGGCCCCGTCCTCCGGCTGTCCGTGCCAGGGCTCGGGACCGGTGGTGGCGAAGAGCACGGGCTGCCCGAAACGCTCCTGGCGCGTGACCTCGAGGGTGCGCCCCCCCAACGGCCCCAGCACCAGGACACGATCGAGGTCCTTCCAGGGGACCGGCGGATCGCTCGCGAGGCGTGCCTCGCCGCCCGGCGCCACCCGGCAGAAGACCTGGGTGCGGACCGGCGGCTCGCGGGCGTCGGTGGCCTTGGCGAGCGACACGAGCGCAGCCACGGCCGAGGCGCCCGCGTCGGCGCCCGCGCCGGCGTCGAGGGCGGCCACGAGCGTCCCGCCCCGGCCGGGGAACCCGTCGCGACGGCCGCAGACGTTGGCGCCCCCGGGAACGCTCTGGCGGTACGACTCCCCGAACGCGGGCAGGGTGTGCATGGAGACCAGGCGCCGCTCGATGCGGTCGGCCACGTCCTGGGGGCGGGCGCCGGCCGCCCCGTCCCGGGCGGACACCACCAGGAAGACGTCCCGCTGGAGATCCTCGACCGACAGCGCCTGGAGGCCGCCGGGCGGGAGTTCGACACCCAGGCGCTCGGCCGGACATCCGGCCAGGCAAGCGAGCAGCAACACCATGGGAGACCTCATCGAAAGTGAAGGAGACGGGCGCCTCGACGCGGCACGCGACCCTGGTCGACGAACCAGCGGTAGGCCGCCTCGATGCTCGTCTCGATGGGAGTCTGGGACAGCCCGAGATCGGCCCGGGCGCGGGATCCGTCGCGGAACCGGAGGGCGGCCGTGGTCTCGAGCACCTGCCGGTCGAGGCCGATGGCCAGGTGCGGGTCCACGCGCGAGAGCGCGGCGCCCGCGAGGCCCACGAGCCGCGTGGCCGTGCGGGGCAGGGGCATCACCGGCGGCACCTGGCCCACCACGTGCGCCACGCGGGTCATGAAGTCCCGGTACGTCAGGTTGTGGATGCCCAGGATGTAGCGCCGTCCGGGCGGGTCGTGGAAGAGCGCCGCCCGGTGGGCGCGGCCGCAGTCCGCGGCGTCCACGAAGCACTTTCCCCCGCGGGGCCAGAAGGGGATCCAGTGCCGGGCCATCTGGAGGATCATGGCGTTGCTGGTGGGCTTCTGATCCCAGGGGCCGATGACGTAGTCCGGGTACGTGACCACGACGCCCAGCCCCCGCCGGGCCGCCTCGAGCGCGATCGTCTCGCCCTCTTGCTTGGTGTCGTGGTAGGCGCGCAGGCCTGTGTTGCGGCCGTAGACCCGGTCGGGATCCGGGGGCGGGGTGTCCTCGTCGGCGGGACGCTCCATGGTGCCCCAGCCCACGGTCACCGTGGAGGAGCAGAGCACGAACCGGGGCACCCCCACGTCGAGAGCGGCCTCGACGAGATGCCGGGTGGCGTCCACGTGCACGGCCCGCATGCGCTCGGCTCCGCCGGGGCTGCAGTCGAACAGGCCCGCCACGTGCTGGATGCCGTCGCAGCCCTCCAGGGCCTTGCGGATCTCGGCGGGCCGGTCCAGCGCGACCTCAACCCGCTCCACCGGGAGGCCGTCGAGCGCGAGGGTGGGGGAGGACGCCCGGACCAGGCAACGCACCTCGTCGCCCGCCTCCACGTGGGCCCGGACCACGTGGGTTCCCAAAAAGCCCGTGCCTCCGGTGACGAAGACCCGCATGGCTACCGCTTCCGCCCCAGGATCTCCCGGGCCACGATGACCCGCTGGATCTGGGAGGTGCCCTCGTAGATGGAGAAGATCTTGGCGTCGCGCATCAGCTTCTCGACCGGGTACTCGGTGTTGTAGCCGTAGCCCCCGTAGACCTGGACCGCGTCGGTGGCCACCCGCATGGCCACGTCGGCGGCGAAGGCCTTGGCCACGGAGGCCTCGCGGGTGTTCCGCCGTCCCTGGTCGGCCAGCCAGGCCGCGCGCCAGACGAGCAGGCGGGCCGCATCGATGTCCTTGGCCATGTCCGCGATCAGGAAGGCCACGGCCTGGTGCCGCTCGATGGGCACGCCGAAGGCCATGCGCTCCCCGGCGTAGGCGACCGCGTGCTCCATGGCCGCGCGCGCCAGGCCCACCGCGGCGGAGGCCACGGGCGGGCGCGTGTGGTCGAAGGCCTTCATGGCCAGCATCCAGCCCTGTCCGACCTGGCCCACCACGTTCTCGTCGGGCACCTCCACGTCCTCGAAGGTGATGGCGCGGGTGTCCGAGGCCCGTTGGCCCATGTTGTGCTCCTTGCGGCCGGGCGTGACGCCGGGCCAGGAGCGCTCCACCAGGAAGGCGGTCATGCCGCCGCGGGCCTTGAGCGCAGGGTCGGTCATGGCCAGCACGAAGTACCAGTCGGCGACGCCCGCGTTGGTGATCCATGCCTTTTCGCCGTTGAGGATCCAGCGATCGCCCCGGTGCTCGGCCCGCGTGCGGAGCCCCTGCACGTCGGAGCCCGCGCCGGGCTCGGTGATGCAGTAGGCCGCGAGCGAGAAGCGCTCGACCATGGGCGCCACGTAGCGCTCGAGCAGGGCCTCGCTGGCCCCCTGGATCACGGGCTCGAGCGCGAGGCCGCTGGCCTCCATGGCCGCACCCACGCCCGTGCAGCCCCACGCGATCTCCTCGGCGATGAGGCAGCCTTCGACCACGCCCAGGCCCAGCCCGCCCCAGCGGGGGGGGATGTGGAGGTTCATGAGGCCCAGCGCGTGCGCCTTGCGGAGCACCGTTTCCGGGAACTCCCCGCTCTGGTCGTGGTGGGCCGCCACGGGCCGGATCTCCCGCTCGGCGAACGTGTGGGCCAGCGCCTGGAGAGCAGCCTGCTCTTCGGTGGGTTCGAAGCCGATCATGACCTGTCTTCCGCCGTGGGGGGATCCGGACACCCCTATCGCGTCGGGCGGGTGGTGACAGGGTGCCCGTCCGCGTGTACACAGGAGGGGCGTTCCGCCATCCGGAGACCTCCATGACCGACCGCCCCTCCATCCAGACCCTCTCCACCCCCAACCCGGCCGCCCTCATGTTCCGGGTC
Organism: Deltaproteobacteria bacterium; assembly: GCA_016927815.1. GTDB lineage: Bacteria > Myxococcota_A > UBA796 > UBA796 > JAFGLY01 > JAFGLY01. Next base: position 1,911 of record JAFGLY010000208.1, on the reverse strand, counting down.
TCCGAGGTGCTCGTGCCCTCGGGCACCTACACCTACGAGCGCGCCGAGGAGGCGTCGGACTCGTCGCTGGCTCGACGCCTGTTCGCCATCGAGGGCACAGAGCAGGTGATGGTGGCCCGCGACTTCGTGACCGTCACCCGACAGGATGGCGAGGCCTGGGAACCGGTCGTCGTGGAAGCCGTCGAGCAGGCCATCGGTGCGTTTCTCGCGTCCGGGGATCTCGCGGTGGAACGGGCAGTCGCCCCGCCGGCCCTGACCGACTCGGGACTGGAGGGGCGGGTACGGGATCTCATCGATCGCGCCATCGCGCCCGCGCTGGCCAACGACGGCGGCAGCATCGAGTTCGTGGGCATCGATGACGGGTTCGTGCGGGTCCGCCTGTCGGGCGCCTGCGGCACCTGCCCGCACGCCACGGCGACCCTCACCTACGGCGTGCAGCGCTACCTCATGGAGAACGTCCCCGAGGTCAAGGGCGTGGTGCGGGTGGGTTGACAGAAACCTTGCACTCCGCTGGCTGTACCAGGATGCTTGGGCTACGTACCGAACCGGCGGGCGTGGAGTTCTCGTTCCGCCCTTTGAAACAGGAGCAGGAAATGCACATTCGCACGATCGTGCCCGCCTTCGTCCTCGGGATCGCCTGCATGGCGACCACAGGTGACGCCTCTGCCGCCAAGAAGGAGGCCCCGGCCCAGCAGGAGGCCGAGGCCGAGCTCACCATCCAGAAGACGGGCCTGGCCTCCATGGACCAGTTCTTCGGGCAGGTCCAGGGCCTGGTCGATCGCCTGCAGGCGGCGCAGAAGCAGCTCCACCAGGGCTCGACCAACCTCAACACCGCCCTGGGGCTCACCATGGACGGGCCCTTGCAGAGCGCCCTCACGAGCCTCAAGGATCGCGGAGAGGGCAAGCTCTCCGTGGCCATGGAAGGCAACAAGCCCCGGCTGAAGGCCGCAGACGCGGTCCCGGCAAACGTCCAGCAGGGCATCGACGCCGTCAACGACATGGTCGACGCCGACCTGGCCGCGGTCGAGGCCTGCGAGCACGTGGCCACCGAGTCCGAACCGCTCGCCGAGAAGGCTCCGGGCATGGTCATGAAGGTCCCGGCCGACGCCAAGGGAGCGGGCCTCAAGGTCACCGAGATCCCCGCCGTCACCAAGAAGGTCAAGCACAACGTCGATGTCACCACGGCACTGCCCGACCAGGCCCGGAAGACCCTCGCCGCGGCCAAGGAGAGCATCGACCTCGTCACCGCCGTATTCGGCAACTGAAGGAGAACCCATGAACGTCCGCTTCCCTGCCATCCTGGCCCTCGTCCTCGCCCTGCCGGTCGGCGCCCAGGCTGCCACGCCCCCCGAAGGCCCCTTCGGCCTCGGCATCGGGGGCGGGTTCGGTGTTTCCGGCCTCTCGGGCAAGCTGTACATGGGCGACGCGACCGCCTTCCAGGGCATCGTGGGCCTGTACGGCCTCGGCAGCGACCACGACAACGACGGCCTGGGTGTCGGCCTCGACTACCTGCTCGAGCGTCCGGCGTTCGTGTCCGTGGCCCCCCTCGAACTGGGCTGGAACTTCGGACTGGGCGGAACGGTGGCCCTGTGGGACGACAGCCACGACGACAACCTCCGCGTGGGCGCCTCCGGCGTGCTCGGGCTCGAGATCCTGTTCCAGCCCGTGCCCATCGACCTGGTCCTCGAGTACCGGCCCGGCGTGGTCATCATCCCCGACTTCGACATCGACCTGGTCAACTTCTCGGGCCACCTGCGCTACTACTTCTAGGCCGTACGCGGCAGGCGCGACATCCAGGCGAGGCATCGCGACCTCGCCGCGGCATTCCGGTGGGGCGTAAACCCCACCCTGATGCGGCAGGGTCGGAGATGTGCCCCACTTTACGCCCCAACGTGGGGCGCAAGTGCCACC
>JAFGLY010000063.1 GCA_016927815.1 Deltaproteobacteria bacterium | reverse complement strand
TTCGCGCCACAACTGCCTGTGTTTTTCGGAACATCCCGAGTTGTGGCGCCTGGAGGGGCCCGCCCTCGTGGTGACCCCGCCCGGAGGCGCCAGGGCCCCCGCGCCTTAGGTGCGGACGAGACCCCGCCCGAGGGCGGGGGCATGGTGTCCACGCAGCCAGGAGGCTGCGTGGACACGAAGTCGGCCTCATTGGATGAATGGTGAACTCGGTGGGTGGCGGAGGGGGTCGGGGAAGAGGCGCGCGGTGTGGGAGAGTTCGTGGCGTGGGGGGCGGAAGGGGCGGCGAGTTGCACCTCCCGATGATCAGAAGCCTCGCCCGAGGAGGAGGTAGGCCGCACCCGCATCCTCGCCGCCCCGGTCCTCGTTCCTGGCCCCGATCAGGACATCGTCCAACCCGTCGCCGTCCACGTCCCCCAGGGCGATGTTCTCCGGCACGATGTGGATTCACAGGTCGGTCCTCCGGACAGCTTCGGCCTCGGACACACCCAGCGCTCCCGAAAGGGGCCCGAGGAAGAGGCAGGCATTCTCGGAGTCTCAGGTTGCGTGGCGGGAGGAGTGGGGATCGCAGGCGCTGAGCGAGATGGACAGGGCTGCGACGCCGAGGATCGTGGGACGGGTCACGCGTCCTCCTTGGCCCGACGGTGACGGTTCCGGTCCCGCGCCGGCCGCTCCATGCCTCCGAGCAGGAGGCACTCGGCTCCCGGCGCCTGTCCGGCCGCCGCCCGAGCCACCTTCCGGACCGACGCGTCGGGATCCTCCTCGGCGAGCCGGGCGAGGAGGTAGCAGTCTCCCCGGGCGGCCGCGAGGCGGATCGCGGTCCTGCGAACGATGCCGGTGCCGCAGGAGAGGCCGGCGGCGAGTGTCTCCGCGGCGAGGTCGCCGGCCGGATCCCGCATGGCGTGGTCGAGGAGTCCGAGCGTCACGAACGCGGCGATCTCGTGGACCTCGCGCACGTCCCGGCCCGCCTCCATCACCTCCGGCACCCCGGTGCCGGCCGCGAGCGCGGCAGCGACGTCGTCCGCCCTGAGCACGAACCCGAGATCCCCGCGCAGTTCGGTCCACGGCGCGAGCAGGAGGGCCCGGAGCGCAAGGGCGCGGTCCGGCAACGGCAGCAGACGGGCGGCGTCGGTGAGCGCACCGAGGGCACCGGCGGCGTCGGCAATGAACCAGCACCGATCGGGGGACCGCTTTCGCTGCTCGATCGCGGCGACGGCGAGGGCGCGGGCCCAGGCGAGGTCGCGGTCGCCTGGCGGCGTGGCGAGCAGTTCCGCGAGACCCCGCGGCTCGGGGCGATGTACCGGTGCCGGAGGACGGCGAGCCATCCTATGCCCCCTCCCTCGCGAACCCGGCGGCCTGTACCTCCCGCCAGGGCAGCGCGAGGCCGGCGGACCGCGCCTGCCGGCGGTCGCCGGTGTAGATCAGCACGGCCCGGACGCCGTCGGGCGGGGGTGGGACCGCCTCCCGAGCGAGCGCTGCGAACCGCTCCAGGCCGTCGAAGAACGAGGGGTGCAGGGTCTCCCCCGCCTTGACCTCCACGGCGAGGAGGTCCTGGCCCCGATCCACCACCAAGTCCACCTCCCGACCGCGCGGGTCCCGCCAGTGGTGCAGGTGGGCCCGCACGCCCCGGTTCGCCAGCGCCTTGCGGGCCTCGGACACCACCCAGGACTCCAGGAGCGCGCCGCGCAAGGGGTGGCGGCGCAGTTCGTCAGGGGAGCGGATCCCGAGCAGCCAGCAGGCGAGACCCGTGTCCAGGAAGTGGATCTTCGGCGCCTTCACCACCCGCTTGCCCAGGTTCCGGAGGAGCGGCGTGGTGCGGTGTACGAGGTACGACGCCTCCAGCGCCGACAGCCACGACCGGGCCGTGACGTGGGACACTCCCACACCCGCGCCGAGCGCCGAGAGGTTCACGAGGTTCCCAGTCCACGTCGCCGCCAGTTCCACGAACGACTGGAAGGCGACGAGGTCGCCCACCGCGAGCACCTGGCGTACGTCGCGCTCGACGTAGGTGGACGCGTAGGCCCCGAGCCAGCGGTCTGCGGGCACCCTGCGGTCGTGGATAGCGGGGTAGCCGCCCTCCCAGACCGCCTGCCAGGGATCGTCCACGGGCGCGAGCTCGCACCGCTCGTCCACGTCGAGCGGCAGGAGTTCGAGGAGCCCCGTCCGCCCCGCCAGGGTCTGCGTCACGCCCGACCCGAGCGCGAGGTTCGACGACCCGGTGAGGACGAACCGGCCCGGCGACGGGTCCTCGTCCACCATGCCCTGGAGATAGGACAGCAGTTCCGGGGTCCGCTGGACCTCGTCGAGGACGGCGCCGTCTCGCAGGTCGCGCAGGAAGCCTCTGGGATCTGCCATGGCGAATCGGCGGTCGTCGGGATCCTCCAGGGACACGTACCTCTTGTGGGGGAATGCCATCCGGCAGAGCGTCGTCTTGCCCGACTGGCGCGGACCGGTCACCGTGATCACCGGGAAGGTCCGGGCGAGGTCGAGGAGCGTGGGCTGGATGCGGCGGGGGATCATAGTGGTAGGATTGTAAGTCGAACTTACAGTCAGTTCAAGATCGGCGGTTCGACCCCCGGCGACGTCTCTTTGTGTCCCGTCCCATCGGGGACGACCGGTGTCGTCCCACTTTGTCTTCCCAGTTCATCGCCAGGCATTAAGCCCATGGTACTTGATCTTCAAAGGAGACTAAAGCCCCCGTACTGGGAGCCGGATGTGGAACGAGGGGCCTCAATACTGGTAGAAACCTATGGGATGGGACACGTGGAGGTCGAGGACGGGTACCGCGTGGACCCGAGTGCCCGCCAGTACGCGGGAGTCCATCGCGACCGGGGGCCAGAGCGGCGCGCGCAGGAGGAAGTTCAAATCGAGTTCCAGGGTACCTGTCCCGCCCATGGCCCGGGAATACCTCAACCGCCACTTGCCGCCTGCGTGCTCGCCAGGAACGTGTCGGACGTCCAGATCGAGGCGCCGGCAGACGGCTTCGACCGCCTGATCCACCTTCGGCCGCTCGCCGAGCATCTCGTCCCGCCCCACCGCTCCCACGTAGTCTAGGTCCACGTCCACCGACAGACGCGGGACGTCGAGATGAAAGAGGTGGAGGGCCGTCCCGCGCTTGAGCGCCAGCCGAGGCCGCAGGTAGGCGTGGGTTCCGAGGCCTTCCAGAAGTCCGAAGAGGCGGACGACCTTCTCCAGGACGTCTGCCTGGAATCCCGCGCGCGCCGTTTCGCGTACCAACTCCGCACCCGTCAGGTTCATCCGGGTTCCTCCCAATCTTCGAGGAGGACCGACTCGGGCACGACCAGGTTCCAGCGGGGCGCCAGGCGCCCCGGCGTCCGCCGGGCGTCGAGGAATCCCGCTTCCGTTCGAACGCCGACAGCCCTCATCCAACGTACGCTTCGGCGTCTTGAGTGCCCACGATCCGGGAGAGGGTCGGGGTGGACGGATTCGAACCGTCGACTTCCTGCTCCCGAAGCAGGCGCGCTAACCAGGCTGCGCTACACCCCGGATCGGCGCCCTGGTAGCCGGGACCTCCGATCTCGTCAAGGACGACGGACCCGGCACCGACCGGCCTTGGTCGCCGTAGACGGCGACCTCAACGCTCCCCCCGGATCGCCAGGATCGCCGCGGCCCGGTCGGGCGCGCCGAACACGGCGGTGCCCGCCACCAGCACACCCGCTCCGGCGTCGCGCAGCAGGCCGGCGTTGGCGGGCTTGACCCCCCCGTCCACGGCGACCAGGGTGCCCAGGCCGGCCACCCGGATCCATTCGGTGAGGGAGGCCACCTTCTCGAGCGCGGACCGGATGAAGGTCTGGCCTCCGAAACCGGGATTGACGCTCATGCAGAGCACCAGGTCGAGGTCGGCGAGCACGTAGTCGAGGACGGACTCGGGGGTGTGGGGGTTGAGCGCGACGCCCACGCGCGCACCGGTCTCCTTCACCGCCTGGACGGCCCGGTGGAGGTGAGGGCAGGTCTCGGCGTGGATCGTGATCCAGTCGGCGCCGGCCGCGCGGAAGTCGGCGACGTAGCGGGTGGGGTCCTCGATCATCAGGTGGACGTCGAGCGGCAGGCGGGTGGCACGGCGGGCCGCCGCCACCACCACGGGTCCGATCGTGAGGTTGGGCACGAACCGACCGTCCATGACGTCCACGTGGATCCAGTCGGCGCCGGCGGCCTCGACGCTGGCGATCTCCTCGGCGAGGCGTCCGAAGTCCGCGGACAGGATGGAGGGAGCGACGAGCGTTCTCACTGGATCACCTCACCGACCTGGACGCGGGCGCCCAGCAGCCACGCCGACCCCTCCTGGGCTCGACGGCAGCCGGTCTGCACGACCGCGAGTTCGAGTGCGCCGTCGCCCACGGCCACCACGAGGCGGCGGCGGGCTTCCACCACGGTGCCCGGCGCGGCACCGGCGGTGTCCACGACGACGGGCCGGACCTGCACGATACGCAGCACGTCGCCCCGGAAGGGGGACCAGACCCCGGGCCAGGGCGAGAGGCCCCGGACCCGGGCATCGATGGTGCGCCCGCCCTGGCTCCAGTCCACCCGGCCGTCCTCGCGGCACAAGGGCGGCGCCCAGGTGGCAAGGGCGCCGTCCTGGGGCCGGCGGACGATCCGGGGGAGGTCGTCGAGCGTCTCGAGCAGGAGTTCGGTCCCCATCTCGGACAGGCGCAGCGCGACGTCGGCGGAGGTCTCCTCCGGGCCGATGGGCGTGGCACGCTGCAGGAGGATGTCGCCGGTGTCGAGGCCCTCGTCCATCTGCATGGTCGTGACGCCGGTCTCGGCGTCGCCGCTCGCGATGGCCCACTGGATGGGCGCTGCACCGCGCCAGCGTGGCAGGAGGCTCGCGTGGACGTTGATGCACCCGAAGCGGGGTGCGGCCAGGATCGCGGGAGGCAGGACGCGGCCGTAGGCCACCACCACCGCGACGTCGAGCCCCAGGGCAACCCACGCTTCGGGGAACGGGCCCGACCTGAGCGACCGGGGCTGGAGCACGGGCACATGCTGGGCGCGTGCGATCTGCACGCTGGGAGGCGAGACGAGCTGCTGGCCCCGGCCGGCGGGCCGATCGGGCTGGGCCACCACCGCGGCGACCTCGTGTCGGCTCTCCAGGAGACCCTGGAGGGTCGGCACGGCGAACCCTGGCGTGCCCATGAACCCGACACGCATCTCAAGCCTTCTGCTTCGCTTTCGCGCGGGCCCTCAGGTACCTCGAGCGCTTCAGACGCGACACGTGGTCGAGGATGAGCACGCCGTCGAGGTGGTCGATCTCGTGCTGGACCACCACGGCGGGGTAGCCCTCGTACAGGACCTCGTGGGGGGAGCCGCTCTCGTCCTGGAACCGGACCCGAGCCCAGCTCGGGCGCACCACGGTCTCCCAGAAGCCAGGCACCGAGAGACAGCCCTCCTCGCAGGACTCAATCTCGTCGGCGACCTCGACCAGCACGGGGTTGATCAGCACCAGGAGCCGCTCGCCGTGCATCCGGCCCTCGGGATCGAGCTTCCCCCCTGGATCGCACACGAGGAACCGCCGGAGGTCGCCCACCTGGGGAGCGGCCAGGCCCACGCCCGGTGCGGCGTACATGGTCTCGGCCATGTCGTGCACACGCTGGACCAGGTCCGGCCCGAACTCGTCGGGTCGGACGGGCCGCGCCTTGGCGGTGAGGAGCGGATCGGGCACGGTGAGGACGGGGAGGAGGGCCATGACATACCTCCGAGAAAGGTAACCGCTGGACGGCACCCGGACCCCGCTCGCGGGCCCGCCGCATCGCAAGCGCGCCGCCCTCCGGCTACACTACCCGTCCACCGTCCTGTGGAGCACGCTCATGGCCCTGGGAAAGATTCCCCGCTTCAGTCCGTCCTTCTCGCCACGAGAAGCCCTCACCGTCATGCACAGGCTCGCCCGGCCGGGCGACGAGGACACGCGGGTCCGCTCCTTCGAGGAGGCCTTCGCGGCTCGCATCGGCACGCGCCACGGCATCATGGTGCCCAGCGCCCGCTATGGCCTCGTGCTGCTCGTCCGGGCCCTCGGCTTCCAGCCGGGTGACGAGGTCATCGTCCCCGCGCTCACGTTCTTCGCCGTACCGGCGGTCCTGCTCGCCGAGGGGCTACGCGTGGTGCCCGCCGACACCGGGCTCCGCACCCACGTGCTCGATCCGGAGGCCTTCGAGCGCGCCATCACGCCCCGCACGCGGGCGGTGATCCCCACCCACCTGTTCGGCACCCCCTGCGACATGGGCCGGATCCGGGAGATCGCGGACCGTCACGACCTGAAGGTGATCGAGGACACGGCCCAGGCTACCGGCGCCTCGTTCCGGGGTCGGGCCGTGGGCTCCTTCGGCCACGTGGCCTACTACACCTTCGGTCTCACCAAGAACATGACCACGCTCTCGGGGGCCATGGTCACCACGGACGACGACGCGGTGGCCGAGCACGTGCGGGCCGCGGTGGCGAGCGGACGACCCGCTCCTCTGGAGAAGTCGGTGAAGGAGGCGATCACGGGCAGCGCCATGATGGTGGCCACCCATCCCTGGGTGTACCCCTTCACGGTCCACCCGGTCATCGTCCTGGGGAACCGGCTCGGCAAGGACCCCATCCACGAGCGGTTCGGCGAGGCCGAACGCCGCTACGACACCATCCCCGAGGCCTGGATCGATGCCCGCCCACGGGGCGTGCAGGCGGCGGTGGGCTTGAGGCAGCTCGAGCGACTGGATCGCCTGAACGGGGCGAGGGCCGCCAACGGCCGTCGTCTCGACGAGGCCCTCGCCGACGTGCCGGGCCTGGAGGTGCCCGAGTACCCCGAGGGAGCCGAGCCCATCTACCTGTCCTTCGTGGTGCACCACGACCGCCGGGAGGATCTGGCCGCGGCCCTGCGGCGCCGGGGCGTGGACACGACCATCGGGTACATGGCCAACATCTCGGACCACAGCCTGTTTCCCGAGATTCGCAACCCGGATGCCTGCCCCAACGCAGCCCGGGCCTTCCATCGGCTCCTCCACCTGCCGGTGCACCCCAACCTCACGCCCCGCGACCTGGACCACATGGTGGAGGCCGTCCGATCGGCCTGCCGGGAGATCGCCACTTGACGGGCTCCCTCGGAGCGCCGGGCGGGTTTCCCCGCATCCCTCCAGTGGGCCGGGTGGTCCGCGCGGCCCTCACGCATAAGGTCCCCATCTACGCCCACTGGGGCGTGACGCACCGCTGCGACCTCACCTGCCGGATGTGCGGCATCTGGCGCTTCGGCAACCGCGCCGAGGAGCTCACGCTCGACCAGGTGGATCTCCTCGGGGGGCGATTGAGGCGGCTCGGAGTGATCCAGGTCGCGCTGGGCGGGGGCGAGCCGTTCGTCCGGGACGACCTGGAAGAGGTCATCCGGATCCTGGTGGGGCACCGCCTCAACCTGAGGGTGTTGACCAACGGGGTGAACGTGCCGCGGGAGCGGTTCGAGCGCTGCGTGGCACTCGGGGTCCGCTCGTTCAGCGTCTCGCTCGACTCGCTCCACCCTGCACGGTTCGACTACATCTGCCAGAAGGAGGGCGCCTGGGAGAAGGTCGTCCACAACATGACGATCATCGCCGATCTCCTCAAGGGGCTTCGCGGGATGCCCACCATCAACTGCGTCGTGAGCCACCTCAACCTGGAGGAACTGCCCGACCTGGTGCGGTTCGCCGAGGCGATGGGCTTCGCCATCTCGTTCCTGCCGGTCGAGCTGCTCGATGATCCCCGAGGGAACGGACATCCGTGGGAAGACCGCTTCATTCGCTACGAGCCGGAGATGCGCATCCCGCACGATGCCCAGTCGGCCGACCGGGTGGCCGATCGCGTGGACCGCACCTATGGCACGATCCTGGAGATGAAGCACAAGGGCGCACCGGTCCTCAACTCCTCGGCCTACTTGAGGGCCAGCCGAAACTACCTCAAGACCGGGCGGTTTCCATCGGATGGCTGCGATGCGGGCCGCCTGTACTTCTCGGTGGCCCCCAATGGCCAGTTCACGATCTGCCACCGCACCCCGCAGCAGCACCGATCCATCCTGGATCCGGACTTCGAGGAGTACTTCCACTCGGAGGCCTACGAGCGCCTGAGGCGCCAGGAGGTGGAGAGCTGCGAGGGCTGCATGCGGGCCTGCTGGATCGACACCTCCTACATGTTCCGCACGCTCGAGGGGCTCACCGAGGTGGGGCGCCTGTCGCTGGCCCGCCGCACCCGCACCCCCCTGACCTGGGATCAGGCCAGGGCCTGGGCCCGCAGCGACGACCCCGACGTGGTGCCGAGGTAGACCAGATCAGAGCCGAAGGCGGATCGACACGAGGTGCAAAGGGCCACCCGGGTCCCGAACGTCCACCCGGACGGCATAGGCCAGCTCCAAAGGGTCGTACAGGAGCCCGATTCCCGCGGTGGCGTGGTCGCTCTCCCAGCCGGCGGAGCGCGACCAGCCGGCCCTCAAGGGCACGAGATCCCCCGCGATCCACTCCGAGCCTACGGCGATCTCCGGGGCCCGTGCGGGCAGGGGGAGGAGCGCGTCGGCCAGGAAGGCGAGGGCATCGAGAGGCTGCCAGCGAACCCCGCCTTCCACCCACGGGAGGTCCTCGCCGCCGAGTGCGCCGGAGGTGGCGAGGGGCAGCGAGGCTGCGGCGGACAGCGTGACCGTGTCGTGCGGTCGTCCGGCCAGCGATCCGCCCAGGCGCCAGCCTTCCCCGTCGTTTCCCAAAGCGGCGAACCGAAACCAGCGCAGGCCGGAGATCCCGACGGCGAAGCGGCGATTGGGATCGGCCAGGGCGAGGCCCGCCGCCAGGGCATGGGTGTCGGCCTGGTTCTCCTCGTCGGCACCGGGCACCTGCCAGCCTGGGCCCTCACCCGGTCCGAGAGCGAGGTCCGCCCTGCGGGACCACCGGTAGCGCAGGCCCAGGGTCACGGGGCCGGTCCGGGAGTCCACCGCGCTGGCGCCGAACCCGAACCCCTCATTGGGGATCCAGATCGCATCTGCGATCCCGTCGTACCGGGTCTCGAGGGCCAGGATTGCGGTGCTCGCGAGAACGTTCTCCAGGGCATTGGGCGTGCCGCGAAAGGCGCCGCCGGAGCCGCCTGCCTCTGCCGATACGGGCATGGAGAGGTCCCAGGCGGGGGAGACGCCGGCCCAGGCCGGGCCGGACGCCCCCAGCACCGCGACGACCAGGCCACCGATCGCACCACGGCTCCCCCCCCGGAGGCACCCAGCGGCGGAGGCGGATGCGCCCGTCTCCCCGCCCGCCGAAAGGGGGCTGGGAAGGGGGCGACGAGAAGGCTCCACGCTTCGCGGCGGAAGGGTCCGAATCCTGTTGCGGTACGCCATGGGAGCCACTACTATGGGAGACTTTCCCAACGGGCAACGGTGTACCCCCCCTCCATCCCCTGGCCCCCCTCACACCAGGAGCATCCGATGGAACCCGAGAAGCTCGAATTCTTCCGCAAGCTCCTCATGGAACGCCTGCAGGCCCTCCTGGAGGACGCCGGGGCCACGATCGGTGACCTCACGGACGACAAGGAGCGGCTGGCAGACGACATCGACCTCGCCTCCATGGAGTCCAACCGCGACTTTCAGCTCCGCATCCGGGATCGCGAGCGCACGCTCATCCACAAGATCCGGCAGGCGCTCCAGCGGATCGAGGACGGCGAGTACGGCATCTGCCAGCACTGCGGCGAGGAGATCAGCGAGCGCCGGCTCATCGCCCGGCCCGTGGCCACCCACTGCATCGACTGCAAGACCGAGGCGGAGCAACTCGAGCGACGCTCGCGCGACTTCTAGCGCCGCGTCCTGGAGCCCTGCGTGCCCTTGGCTCACGTCCACAAGGCGGTCCTGCCGGTCGCGGGGCTCGGCACCCGTTTCCTGCCCGCCACGAGGAACGTCCCCAAGGAGATGCTCCCGCTCGTGGACCGCCCGTGCCTCGACTACGTCGCGGCCGAGGCCGTAGCCGCCGGGATCGAGGAACTGGTGCTGGTCACGGCCGAGGGGAAGGAGGCGGTCGAGGCCTGGTTCCGGCCCGCGCCCCACCTCGAGGCCGCGCTCGAGAGACTCGGGCGGAGCGACCTTCTCGACGAGGTGCGACGCGTGGCCGCACAGGTCCGCGTCCGGACGGTCCTCCAGACCGAGGCTCGGGGCCTGGGCCACGCCGTACTCACCGCCCGGCCCCTGGTGGGCGACGAACCGTTCGCCGTGCTCCTGGCCGACGACGTGATCGTCTCCGAGCAGCCCGCCATCGGGCAGCTCCTCGATGCATGGCGCGACTCGGGCGGCGCGATGGTGGCGCTGCAACGCGTGCCGCCAGAGGAGACCTCCCGCTACGGCATCTGCTCGGGCACGATCGAACAGAACCGGATGCGTGTGACGGGCTTGGTGGAGAAGCCCGAGCCCGCACGTGCCCCCTCGAACGTCGCCGTGGTGGGCCGGTACGTCCTTCCCCCCGAGGTGTTCGACCTCCTGGAGCGGACGCCGCCCGGCCGAGGCGGCGAGATCCAGCTCACCGACGCGCTCGCCGTGCTCGCGGGCCGCGGCGCTGTCCAGGGCCTTCTCTTCGAGGGCGAGCGCTTCGACACCGGGACGCCGCTGGGCCTGCTCGAGGCCACGTTGCATCTGGCGCTCCGTCGGCCCGACCTGGCGCCCGGCTTGAGGCGGATCCTGGCCGAGCTGCCTCCCGTATGACCGCCCCCACCTGGGTTCGGGTCGTGCTCTCCGGGCCCGTGGAGGGTCCGTACACCTACGCGGTGGCCCCCGAGATGGCAGCGGGCGTACCGGGCGGTCTCCGGCCGGGTCACGCCCTCCTGGTTCCCCTGGGGACCCGTTCCGTGACCGCCTGGGTCGTGGAGGTGCTGGACGCGCCCGATGTCTCGGAGGACCGGGTGCGGCCCGTAGAGCGCGTACTGGACCCGGAGCCGGTAGCGGACGAGGCCCAACTGGCCTTCTTGCGCTGGGTGGCGCGCTACTACCTGGCGAGCCTCGGGGAGATGCTCTCCACGGCCATGCCAGCCGCCACGAAGGCCCGCACGCGCCGGGTGTGGCTGCCCGGACCTGTGGCCTCCGGCGCCTTGGAGGCCGGCGACCTGCCCGAGCCCCGGGCCACGGTGCTGCGGGAGGTGGTGCGGCACCCGGGGCTCACGCGGGACGGGATCCTGCGCCGCCTGTCGGGCGAGGTGACGCAACTCCAGGTGACCACCGCGCTCCGGCGCATGTCCCTGGACGGGCTGGTGCAGGGGGCCAACCGGGAGGTGGGCCCGGGTCGGGATCGGGTGATGCGCGTCCGGCTGGCCGGACCGGCCCCGGATCCGCTGCCGGGCGCTCGCATGCGCCAGGTGGTGGCACGACTTGCCGAGGCGGGTGGCGAGATGGACCTGCCGGACCTGTTGGACCTGGAGGGGCCGGCCGCCCGTGCCTCCGTGACGCGGCTGGCCGGGCGGGGGGTGGTGATCCTGGAGGAGGTCGAGCGGAACGACCCGGTGGAGACAGGCGATCTCGAGGGGGCGGCCAAGGAACCGCTACCACCCACCCCCGCCCAGGCCGAAGCCCTGGAGGCGCTGGCCCAGGCGACACGAGGCACGTTCCTGCTGTACGGGGTGACGGGATCCGGCAAGACCGAGGTCTACCTGCAGGCCGCGGCCCGCGTGATCGAGGCGGGACGGCAGGTCCTGGTGCTGGTCCCGGAGATCGGCCTCACCCCGCAACTGGTGGGCCGGGTCCGCGCCCGGTTCGGCGACCGCGTGGCGGTGCTGCACTCGGGCCTGACGGGCCGCGAACGGCTCCGCGGCTGGCGCAGGGTCCGTCGGGGCGAGGCTCGGGTGGTCGTGGGGGCGCGTTCGGCGCTCTTCGCTCCCTTTCGCGACCTGGGCCTCGTGGTCGTGGACGAGGAGCACGACGACTCCTACAAGCAGGAGGACGGCGTCCGGTACCACGCACGCGACATGGCCGTGGTCCGGGGCACCCTGGCCGGATGCCCGGTGCTGCTCGGCACGGCCACCCCGTCCACGGAGAGCCTCCAGAACTGCTCCGAAGGACGGTACCGCCTGCTGAAGCTGGCGGATCGGGTGCACGGCCGGCCGCCGCCCCCGGTGGAGGTGGTGGACCTGTGGAAGGAGCCCCGCGACGCCGACGGCCGCACGCCGCTCCTCTCCACGGCGCTCACCGAGGCCCTCACCGAGGCCCTCTCTTCGGGTGGACAGGCCATCATCCTGCACAACCGCCGGGGCTGGGCCACCGTGGTGCGCTGTACGGGCTGCGACAGCCGCTACACGTGCCCGTCGTGCGGGATCTCGCTGGTCCTGCACCGGCGCCAGAACCAGCTCATGTGCCATTACTGCGGGTTCAAGACCCCCTTTCGAGCCGACTGCCCGATATGTGGTTCGCCCCTCGAAGCCCTGGGGGAGGGCGACGAGCGGCTCGAGGACGTGCTCCGGACACGCTTCCCCTGGGCACCCGTGGCCCGCATGGACGCCGACACCACCGCGGCCCGTGGCGCGCACGGCAGGATCCTCGAGGCCTTCCGACGCGGCGATACCCGGATCCTGGTCGGAACCCAGGTGGTGGCCAAGGGACACGACTTCCCGCACGTGAGCCTGGCGGCGGCCGTGGGCATCGATCACGTGCTCACCCTGCCGGACTTCCGCTCGGCCGAGCGGACCTGCGCCCTCTTGACCCAGCTCGCGGGCCGTGCGGGCCGCGGCGTCCTGCCCGGCCGGGTGCTGGTCCAGACCTTCCACCCGGACCACTTCGTGTTCCGCACGATCCACGATTTCGAAACCTTCCACGCCCGGGAGGCCACCCAGCGCCGGACGCTCGGCTACCCGCCCTTCACCCGCCTGGTGCTGGTGCGGGTGGAGTCCGTCGAACAGCGGGCAGCCCACGCGGTGGCACGCCAGATCGCCGAAGGCCTCGAGGCCGCACGACCCGAGGGGCGCTTGGTGGACGTGCTGGGACCGGTGCCGGCCCCGTTGGCCCGGCTCATGGGCCGCTGGCGCTACCAGGTGGTGCTCCGGGGGTGGCGCCTGGGACCCTTCCGGGCATGGCTCGAACCCCGGGCGGACTGGATCCGGGAGCACGCCCGCGCCGGGGTCCGCGTGGTGCTGGACGTCGATCCCCGGTCGCTGATGTAGGGGTGTCGGAAGAGGTGTCGGAGGTCCGACGGGTTCCGACACCCGACGGCGGATCCGCTTCCCTTCGCTCGTATGGCGAAAGCAGCTTGATCCTTTGGTCGACAGTCCATGGGCACAGGGTTCGTGGGGCTGGCACGCCTCGTGCTTCGGTTCGAGTGCATTCCCTGCTCCAGGAGCCTCCATGTCCACGATTGCATGGCATCTCATGTTCCGGCTCGTCGATCAACGCGTGATCGCACCATCCACAGCGGAGCGCCGCACCCTCGCACGGACCGTCTACGAGAGCTGTGCGGCTGGCGGCCTCCTCGCCTTCCGCGGATCCGACACGCACCTCCACGCGGTCGTTCTCTGCGATCGCGTCATGGCCGGTGCCATCGCCCGGAACCTGGCCATCCGGCTCCGCTGGGCGCTGGACCTCGACACCCGGTTCGACGCGACCCGTTTCCAGCCTGTCCAGGACCAACGTCATCTCTCGAATGCCGTGGAATACGTGTTGCGCCAGGACGTTCGACACGGCTTCGAAAACGACCGGCTCCACGACGCGAGCCTGCTGCCCGACCTGCTCGGTCTGAGGCTGCTCGGACCCGAGGTCGTCCGGCGGTTCCGGGAGCACCTGCCGCGCCTCGGTCGGTCCTCGCTCCTGGGGTTCCTCGGTGTGCCCGACCTGGAACCCGGTACCCA
>JAFGLY010000062.1 GCA_016927815.1 Deltaproteobacteria bacterium | reverse complement strand
TCACCGCTCCGGCAGCAGCGCGAGCAGGCGGGCGTGCTCGTCCTCCATGGCGCGGGCCTCGGCGTCCTCGTCGTGGTCGTAGCCGACGAGGTGGAGAAGGCCGTGGGCCAGCAGGGCCTGGACCTCGCGGGCCGCCGAGTGACCGTGTTCCGCGGACTGTCTCCGGGCCGCCTCCACCGAGATCACGATGTCGCCGAGGACCGGATCGTCGGGATCCGCGCCCTCCCCCTCCCGCATGGCGAACGAGAGCACGTCGGTGGGCGCGTCCACCCCCCGCCACTGGAGGTTCAACGCGTGGATGAAGCGGTCGTCGCAGAGCAGGACTGAGAGCTCCGCAGCGCCCACGCCGAGCGCCTCCATCAGGCGCTCCGCGTCGCGGGCCACCGCCTCGGTGTCCAGCGTCACGCCCTCGCAGGCCACGTCCACGGGCATCAATCGTCCTCCCGCCGGTTCCAGTCGCGAAACTCCTCGCTTCCGGTCTCCTCCTCGTCGTCCCGCAGGAGGTCCTCCGGTGCGCCCGCTCCACCTCCGGGTCCGGCTGCGGGAAAGCCCTGCGGAGGCGCCAGCGGCATGGCGGGCCCGAGCGGGTTGGCCACCTCGATGGTGATGATCCCCGATCTCGAGGTGCCGGGATCGGTCTGGGCGGCGCCGTCGGGGTACTCGATGCGCTGGTGGTAGAGGCCCAGGACCACTTCGGCGAAGGTGTTGGCCACCCGGTGCAGGTCCTTGAGCGTGAGCGGGCAGGCCTCGAGCTGGCCATCGTTCAGGGCGCTGGAGACGAGACGCTGGATGGTGGCGCGCACGGTGTCGGGGGTCGGCCTCTGGATCGCTCGGCAGGCTGCCTCCACGCGATCGGCCAGCAGCAGGATCGCAGCCTCCCGGGTGTCCGGCTTGGGGCCCGGGTACCGGAAGTCCTCCTCGCGCACGGTCTGGGAGGGCTCCGCCATCCGTTGGGCCCGCTCGAGGAAGAAGGAGACGACCCCCGTGCCGTGGTGGGACTCGATCAGATCGATGAGCGGCTGGGGCAGCTTGTTCTCCCTGGCGATGCGCGCTCCCGTCGCGACGTGCCGGATGATGGCGCTCGCGGACTGCTCGGGCGGCAGGCGGTCGTGGGGATTGGGCACGTCCCGCTGGTTCTCGATGAAGAAGTGAGGCTTGGAGATCTTGCCGATGTCGTGGAAGTAGGCCCCCACCCGGACGAGCAGGCTGTCGGCGCCCACGGCCTCCGCGGCTGCCTCGGCGAGCGAACCCACCATCACCGAGTGGTGGTAGGTGCCCGGAGCCCGGATCATGAGCTGACGAAGCAACGGGTGGTTGAAATTGGCCAGCTCGAGGAGCTTGTAGTCCGTCACGAATCCGAAGGCCTCGAACACCGGGACGAGGCCGAGCACCAGGACACCGGCGAGTCCGCCCCCGAGGAAGGCGAAGATCGCGTCCCACAGGACGGTTCCGAACCCGAGGGACGGCAGGTCCCTCAGGTAGAGCTGCACCAGGTCCACCAGGACCACCACCGCGACGTTCACGATCCCGGCCTGGAGCCCCGCTCGGAGCACCTGCACGCGCTCGCGGGCCTGCGCGACCCCTCCGATCGCCGCCACCGAGGAGAGCAGGAAGAACACGGCGACCAGCACCTGCCGGTCCATCACGACACCGGCCAGGAGCGAGATGACGATGGCAAAGACCAGGGCGGTCTCGGCATTGGCGAGGATCCGCACCAGCATGGCCCCGCCCGCGATCGGCAGCAGGTACCACAGGCTCGTGGCGGTCGGACCTCCACCCCCGGCGGGAAACACCGCAGCCCCGACGTCCACCAGCGTACGCCCCAGGCCGAGCAGGAGCACGAGGAGGAACGCCATCGCCTCCAACGTGCGATTCGTGCGCGCGAACCGGGACACGTAGTCGGACGAGAAGAAGTAGAAGGTCCCGACCACCAGTCCGCAGAACGCGCTGAGCGCGATGAGCGCGGTCACGAGATCCGATGGGCCCCGCGCCCCCCGGAGCGCCTTCATGGCCGCGATGTCGTCGGCCCCGAGCACGTCTCCCGCCCGAAAGAGCATCGTGCCTTCCTTCACCTCCACCATCACGGGCTGGACCGCACTGCGGGCGGCCTGCCGGCGCTCCTCGGTGAGGAGCGGATTGGCGGAAAAGGTGGGTCGGACGGCGGATCGCGCAATGGCAGCCGCAGCTTTGAGCGCCTGGGCACCCGCCGCGGGCGGATCCCTGTTGAGCACGTAGAGAGCGAGTTCCTGCCGGGCCTCCTCCACGGTGACCACCTCCGTGAAGTCCTGCAGGCGCTGCTCTTCCCGGTTGTCCCCGACCAGTCGGATCACGGAGATGGGCACGCCGGACTCGGGGAGGATGGACCGGTCCGCCACGACGTAGCGCCGCATGGCCACGCTGATGAGCTCGTTGGCCAGGGCCTCGATCTCCTCGTCGAAGTCACGATCCGCGAGCACGCGGATGGACTCGGCGTCCACCGCGAGATCCAGCGTGGCCAGGAACTCGGCCTGGATGGCCTCGAGGGTGCTCCCGGGCGGCCGGTCCTTGCCGTCGCGGCGGGCCTTCTCCCGGGCCTCCATGAGCTTTCGCCGGGCCGTCTCGAACGCCAGCGACACTCGGTCCGCCAGGCGGGCGGCCAGGTTGCCGTCCTGTCCGAAAACCACCGGAACGGCCCGGCTCGCGAGCTCCTGCTCGGCCCGCGTCGCGGCCTCGTCCACGAACGAGAACGAGACCGGGGCCCGCACGTCGTAGGGCGCGACGTCGCCCTCCTGGAAGGTGTCGGTGGGCACGCGCACCCAGTCCACCAAGAGCAGGGCCAAGATCCCGGAAACCAGGGCCAGGAGCAGGACCCGGCCGGCGCTCAGCCGCTCCAGGCGTGCCCGGAAGGCACTCCAGCGGCTACGGTGCCCGGTCTTCTTTTGCTTCGACACGAGGCGGATCCTCTGGAGTGGAGGCGGACCGATCATACGCCTTCACGATGGCCGCCACCAGAGGGTGGCGGACCACGTCGGCGTCGGTCAGCCGGACCACGGCGAGCCCCTCGATGTGCTCCAGGATGCGGATGGCCTCCACCAGGCCCGAGGTCTGGCCCCGCGGCAGGTCCACTTGCGTGATGTCCCCGGTGACCACGGCACGGGTGCCGTTGCCGATGCGCGTGAGGAACATCTTCATCTGCTCGCTCGTGGCGTTCTGTCCCTCGTCGAGAATGACGAACGCGTCGTTGAGCGTACGACCTCGCATGAAGGCCAGCGGTGCGACCTCCACAACGCCCTTCTGGACCAGTCGTGCCGCCTTGTCGAGGGGGACGAGGTCCTGCAGGGCATCGTGCAGCGGTCTCAGGTAGGGATTCACCTTCTCCGCGAGATCCCCTGGAAGGAAGCCCAGCTTCTCACCGGCTTCCACGGCGGGGCGGGCCAAGACGATCCGAGCCACCTCGCCTCGCCTCAGCGCGGACACGGCCATGGCCATGGCCAGGTAGGTCTTGCCGGTTCCGGCCGGTCCCACGCACAGGACGAGGTCGTGGTTCCGGATGGCTCGGAGGTACCCGCGCTGGCCCGGTGTGCGGGGAAAGACCGTGCGATGTCGGCCGGGCACGAGGATCGTGTCCGAGAAGAGCTGCACCAGATCCACCTCCGGATCCCGGGAGACCAGTCGGCAGGCCTGCTCCACGTCGCTGGGCTGGAGGGGGAATCCCTGGAGCACGAGCGTGTGGAGCTGGCGCACGAGCGCGGCCGCGTGGTCCACCGACCCGTCGTCGCCCTGGATCCGGATCTCCGTGCCCCGCCGCCCGACCCGAACCCCGAGCAGTCGGCTGGCCCGCTGCAGGTTCTGGTCCAGTTCCCCGCAGACGGCCCGCAACGCCTCGGCCGGGCCCTCCATCGGGAGGACCACCTCGCGGGTCGTGGGCGTCTCGATGGGACACCTCCGGGGAGGGCGGAGCGCCCGGGGCGTAACCCGGCACGGAGGGCCGGCCACTCGCCGGATCCGGGGCGGCGGGGGCGCCGGTCGACGGATAGGCGGAGGCATCACGGAGGCCAGGATGATCATCGGCGTGCCCAAGGAGATCCGGGCCCAGGAGGAGCGGGTAGCGCTCACGCCCTCCGCCGCCCGCACCCTCGTCCGGGCCGGACACGCGGTCCTGATCCAACAGGGAGCCGGGCATGGAAGCGGCCTGACGGACGACGAGTACATCCGTGCCGGTTCCGAGATCGTTCCGAGCGCGGAGGACGTCTGGTCGCGCGCCGACCTCGTCTGGAAGGTCGAGGACCCTCTTCCCGCCGAGATGCGGCTCTTGAGGCCGGGCCAGGTCCTGTTCTGCTTCCTCCACCTCCCAGTGCGTCCGGACCTCTCGAGCCGGCTCGTCGAACAGGGTGTCTATGCGTTCGGGATGGAGACCTTCCAGACCTCCGACGGGACCCTCCCCCTCCAGCGTCCTTTGAGCGAGATCGCAGGACATCTGGCGATTCTCGAAGGCTCTCGCTGCCTCCAGGTCCAGCAGGGTGGCCTGGGGATCCTCCTCGGAGGCTCCACGGGTGTGCCGGCCGCCCGCGTGGTCATCCTCGGAGCCGGGACCGTGGGCCGCTCGGCGGCCCGTGCCGCCATCGGCCTCGGGGCGGAGGTCCGCGCCCTGGACGTGGACCTCGAGGCGCTGCGCTGGTTCGACACCTTCCTCCCCGGCCGGGTGCACACCCTCTTCGCCACGCCGCATGCCGTCGAGGAAAGCCTCCTGGCGGCGGACCTCGTGGTGGGGGCGGCCCTCGTGCCCGGCCACCGGTCGCCGAGGCTCGTGTCCCGCGACCAGGTGGGCCTCCTCCAGCCCGGGGCCGTGCTGGTGGACGTGGCCGTGGACATGGGGGGCTGCTTCGAAACCACCGTGCCCGGCACCCTGGAGCGTCCGACCCGGATCGTGGACGGGGTCGTGCACCACGCGGTCCCCAACCTCTGTGGCGCGGTCCCCCGCACCGCCACCTATGCCCTCGTCCACGCCGCCCTGCCCGTGGGCCTGGCCATCGCCGCGCGAGGCAGCCGGGGAGCCTCCGAGGAACCGTTCCTGGCCAGCGGGCTCTGCGTGTCCGAAGGCGAGGTGCGGCACGCCGGCGCCCGGGGGACCTGACCGGCTACCTGCGTCCCCCCCTGCCCTCGAGCCGGGCCCGTGCCTTCTGCTGGTGCAGACGCTGCGCCATGGCCGTGACCACGCTGGAGACGTTGTGGTTCCGGGCGAGCTCGGCCAGATCGTGCACCTGCAGCGCAGCCACCAGGGAGACGGCCGTGGCCACCGGTGTCTTGGGGTTGTTCACCAGGGCGACGCGCACCGGGTACTTGCGGATCCACTCGAGGTTCTTGGCCACCTCCCGCAGCACGTCGTCGTGGATGTGCCGGTTGGACGCGACCGAGGCGATCTCGGCGTCGCCGCATCGCCCGCTGCGGATGACCGCCACGGCGACCATCTTGTTGGTGTCCCGGATGAGGATCTGCCGGACCTGCCGGTTTCCGAGGTACGCGAGCCGGACCCGCTGACCCACCGGGAGCCCGTGCAGGATCTTCTCCATGTCCTGCCGGTCGTTCTCCGAGTCGAACGTCTCGTCGCGTTCCTCGAGGAGTTCGGTCGAAAAGATGGACATCTCGTCCTGGAAGTCGAACGAGAACCCCGCCAGCGGTCCCCCGTCCTGCTCCTCGGGCAGGACGAACGGGGTGAGCCGCTCTCCCTCGATGGGCCGGTGCTCGAGGTACACCCGGCCGCCAAGCGCCGCCTCGACCTCGGCTTCGAGGGCCGGACCCGTGTCTGCCGGGGCCTCCCAGGGCCGACGGGGGGGCAGCTCGAAGGCCTGTTCCTCCATCCGGAGGAACGAGGCGGCGCGTTCCAGGAGTGCGTCTGAGCAGTTCCGGTTGCCGTGCAGGGCCACCAGCACGCCGGGCGTGATGAGCAGCCGCTGCTTGTTGTCCACGATCCGCTCGCACAGGTCGGGTCCCGCTTGCCCGGCGATCAGGATCGCGGTTCGATCGTTGCTGTTGAGGTTGGCGTACAGGCGGGCCGCCACCTCGGGGTCCGTACCCCGGAGGACGGCCACCAGTTCGAGGACCTTGGAGTGGGTGCGGGGATGGAGGGCGTCCGCCAGTTGCGAGGCCGGCATCGCGCAGATCGCGGCGCGCGCCTCCTGCCGGACCTCGGGGTCGGGATCGGCCGCGAGGAGGTAGCCGACCGAGAGTTGGACCTCCGTCCTCACTTGAAGGGTACCTCGGGCTGCGGCGAGACGCCGGGCACGGGGCGCGGTGGGCACCAGGTTCAGGATCAGGTCCTGGGGGATGCCCAGGCGGGCGTAGGGAACGGTCTCGGCCGACATGGTCTAGTCGGCCTCCTCCTCGGTCTCGCGGTAGGGGCTGGCGGCCTTGACCTTGTCCACGAAAGCGCCCGGGACGTCCTCGTACGCGAAGAACTCCATCGTGAAGGAGCCCTTTCCACCGGTCATGGCGTGGAGGTCGGGCGCGTAGCGCTGGATCTCGGCCAGCGGGCACACTGCGCTGATCACGGTGTTCTTGCCCCGGGTGTCCATGCCCAGGACGCGGCCCCGACGGGAGGTCACGTCGCCCATGATGTCGCCCATGGACTCCGTGGGGACCACGATCTCCATCTTGTAGAACGGCTCCAGCAGCTTCATGCCCGCCGCCTCCATGGCGGCCCTGAGGCCCTTGGAGCCGGCCCGCTGGAAGGCGATGTCCTTGGAGTCCACGGGGTGGTACTTGCCATCGATGAGCGAGACCCGCAGATCGGTCACGGGGTAGCCGGCCAGGATGCCGTGCTTCAGGCGATCGAGGATACCCTTCTCCACGGAGGGGATGAACTGCCGCGGGATCGAGCCGCCGAAGATCTTGTCCACGAACTCGAAGCCCTTGCCCCGCTCGAGCGGCTCCACGTCGAGGAAGCACACGCCGAACTGACCGGCGCCGCCGGTCTGTTTCTTGTGCTTGCCCTCGACGTTCTTCACGGCCCGGGACAGGGTCTCCCGGTAGGGGACGGCGGGCAGATCCGTGTTCACCGCCACCTTGAACTTGCGCTTCATCTTCTCGATGGACGCTTCGAGGTGGGCCTGGCCCATGCCGTTCAGGATCATCTGGTGGGAGATCTCGTCGAAGGTCCGAGAGAGGGTCGGATCCTCCTCGATCAGGCGCTCCACGGCCACCTTGAGCCGATCCTCGTCCACCTTGGTGGCCGGCTTGATCGTCATGGCCATCATCGGTTGAGGATGGGTCACCCCCGGCAGGCGGCCGGGATTTCGGGGATCTGAGAGGCAATCGTTGGTATGCGTGTCCTTGAGCTTGGCCACGCTCACGATGTCCCCGCACACGCCGCGGTCCACGGGTTCGCGAGCGGTCCCCCGCTGGACGTGGAGGGTGCCGAGGCGCTCGGCCAGGTTCTGGGTGGTGTTCAGCACCTGTCCGTCCTCGGGGGACGTGCCGGAGAGAATCCGCATCACGGAGACCTTGCCCGAGAACTCGTCGATGAACGTTCGGATGACCAGGGCGAGGAACGGGGCGTCGGTCCGCCGGGGCCAGGTCGAGGGATTGCCGGCGAGATCCTCGGCGTCGAGGTCCGGGCCCTCCAGGGGGCCCGGAGCGCAGCGGACCACGAAGTCGAGCAGCGGCTGAACGCCGATGTTGCGGGCGGCGGCGCCGAAGAACACCGGGACCACGGTGCCCTTCTTGAAGGACGCCTCCAGCGCGCCGGCGATCTCCTCCTCCGAGAGTTCGAAGGTCTCCATGTACTTCTCGAGGAGCGCGTCCTCGGTCGAAGCCACGTCCTCCACGAGGCGTTCCCGAGCGCTCTGGACCTCGTCCACGAGGTCGGCCGGCACCGTGCCGGCCTGGAAGGTGCCCGACTCGTCGTTCCCCCAGAACAGGGCACGGCCGGTCAGGAGGTCCACCACGCCCCGGAACCCGGACTCCCGGCCGATGGGGACCTGGAGGACCAGCGGCTTGACGCCGAGCGTCTCCTCGATGTCCGCCAGTGTCTTGGCCGCGTCGGCCCGCTCCCGGTCCATCTTGTTCACGAAGATCACGCGCGGAAGGGCCAGCGCCTCCGCCCGGTGCCAGAACCTCTCGGTCTGCACCTCCACGCCGTCCACCGCGCTCACGACCACCACCGCGCTGTCCGCGCCGCGCAGGGCCGCGAGGGCGTCGTACAGGAAGTTCTGGTCGCCCGGCGTGTCCAGGATGTTGATCTTCCGCCCCTGGTGTTCGACCCAGGCGAACGCGGAGGCGATGGACCCGCCCCGCTTCTGCTCCTCGGGCTCGAAGTCGAAGGTGCTGGTGCCCTGCTCGGTATGGCCGAGGCGGGTGGTGACCCCGGCGTCGAGCAGCATGGCCTCGCCCAGGGAGGTCTTTCCGGAGAAACCGTGCCCCACGAGTGCGATGTTGCGGATATCGCCTGTGTCGTAGACCTTGACTCCCATGCGCGTGGCTCCAGAGGTAGGGGGGCCGGCGGGCCGCCGTTCGAGGGCGTCCTTCCTTAGCGGTACGTCACGGATCCGGCAAGCACGGTGCACCCCGGAAAGGATAGAACCCCGGTCGATGTGGCTCCTGCTCCTCGCCGCCTGCACCCGTGACGTCGCGCCCGAGGCGGTGCCGCCGGCCCGGTCCTCCGAGCGGCTTGTCATGGACCTGGCGCGACCCGGCTCCATTCCGGCCTGGAGAGCTCTGGATCGCCTCTCCGAGGCGTCCCTCGACCTGCCTTCGGAGCATCCGGGGCCGGCCCCGGCCACCTGGACGCTCCTTGGAGACTGGACCCCCGAACGCAGCGGGCAGGACGGCGCCCTGTGGAGCCGACCCCTCCCCGAGGGGGTCGTACTCGCCCGCTCGCGAAGCGGGGCACCTCCGGGCTGGTCGCTCTTGGCGGGCGACGAGACCGTGCCCTGGAGCCCCGGGATCCGCCGTGAAGCCGCGGCATTCGGGTGGTTCGCCGTGGGGGAGCGCCTGTACGTAGCCGGCCGGGCGGATCTTCCCGAGGTCCCCGTCGTGCTCGCCCGGGAGGGCCTTCCCGAGGCCCGGCGCCGACTGGTGCCATCCGCGTCCGGCCTCGATCCGGCCACGTTTGCCCGCCTCGACGTCACGATCGGCCCCGAGACCCGCTCCTGCCTGCTTCTTCCCGCCCCGGCCTCCGCCAGCTGGCGCGTGCGCCTGCCCCCCGAGCCCGCGATCGGATTCGGCGTGGCCCTCCACCCCGAGGGCCAGCCCGAGGGACGGCCGGGTCCGGCGACGGTCGCGCTCGAGGTGGACGGACGGACGGCCTGGACGTCAGACGTGGACCCCTCGGACGGATTCCTGGACGTGACGGTGGACCTGGCCGAGTTCGCGGATCGGGAGGTGGATCTCCGCTTCACGGCCCGCGCCGGGCAGGACGGCGTCGTGGCCCTCGTGGCGGCCCCCACGGTGGCCTCCCGAGTGACGGAGGATCCCCGCAGGGTAGTCCTGGTGGGCATCGACACCTTCCGTTGGGACGCCCCGGCCACGAGCGGGGGCGCGCCCGACGTGGCGCCCGAGCTCGACGCGCTGGCTGCCGGGTCCTTTGTCTTCGACAGGGCGTTCGCCCCGGCGCCCAGGACCAAGCCCTCCTTCCGAACGGCCTTCACGGGCCGCTGGCCGCTCGGCGCGGTGGGTGCGCAGAGCATGGCTCGCCTGGTGCACACGGCCGGCCTGTCCACGGCCGGGTTCTCGGCCAACATGCACCTGGTGGCGCGATTCGGGTTCCAGGACGGGTACGACCTGTGGTTCTACGAGAACGGAGCTCGAGCCGAGGAACAGGTGGACCGCGCCCTGGCCTGGCTCGACGCCCACCGCCACGAGGATGCGCTGGTTTTCGTCCACATCATGGACCCCCACATCTACTACAACGCACCGGGGCGGTTCGAAAAGCTCTTCGTGCGAGAAGAACCGCCGGATTTCCCCGAGCGCTTCAACCGTTGGGACATCGTGCGCATGCAGAATCGGGGCAGGATGCGCGAGGTCGAGAAGGCCTACGTCCGGGCTCTCTACGACGGTGAGATCCGCTACACCAGCGCCCAGATCGGTCGCCTCGCCCAGGGCCTGGACGCCCTTCCCGGGCGGACGCTCCTGCTGCTCCACTCCGACCACGGAGAGGAGTTCTGGGATCACGGAGGCTTCGAGCACAATCACTCGCTCTACGACGAGCTCACGCGCGTGATCCTCTGGATTCGGCCGCCCGGTGGCTGGGCCGGAGGCCCCCACCGGATCTCGGTTCCGGCCTCGCTCGCGGACATCGCCCCCACGATCTGGGACCTCCTGGGGATCCCCCGTGCGACCTGGCCTCCGGTGGATGGGACCTCGCTTGCTCCGCTCCTCGATCCCGCCTCGGCCGCTTCGGCGTCGGAGCTCGAAGCCCTCCTCTCGGACCGCCCCCTTCCCATGGGCTTCCTCATGTACGACGCCGAGCGCTGGGGCGTCGCCTGGCACGAGGGCCGGTACCTGCTCCGGACCGGCGACGGCCACGAGGAGCTGTACGACCTCTCCACGGACCCCACCCAGAGCCGGAACCTTGCCGAGGGACGGGCGGAGGAACTCCCTGCATGGCGGGATCGGCTGGCCCGGGTCACCGGCTGGCCGGTGGGCCTGGGCTGGCGCATCGACTACCGGGGCCGCACCGCGGGCGCCTTCGACCTGTCCTGCCCGGAGCCCATCACCGCCGCGGGCGTGCTCGACCCCGAATCCACCCGCAAGCGTCGGGCCAACGTCGAGTGGGGCGAGCAGCCACGGGTCCGGCCGGAGGAGGTGGCCGCGGTGTTCCGAGCGACGGACGGCGCCTCGGTGCACGTCGAGCCCGGCCCGCATCCCAGCGGCACGATCCTGTTGTTCTTCGACGGGGATCCCCCGCCTGCCTGCACGCTCACTCAGGACGGCCGCTCCACGGATTTCGGCCCGGGCCTGCCGGCTGCGGGGCTCACGGCCCAGGTCGGACCGTGCATCCTGCCGCTCGAGTCCGAGGCCACGGTGTTCGCCGCGGAGAGGGCCGACGACGACACCCTCGATGCCCTGCGGGCGATGGGGTACGTGGAGTAGGAAAACGGGGGACCCTGACCACGGTAGAACGTCTGTTTTCGGCTGCTTGCTCGACTATGTACCGGCTTGAAGCCGCCTGTACCGGCCCTCGGCCGGTACAGGTACCGAGGGGTTCCGGGTGTTCGACGACCGGGTGACCGCGTGCGGGAGGGGGGGTGCCCCGAGCCCCGAGGCGGCGACGTCGCCCACACCCGAGCCCACCTCTTCTTCTCGCGCACGCGGGAGAGTCGGTCCAGTGGCCAACGCCGGTGGCCGGGAGGCCGGGCAGGGCGTCGAAGGGGTGCGGGCGCATGTGCTACCAGACGAGGCCGGACGGCACGAGGTAGGCTGCAGCGGCGTGATCGCCGGCGGCGTCGCTGCCCGGAGCGCCGATGAGGATGTCGGCGTGCCCGTCACCGTCCACGGGCCCGTACACGAGGAGGAACACGCCCGATGGCTTCGGCCAGCTGCGCGGGGGACCTGCGAGTCGTCGGGCGTTCCTCGCGCGTCGTGGCGGGGAGGACCCCCAGCAGCCGGACGGCAGGCATCATCTTGCCGAACCATCCAGCCAATACCCCCTGCCGGCGTAGATGGATCTTGCCACCGTCCCCCAACCCGCGCTACACTCCAGCAGCATTCCGTTCATCGGGGTCGACCACGGCGGCATCTCGATGAGCGGATCGTATGACCTGGCAAGGTCTTTTCCACGGATACCGTCTGACCCTACCTCTGGGAGGTCCATCCACGATGAGCACACACCGATCGAACAGGCATTCCTGTCTTTTCTGCTTTGTACTGTTCATGGTGGTTAATTCGTTCTCGATCGTAATCGCACATGCGGTTTCTGAAGAAAGCGAGCCCTCCGACGAGGCGGCCGTAATCGGCGAGACGGACGCTGCGTACAGAGCGGCATTGGAGGCGTGCTACTCGGAGGCCGAGTATGTGGACGGAGTGGAGGTCGATCCGTGCCAGTCGATACTCGACGCCTACGCGGAGTGGGTGGCCTCTCTGTACGATGAGATGTCCGTCGAGGATGTCTTCGAGACGGAGACCTACCCCCTTCCCAGGATCTGGTACGTGTCTACGACGGGCACCAACAACCCGGCATGCGGGCCCTCCTTCAACCCCTGCCAGACCATCCAGTGGGTCGAGCAGATCCCATTCCTTTGCGACGGGGACGTCATCCATATCATCGCAGGTGTTTACACGGGGATCGGCAACCGCATCAAGGCCTGGGGCCACTCGGACCTGACCTACGACGGTGAGGGGCCAGGGCTCACGATCCTTGATGGAGATGATACGGGCGATACGGGCCTGGATGGAGATGAGACAGCTTTCCCCTCTTGGCGAGGGTGGGTGGACGTCTACGACGTGGACGGCACGAAGATCCGAGACCTGGAAGTGCGGGACATCGAAGCCACTGGTGACTTGGGCATCGGAATCGCAGCGCGATGCGACGGCGGCGCAACTGGAGAGGAGGACGAAGGCTGTTATGGCCTCCTCATCGAGAACGTCACGGTGGAGAACACCAACGGATCGGGCATCTACGTGCACGCCGACCCTGCCCAGGACGCATGGTGGTTGGATGTGGACGTACAGGGAGCCTATGTGGAGGACGCCTGTACGGGAGGGGAGAACCCACCTCCGAACGAGTGCATCACGATCGAGCGTGTCCGTGGCTTCGGGGTGACGGGGAACACGGTGGTGAACTGCCACAAGGAGTCGATCGAGCGACCCCCCTCTCCGGCGTAGGAGATGCTGTCGTCCCCCAAGAGCCGCGTGTCGGTGAGGTCGAGGGAGACAGCGACGGGTCCGGACGTGAGGAGGAGCACCCCCGACGGCTTGGGCCAGCCGCGAAGGGGATCCGCGACACGTCGAGACACTCATCGTGTGTCATGTCGGGCAGGATCCCGGGCAGCCGGGAGGCGAGCATGGTCTTGCCGCAGATTGTGTCGACAGGCCCATGTCCTGCTGTCGGTCCTGCCATGGACTTCGGACAGCGGATCTCGGGTGGGGAGGATGAGGGTGCCGAGGCGGTATGGCGACGAGGGCGGCTAAAGGCCTCCTCCGTATAGGAGGTAGGCCGCGCCAGCGTCTCTACTCCCCGTGTTTTCTGCGTATGCCCCGACGAGTACGTCATCGACGCCATCGCCATCGACATCTCCAGCCGCGAGCGAACTGCCCGCTCCATCACGCTCCTCCTCGGCCAAGAACTTCGCGTCGGCCAGAGACAGGTCCACCGTACCGGAAACGGGTCCCAAGACGAGGTAGGCAGCACCAGCGTAGGAGCCCACCGTTTCCTCCATGAACGCCCCGACGAGTACGTCGTCGACGCCATTGCCGTCTACATCCCCCGTGGAGACCGACCAGCCGGCCTCATCGCCCTCCTCCTCGCCTATGAGCTTCGCGTCGGCCAGAGATAGGTCCACCGTGCCGGCCACGGGCCCGAGCACGAGGTAGACCGCGCCAGCGTCTGTACCCCCCGTGTCCTCTCTGCATGCCCCGACGAGTACGTCTTCGACGCCATCGCCGTCTACATCCCCAGCAGAGACAGAGTTGCCCGCGTTGTCATAGAAGTCCTCCCCCACCAACTTCGCGTCGGCAAGGTAAAGGTTCACCGTGCCGGACACTGGCCCGAGCACGAGGTAGGCAGCGCCAGCTTGGGAGCCCTCCGAACGCTCCAGGAAGGCCCCGACGAGTACGTCGTCAACGCCATCGCCGTTTACGTCCCCAGCCGAGACAGAGGATCCCGCATTGTCTTCGTATCTCTCTCCCGTGAGCCTGGCGTCGGCACGGGACAGGTCCACCGTGCCGGACACCGGCCCGAGCACGAGGTACGCTGCGCCAGCGTCTTTACCCCCCGTGTCCGCCCGCAAAGCCCCGACGAGTATGTCCTCCACTCCATCGCCGTCCACATCCCCAGCCGAGACAGAGTAGCCCGCTTGATCCGAGCTTCTCTCTCCTACGAGCTTGGCGTCGGCCAGAGACAGGTCCACCGTGCCGGACACTGGCCCTCGCATAAGGTAGACCGCGCCGGCGTTGGAGCCCCCCGTTTCCTCTCTGTATGCCCCGACGAGTACATCATCGACGCCATCGCCGTCTACATCCCCAGCAGAGACCGACCAGCCTGCCTCATCGCCCTCCTCCTCACCTACGAGCTTCGCATCGGCGACGGACAGGTTCAACGTGCCGGACACTGGCCCGAGCACGATGTAGGCCGCACCAGTCCTGAAGCCCGCCGTCCTCTCTCCGAATGCCCCGACGAGTACGTCGTCAACGCCATCGCCGTCTACATCCCCCGCTGCGAGCGAGTATCCCGCAAAGTTGTATTCGTTTTCACCCACGAGCTTCGCGTCGGCCAGAGACAGGTCTATCTTGCCCCATAGGCCGCAGGGTGCGGGCAGCCCGTCGCAGTTGTTGTCCACCCCGTCGTCGCAGATCTCCTCTGCGCCAGGGTTCACGGCCGGATTCCCGTCGTCGCAGTCGCCGGCGGCGATGGTCCAGCCGTCAGCGTCGGCATCGACGGGACCAGTATCTTCCGGTGCGGGCCTGTCGTCACACCCTGCGAGGAGCAGGGAGAGGAGCGCGGCGGTGGAGGTGGAGGGCATGGGGATCTCGCACCCGGCCCTACGGCAGCGCGCTGTGGACGCTGCCGGAGGCGAGGGAACCGGAGGCGTGCCAGGTGGTGGTGGTCCCATATCGGTAGTCCGTTCCGCACATCACCGAGTAAGGGAGCGTCGCGGACCAGGTGGAGGTCTCGGTGGTGCTCACCGTCCGGTTCTCCAAGTACCAGAGGGGGCCGAACGCCGAGGCAATGCCCAGGCGTCCCCAGGAGGACCACAAGCGGAGCGTGTCGAACGTTCCGACCACATGGATTCGGCTGTCTCTACGTTCGAGCGCGAGGACGGAGGTGGGGAGAAACCACGGATCGGCGGCCAGGCGACAGCCCGGTTCCACGTAGAGGCTGTTCCGCACGGGCTGGCCCGGGTGGTCCTCGTAGAGCCTCCCTCCAGAGCCAAGACCAAAAGCGGTCCAGGTGAGACGGCGACCTGTCGTTCCGAAGGAAACGCTGGCGATGGACCAGGCACAGGTGGTCCGGGCCGTCGTGGCGCTCCACGACACAAGGCCGGGGGGCAGCACCTGGACCGTGCCCCGGACCGAGTGCAGGATCACCCTCCGCTGCTCGACGTCGTCCTCCCACACTTCCACCACCTCGCAGGTACGGCGGCTGCGCTCGATCGCCCGGACGGCTACCTCCTCGAACCTGCCCGAACGCACGCGGGCCCGCGCGCCCGCCGGGTGGCAGCCCGGACCCCAGCAATCGTCGTCGTCGCAGTCGGCCAGGCCGTCGTCGTCGCCGTCCTCGCCGTCGTCGCACAGCGTCTCGAGGCAGGGCTCCCCGCCCGCGCAGTCGCCGTCCTCGCAGTCCAGGAGGCCGTCCTCGTCGTCGTCGATCCCGTTCCCACAGTCCTCGCAGGCTTCGTCCACGGTACCGTCGCAGTCGTCGTCCTCGTCGTCGCAGGTCTCCATGGCGTCCGGGTGCACCCCGGGATCGGCGTCGTCGCAATCGGTGCCCGGCGCGACGTAGCCGGGCGGGGCCTCGCAGGAGACGTGGGTGACCGCAGGATCCCCGTACCCGTCCCCGTCGGCGTCCGCGTACCAAGTGGCGGCGTCCGTGGCGTCGTCCTCGTCGGTCGTGCCGTCGCAGTCGTCGTCATCCCCGTCGCACCTTTCGGTGGCACCCGGGTGGACACCCCCGTCCCCGTCGTCGCAGTCCGTGTCGACGGACGACTCGCGCTCACCGGTGCAGTCGAGGTCGCTGGAGTCCCGGAGCGACGAGGTGCCGTAGCCGTCCCGATCGAAGTCCAGGTAGCAGGTCTCGGTGCCGTCGCAGTCCTGGTCGACTCCGTCCGCCACGATCTCCTCGGCGTCCGGGTGCACCCCTGGATCCGAGTCGTCGCAGTCGGTGGCGTCGGCCACGTACCCCGTAGGGGCTTCGCAGGAGGTGTGCGTGACCTCGGGATCGCCGTACCCGTCCCCATCCGTGTCGGCGTACCAGGTGGTGGCATCGACGGCGTCGCGCTCGTCCACCTCGCCGTCGCAGTCGTCGTCCTCCCCATCGCAGGTCTCGGCGGTGTCCGGGTGAATATCCGCGTGCGCGTCGTCGCAGTCCATGGACACCGACGACTCCCCGGAATCGGCACAGTCGAGATCCGCAGAGACCACGGTCACGGCCGAGCCGTACCCGTCCCCGTCTGCGTCGTCGTAGCAGACGTCACCTCCGTCACAGTCCTGATCTACGCCGTCGGCTACGGTCTCGAAGGCGCTCGGGTAGACAGAGGGATCCCCGTCGTCGCAGTCCCCCTCGCACCCCATCCATCCGTCCGCGTCCGCATCCGACTCCT
>JAFGLY010000061.1 GCA_016927815.1 Deltaproteobacteria bacterium | reverse complement strand
CGAAGTAGTTGAACGCGTGGGACTCGTACTGGGCCTCCGATCCCCAGGCGTCGAGCAGCTCACGGTCCGCCAGCTTGGGATTGGCGATGTCGCTCACATCGAAGAGCGAGACGGCCAGGCGCCAGTCCCACCCGCTCTCGTCCATGCCCACCGACAGGAGGTGGTCGTCGTCCATGGGGTGGAGGTAGTCGCTCCAGCCCGTGACCTCGAGTTCGCCGCCCAGGCGGATGTCGGTCGGGTCGGACAGGTCGATGGTGAACAGGGGGTCCACCTGGTAGAAGGTGACCACGTAGCCCATGTCGCGCACGAACCGCGTGGCGTAGATCTCCTCGCCCTCGCCGAGGTTCTCGAGCGTGTCGAGCGTGGTGAAGTCGCCCGAGGACTCCTCGAGGGTGTGGACCATCGCGGAGGAGGTGCCCTCCCACTCGGTGGTCGCGATCCTCAAGACGTCCTCGTACTCCGAGAGGCCGAACCGGTCGTGCACCACGCCCAGGGCCTTGCCCGTGGCCACGTAGGAGGGATGTGCGTCGCCCGTGCCCAGGTCGAACTTGTGGAGGATCGTCTGGAGGGTGCCGTCCACGGAGGGGAACGGGCCGTCCGAGTACTCGGAGGCGGCGATGTACATGGCGGTGGGGCTGGCGTAGACGGTGGCCGCCTCGCCCACCACCGACTCTCCGGCGATCCTGGACGTGGGATCGTCGAGGTCCATGGACTGCACGGTGACGAGCCAGGACCCGCCCTCGCGCTCGGAGGCCCAGACGTCCGCGCAGTCGCAGACCGTGTCGTCGTCGGCCTCCCAGGTGCCGCGGCGCAGCACGTGGTCCGAACGCCAGGGCAGCCAGTCGTGCGGGTCGGCGTCGCGCACGATCCTCTCGGCCTCACGTGCGTCGGAAGCGTCCTTTGCCACCTCGATGTCCTGGTAGGTCACCACGTACAGGCGGTTGTCCACCCTGCGGCTCTCGACCAGCCGGCCCACGGCGTAGGTCTCGCGGATCACGACAGGCGCCGTGGGTTCGCTCACGTCCACCACCGTGACGAGCGTGCGGCCTCGGTCGGTGTAGGGGGTGGGATCGTGGCCCGAGCGGGGCTCGGGGGTGTCCCAGACCGAGCCCACGGCCACCACGAGGTCGCCGTAGAGGTAGATGCCCTCGGGAGTTCCGTCGAGGCGGACCTGGGCGACCTGGGCGGCCTCGGCGTACGGCCAGGCCCGGCTCACCACGAGCTGGCCGCCGGCCAGGGCGTACAGCCAGGTGCCGTCGGTCTTGACGAGATCGGCCTCGTCCACCCCCTCCTCCTGGAGGTTGGTCTCGCTGAAGGAGCTGGCACCGCCGGAGTCGTCCTCCGGCGCAGACCCGTCGTCCAACGACTGGCTGCGTTCGGCCCCCGCGAAGGGAACACCCCCACCCGGATTCCACCGGTAGTCCCAGAGGACCTCCTGCTTCGCCATGGCGACCATGTAGTCGGACATCTCGTCGCAATCGGCGAAGCGGTAGAGGCCGGCGTCCGGATCCGTGGCCACGCAGGCCGGC
The DNA here is from genome assembly GCA_016927815.1 of Deltaproteobacteria bacterium. Lineage (GTDB taxonomy): Bacteria > Myxococcota_A > UBA796 > UBA796 > JAFGLY01 > JAFGLY01. The sequence goes on along the minus strand of JAFGLY010000061.1, from coordinate 3,099 downwards.
AGGAGGAGGACGGTGAGGAGGGCGAGAGAGCGGGTCATGGAGACCTCCAGGGGTCAGAACCGGTAGTCCACGAGGGATGCGTCCCAGCAGAGGCCATCGGCCGAGGGGCGCGGCGTGGGGAGCGGCAGGCCGGCGGCGAGATCACGACCCTGGCCGTGGACCAGGGCCGCACCCACGGGAGCGTCGCGATCCATCCGTCCTGCGAGGAGGGCGCCCGCGACGCCGCCGGCCACGCCGGAGGCCGCCACGATGGCCGCCACTTGGTGCTCGGTGTACCAGATGACGTCGGACGTGAACCAGGCGAAGGCAAAGGACGAACCGGCACCGAGCAGGGCGCCCAGGTTGGCCGAACGGACCTGGGCCTGGGAGAGGCCCGCGAACCGGGCGAGCGCGTACCCGCCCGCGGCACCGCCGTTGACCGCTGCGAGGAGCGGGAGCGTGGGGTCGAAGTCGTCGTCGTCCCAGGCATACGTGTAGGACAGGCCGGCGAGCGCGAGACCGAGCCCCCACCAGGCGCCCGACCGGGTCGCCACGGGAAGGGCGGGGTCCGGGCTCCTGCTGGCGAGCCACCAACCGGCCGCAGTGCCCGCGCCCGCTCCGGCCAGGATGCCGAGCGGGACGCCGTCGCCCCGGTAGTCGCCCAGGTTGCCGAGGAGCATGGCCCCGTCGAAGGTGAGGATCTGCTGGGCGGCGACGATCGTGGCGGCGCTGGCCGGGCCGAAGTCCGGGGAGCGGGCTGCCAGGAGCGCGGTGGAGACGCCCAGGCCCGCGCCGGCCAGGGCGCCCAGCGGGTAGAGCACGTCGAGCTCCCCGTACCACTCGTGAAAGGCCATGTTGGGGCCGAGCACCCAGGTGCCGAGCGCGCCCTGCCACAGGGCCAGGCGCACCGCAGCTCCGGTGCGTTCCTGCCCCCAGGGCAGCGCGTCCCGCAAGGCGGCGGCGCGCGGGTGCAACGGAGCAGCCTCCGGCTGGTCCAGGAGCCAGTCGAGGGTGGCGCGGGCCCCGTCCACCTCGCCGCTGGCCTCGAGGTCGGAGGACAGCTCGAGCACGGGGTACCAGGCCGCAGCGGAGGTGGCGTCGGCGCTGGCCCGCAGCAGGCCGGCTGGCGCACGTTCCGCCTCGGTTGCGGAGACCTCGGGGGGAGCGGGGTCCTCGGGGACGCCGTCGGTCGCGAGGGCGATGCCAGGAAGCAGCAGGGCCGGTAGAAGCGGGAAGGGCATCGAGACTCCGGACCTAGAAGCGCATGTCCACGAGAGAGAGGTGGCCGGCGCGGTCCGGGCCCGGGGAGGGCACGGGCACGGCCACGCGGAGGGCACCCGGGTGCCCGGACAGCAGGGACGCGGCCACCGGCACGTCCCGAGGGGCGCGCCGACGTCCGAGCACACCCCCGAGTACGCCCCCCGCGACCGTGGTGCCGGCCACGACGAGCGTCTGGCCGGCAGGGTCGTAGAAGTCCGCGACCTCGTCGAGGATCAGCAGGAGCATGAAGCCCGCGGCGGCCCCGGCCGCGCCGCCGAGATCCACCAGCCAGATCCGCTCTGGAGGAGCGTGGAGCGTCCGGGCGAGCGCGAGGCCCGCGACGGCGCCCAGATCGCTGCCGACCAGCAGCGGGACCAGGGCTCCCGAATCGTTTCCGTCGGTGGCCACGAGCCACCCGGCGAGCCCCAGACCCAGGCCCCAGACCGATCCGGAGGCCGCGCCGAGGGACTCGGCGCGGGTGGGCTCCCGGAGCAGGAGCACGGTCCCGGCAGCGGCGCCGACGCCCACCCCGGTCATCAAGCCGGCACCCCATCCCCGGTCGCCGTCGGGCGCGAGGAGATGCCCGATGGCCGCGCCGTTCCAGCCGCCGAGCGCCTGGGCGGTCATGGCAGCGGTGGCCTGCCCGGGGTCGAGCCCGCCGTGGCGCCCGAGCCACACGGCGGATCCCGCGCCGGCCAGCGCGCCGGCGGCTGCGCCCACGAAGTACGGCGTGGCTTCCCGGTTGGGGTCCCAGGTGAGGCGCACGAGGTGGGGACCCAGCAGGTAGCCGCCCAGCGCGCCCTGCCAGGCGGCCAGGCGGGCCGTGGCCTCCAGGCGTTCGTGCGGGGCTGGGAGCGCGTCGTGCAACGCCCGGGCCTGCCCGGCCACCTCGGGTGGGAGGGGCTGGCCGAGCAGCCAGTCGAGCGTCGCGCGCGCCGCGTCCGGATCGTTGGCGGCGCGGAGGTCGTGGGCCAGGCGGAGCACGGATGCGTACGGCGGGAGCGCGTCGACGGCCGGGTCTGCGTCGGGCGCCTCCACGGGCGCGACAGCCGGGACGGGCGGCAGGTCGCCGGCATGGGCGGCCAGGGCAACGGCGAAGAGCAGGGGCGTCGGCATGGACCGGCTCCGGGTCGGACGGATTCCACGCAAGCATCATGCCACGGCGAGGACCGGCCTTCCAGCGTGCCATCGTCCGGAGTCGCCCCCGAAGACCCGGACTTCCGGATCCGGATACGTTCGGGCGCTCCAGGACCCGTGCCCATGACCTTCCTACGGCGCCTCGGTGCCCTGCTCGACCGCGAGCGACGCTTCGCCGGCCTCCGCGTCGTCGTGATTGCGGCCATCGTGATGGCCGCGGCGCGCGGGTACCGGGAGCCCCATCCCTACCCCATCTCCCACTGGCTGCTCGACTGGCGGCACGGGCTCGTCAAGCGGGGGTTCGTGGGCACGCTGGTCTCCCCCCTCTACGCGTGGAAGGCGCCTTCCGAGGTCGGGGACGTGGTGACGACCCTGTCGCTCCTCGTCCTGGTGGCGGCGCTGGTGGCGCTGGCCGTGGGCGCGCTGCGCCTGGCCCGAAGCGCGACCCGGCCGCCAGACGAGGCCATGCTCGGCGGGGCCGCGCTGGTGCTGGCCTCGTCGCCGCTTCCGGTGTCCATGGCCTACACCGCGGGCTTCTTCGACCGGTTCCTGGAGCTCGCGACGCTCGGGGCGGTCGCGGCCCTGGCCCGTCGCCGCTTCGCGACGATCCCGATCCTCGTCTGCGCCGGTGTCCTGGTCCACGAGCTGTTCCTGCTCTACGGGCTGCCCGTCCTGCTGTTCGCGGTCCTCGTCTCCTCTGTGAAACCGGGGGAGCCGGTGGAT
>JAFGLY010000207.1 GCA_016927815.1 Deltaproteobacteria bacterium | reverse complement strand
CTCGCCTGAGGCTCGCCTCAGGGCTCAGACGGTGGGCTGTCCTCGTCCTCCAGGTACCCGAGCGCCCTGAGTGCGCCCTCGGTCTCCGCGTCCCAGCCCACCAACGCGAGCGCCTGGGGGGGGGGTTCCACGCCCACGGCCTCCAGCACGGTGACGCGGGTGCCCTTGATCCGACCGGAGAGGAGGACCTCGTCCTGCTCCGCGCGCTCCGGGTCCGGCACGATCTCGCGGACGTCCTCCCCGCGTCGCAGCGTGAGGACCAGGCCGGGCAGGGCGGCCTCGAAGTCGCCAGCGGGCACCACGAACACCTCCCGGGTGCCGCTGTAGCCGGCCGACCACACCGCCGTGGCCTCTCCGCCCTTCCAGGCGACCTGCGCCCGCGACTTCATGGTCGCGTCCTGGCCCACCCAGGCGACCTGTACGCCGCCGGGCACGGACAGGGTCGCCACGAGGTCGGTTGCGGATCGCACGCGGTCCGGTCGGATCCTGAGTGCGCGGTGAACGGGGCGATCGAGCGCCTCGGCCAGAGACTCCCTCAGGAACGGCACCCGGGGCCGCCCCTCGCCCGACTCGAAGAGATCCCGGGACTCGGTCGGATCGGACGAGAGGTCGTAGACCGCGTGGCTCCCGCTGCGGGTCGTGAACTTCCAGGAGCCGTCGATCACGCCCCACTGCTCGTCCCCGTACAGGGGCCAGCCCAGGCCGAGCAACCGGGGGGGCGGCTCGCCGGCCGCGTCGGGCTTGCCCAGGAGCAACCCGCCGAGATCGTTGCCCCTCATGGAGGCGATCGGCGGGGCGCCGACGAGCGAGAGGATCGTGGGTGCCAGGTCCAGGAGGCTCGCGTGCGAAGGGATCCGGCCGGCCTGGACCCGAGGACCCTTCACCACGAGGGGCACCTTGAGGAGCTCCTCGTGGAGCGTGTGCCCGTGCTCGAACCCGCCGTGGTCCCAGAACTCCTCTCCGTGGTCCGAGAAGAAGAAGACGAAGTCCGTGGGCCGGGTGCGCTCCAGGATGCGGGCCAGCTGGTCGTCGAGGTAGCGCAGCGAGCCGTCGTACCGGTCCTGCACGTAGGAACGGACCACCTTGCCGTGGACCCCCCGGGCCGCCGAGAGCGTCTCGCTCCTCAAGAACCCCTCGCGCAGGTTGGACGGCCGCATCCCGGCCCACAGGTCCCGGTACTGGACGGGCTCCTTGTAGGGCAGGTGGGGGTCCATGAAGTGGACCATGGAGAGGACGGGCCGGTCCGCGTGCGCGTCGAGCCAGGCCAGGATGCGGTCCACCTGGGGCTCGGCCAGCGGCCAGTTCTCGACGAAGTGCGTGCCCCAGTCGCCGTCCATGTCGAAGTTGGCCGAGAGGTAGACGTTGCCTACGAACGCGCTCGTGGAGTAGCCCTGTCCCGCCAGGAGCGCGGGCAGCGTGGGGACCCTGCCCCACGACTCCGGCTGGTTGCCCGTGAGGAAGGCGCGAGAGGAGGGCAGGGTCCAGGGGGCCACCGCGTGTGTGTCCTCGAAGACCGCGGCGCTGCGGGCCCATGCGGTCAACCGGGGCATCGTGTCCCGCGGGTAGCCGTAGAGATCCATGTGGTCCGGCCGGAGGGTGTCCACGAACAGGAGGATCACCCGCGGTGCGTCCCGGACCGGCGTGTACAGGACGGGTTCGCCCAGAAAAACGTAGTCCGAACGTGAGCTTCGGCCAGGCTCGGTGACGACTTCGAGGAGTACGTCCTGCCCCGACCAGCGCCCGAGATCCGCCGAGACCGGGCCGAACACGCCGGGCTCCAGGCCGGTGGCGACCACTCGGACCAGGCCCGCGCCGTCGTCCACCCCAACGAGGAGCCGTGCCCCGTCGGAGGGATCGAGGTCGGCCGTCTCGGGGTCCAGGAGTCCCGCGTCCAGGGCCAGCCGGCCGTTCGGGGGAATCCGAAGGCGCCACGAGGCGCGCGCGGGAGCAGGCAGCAGGAGGCCGCGGCGGCTCGTCGCGTCCTGCCAGGCGGATCGGAACACGAAGGCCAGATCCGAGTCCGCCTCGGACCAGCGGCGGTTGAGGCTCCGTTCCCGCTGGGTGGCCGCGTCGTAGCGGAGGACCACGTCCCCGGCTGTCGGGGGGGTGTCGGTGGCCAGGTAGACGCGGAGCGTGTGTGCGGTCACGTTCCAGGTGCCCCCGCCTCCCCGTTGGCCGGCCCGGAAGACCAGCTGCTCGCCTGCCGCCTCGACCGTCATGCCCTCAGGCGGGTGGATGAAGAACAGGCTTCTCAAGCGGATGGGGAGAGGGGTTTCGAACGTGTGGACCCCGGCGTCGGACCGGATGAGCGTCCAGGGGCCCCGGATGGACACGACCTCGGGAGGCTCGACGCCGTCCCGGCTGTCCTGGGGCACCTCCAGCGACACCAGCGTCTCCGGGTGCCATGCCAGCAGCACGGGCGGAGGGCCGTCGCCGAAGAGCCCGAGATCCGCCGCAGGGCGGGAGCAGGCGGAGAGGAGCGCGAGAAGCGCGGAGGCGGGGAGCACGGGTCCCAGGAGGCAGCGGCCTACCGGCGACGGCGGGCGAGGGCGATCCCGAGGCCGGCCAGCAGGCCGGCCAGTCCCGCGCCGGCCGGAACCGTGTTGCAGCCCCCCGCGTGCTCAGCGGTGTCGATGACGAGTTCCGCCGCGGAGAGCCCGCCCGGGCCGCCCACGTTGAGGACCACGCGCCAGGCACCCTCGGAGGGGAACTCCACGATGGGGCTCCAGGCGCTGATCTCCTGGATCATGGTGTCCGAGTCGTCGTAGATCTGCCAGATCACGGTGTCGAGGCAGCCGTACACGGACGTGTCGGCCCGGTTGACCATCTGGTACTGCAGGCCCTCCAGGTGCTCGTACGTGAACAGGCCGGGGTAGGGGCTGCCGCCGGGCGCGAGGCCCGGGCCCGGGGCCTCGCAGGCCACGACGTAGGCCCGCTGCCGGTACTCGAAGGACCAGTCGCCGCAGGACTCGTTGTTGCCGTCGATCTTGAGGACCACAGAGTACTGGCCCTGCTCCTCGTAGGTGTGGGCGGGCGCCATCTCGGTGGAGGTCTGGCCATCCCCGAAGCTCCACAGGACGCCCGTGATGTTGGCGTCCTCGCCGGCCACGACGCGGAACTGCACCGTGAGCGGCACCCCGCCGAAGCGTTCGGTGTCGGTGGTGAACGTGGCGTAGGGTCCGTAGAGCGCGTTGATGGCCGCGATGTCGTCGGAGTTGATGGAGTTGCGGCTGATGTCGCAGGCGTCGTTCGCCCAGTACATGGTGGCGTACCGGAGCGCCTCGTCGGTGCAGGGATCGCCCTCCTCGCAGGAGTGGCCCACCCCCCACAGGTGCCCGAACTCGTGGGTGGCCACGGGCTCGAGGGCGGCCATGCCGCCGGAGCAGGGCACGCCCCCTTCGATCTCCTCGGTGAGGGTCCAGTCGATCTGGTCGTTGAAGGTGACGTCCACGTCGCCGAACCGGTAGAGGTACTCGCCGTCCTGCTCGCGCAGGTACTCGGCCGTGACGTTGTAGGCCGCCACCGCGAGCACGCCCTCGCCGAGCGATCCGGTGGGGTCGTCCCAGTAGACCTTGTTGATGCCGTCGTTGGTCTTGCCCTCGTTGCCGGGGTCGACGCCCAGGAAGGTGTTGCAGATCTCGGCGCAGGGCGCGCCCTCCTCCCAGTTGGCGAAGGCCTTCTGGCACACGGACGCCTGCGCGTCCCAGGCGTCCTCGTAGCCGTAGGAGGAAGCGTTCTCGAGGGAGGACTCGACGTAGTCGGTCATCCACCACTCGAGGCACAGGTCCTCGGGGGACCAGGCGTAGCCCAGCAGATCGTAGGCGTCGGCAGGGGGTGCGAGGAGGAGGAGGGCGAGCGCGATCATCGGGCCACCTCCTGCCGCACGCGGGTCACGAGGTCCGTGAGAGGGGTGCGCTCTCGGGCGGGCGGAAGGGGCACGAAGCGGTGGTCGTAGGGCATGTGCGCCGGCGGCTTCCAGCGCACCGCGATCTCTTGGCCGCTGTCGGGGTCGATCCGGATGGTGAACTTGCCCTGCGCGAGCCCGGTGGGGGAGACGATGCCCGCGGGGAGGTGCTCGGCGAAGAGCAGGATCGGCTCCTGCTCGTCGAAGACCGGTGCGTCCGGCACGAAGGTCCCCTCGGTGCCCAGGATGCCGCCCATCCAGGTCACCTCGAGGGCGTCGAGGTCCGAGGGGCCCTTGTAGACGTCGAGGACCTCGACCTGGGCGTGCGTCCAGTGGACCCCCCGGAGGTCCTCCTCGACCCAGAGCGCCGAGACCACCCCACGCACGACGTAGTCGCTCGCGTCGGTGAGCCGGTCGAGCGGGAGCGGCAGGACCGCTGCGCCAGCCGGGGAGGACATGCCCAGGGCCGCGGCCAGGACGCCGGCGGGAAGGAGGGTTCGTGAAGGGGACATGACGGGTTTCCTCTCGGGGCGGGACCCGGGGGTAGGACGACGACCTAACCTACGGATGGGATCGGAGCGTGTCAAGCACGGACACGAGCGGGATCCTCCACGGCTTCCATCCGTCACGCGTCCAGAGGCGCGTGGGGTGTCGACATCGCGATGGGTGGCCACGGGATCGTGCGCATCGGTCGTGATCGTGGGCATCGGTCGTGATCGTGATCGTCGGTCGTGATCGTGGGTCGTGGACGGGTGCGGGGCCGTCGGCCTTAGGGCGGGCCCGGGGTGAGGTCGGCGAATGTGCCGCCGCGCTCGAGAT
>JAFGLY010000060.1 GCA_016927815.1 Deltaproteobacteria bacterium | reverse complement strand
GACTCAGGGAGTCATCGCTGCAACGACGTGCTCGTCGTTCGACTGGTCGGAGCTCACCCACGAGGCGGCACACGTCCTGAAGAGCCGTCCGACCGAGGCGAGAGGGGGGGACGCCGAGCGTCTGATGGTCGAAGCCGCCGCCCGTGCCATGGTCTCAGGAGACACCCGGTCCGCTTCGATACTCCTCCGCCTTCGATTTCTGCACCCCGAAGCGGCTTTCGACGAAAGCCTGCCTCTTCTGGCCGTGGTCAGCCTGTCCCACTTCACGCTCGTCCACCACGTCGACGGCTCGGTAAGCCTTCACCCGCTCGGTCGTCCCGACCTGGCCGCCCTGGCGACCCAGGCCCGCGAGGAGATGCAGGCTGGGCTGCCCGGACGTTTGCTCTCGAGACTCGAGGGCCTCCTTCTGCCCCTCGGGCCTCCCGAGGGGCCCTTCCTGTTCGGCTCGGATGGCTCCCTCGCGGAGATTCCCTTGAGAGCTATCGTGGGTCTGGCCCTTCCCGATGGCCGTCCGCTCGTGCCCTGCCTCGTGATCATCGACCCCTTGGGCGCCCTGCCCATGCGTGCAGACAGAAAGCGCCACCGGGCCATCGCCTCCTTCGCCGATGCCTCGGGCGACCTTCCGGGCGCCGCCCGGGAGGTGCTCCGACGAGAGGCCACCAGGTGGTTCCGTGGGCAGGCGTCCACCATCGAGCACCTCCGGAACCTCGGCCCGGTCGGGCTGCTCCACCTCGGTCTCCGCACGATCCGCGATCGCGGCTTTCCCGAGATCCAGTTCGCCGACGGGCTGCTCTCCGCGCCCGAGGTCGCCGGTCTCGGCCTCGAGGGCAACCCGGTCGTGCTCCTCACGGGCTGTGCCACTGCAGGCGGCACCGCCTGCCTCGGGGCTGAGCGATCGATGGCGAGCGCCTTCCTCGCTGCGGGGGCATCAACGGTCATCACCACCCGGTGGCCGGTCCTCGACGCCGAGATGCGCCACTTCGTCCGAGCACTCGTGCTTCGGTGGCCGTTCTCCGATGCTGCGGCGGTCGTGGCCGAGGTCGCCTCCTCCTTGAAAGACAGCGGCTTCGCCCCACGTCTCTGGGCAGCCCCCGTCGTGTATGCTCGGTCTCCCGACGCCGGTCTGGGATCCGCAACCTGCCACCAGGAAGGCACCCGCCGACACCCCTCCGGTGCAGAGCGGGCACATTCAGCTTCCAGTACCCGAGAAAGGAGCCCATCATGGGATGGGATGGCTGGCCCGGGGTAGCTCCAGTTCTATCCGTCCGGCCCCTGTTCACAGCAGGTCCGCTCACCTTCGAACTTCCCCTCGTTTCTTCCCTGCGTGCGTCGATGGGTGAGTTCACATACCACTTTCCGGACGACGGCGTCCGGTTCCACCAAGCCAATATCTCAGGCATCCATACCGCCAAGTTCCCCCGTGCCTGATCCCTGCTCGAACTGCGGCCCCGGGGTCTGGACATGAATCCCACGTTCGAAGTGGCCCATGGACCCTTGGTGGCCGGGGTGTTGGCCTATCTCCCGGCGGCCCTCGCCGAGGTGGGTGCCCTCAAAGGGAACCGTGGCTGGAAGCCCGCTGGCTGGGCGACCGCCGCACTGCTGCACGCATGGGCGGTGCCCGCAGCGGCCCTGGCACCGTCCGCCTGGCTGCCCGGAAACCTGGCAAAGGCCGTGGGCAGCATGCTGGCCGCGGTCGCCGCGATCCTGCTCGTGTGGTCCTTCGCCCTCGAGATCCCGTTCGCATCGTCGTGGACGCGTTCCGCACCGGGACACCGGCTCGTCACGACGGGCACGTACGCCCTCGTCCGTCACCCGGGAGTCCTCTGGTACGCCCTCGTCCTCCTGGGTCTCCTCCTGGCCACCGGATCGGGCACCCTGCTGGTCGGAGCGCCACTCTGGATCGCCATCGACGTCGTCTACGTCGCTTGGGAGGAGTCCGTGGTATTCCCCTCCCAGTTCCCGGACTACGCCCGTTATCGCAACACCACTCCGATGCTCGTCCCCACGCCGGCCAGCCTGGGCCGGGCCATCCGTACACTGGGAAGGAGGGACTGCCCGTGACCCGCACGATCGATCTGCTCCGCTCCGGGCGAACCCGGGAGATCTGGGACCGCTACTGCGGGTTCATCGACCTTTCCTTGAGGGAGTTCATGGACATCCAAGAGCGACTCCTGCTCGAGCAGGTGGACTGGTTCCACGGGTGCGAGCTGGGGCGACGCCTGCTGGGAGCCACGGCGCCGACCACGGTGGAGGCGTTCCGGTCGTCCGTCCCTTACACCACCTACGCCGACTATGCGCCCTACTTCCTGGAGAAGCGCTGGGATGTCCTCCCAGAGGAACCCCTCCTCTGGATCCGGACGTCGGGACGCAGCGGCGAGTACCCGGCCAAGTGGGCCCCTATCTTCCGGCGAGGCTGGGAAAAGGCCGGCCCCAGCACCTTGGGCGCGTTCATCTTCGCAGGAGCACGCCAGCGCTACGACGTGCCCTTTCACGAGGGCGACAACGTCCTCTACTTCATGGGTCCACCTCCCCTGGGCCTGGGTTGCCTCGTACACAGCCTGCTCGACCAGTTCCCGTTCACGCTGGTGCCCTCCGCCGAGGAGGCCGAGTCCCTGGCCTTCGACAAGCGAATCTCCCGCGCGTTCGAGCTGGCCATGTCCGACGGGATTGACTCCTTCATCGGCATCTCCAGCATCCTGGCCCGGATCGGTGAGCAGTTCGCCGAGGGGGGCTCCACTGGCCGGAAGGTGGGGATTCGGCCCGCGGTCCTCCTGCGCGTGCTCCGTGGGCTCCTGAAAGCCCGCATGTCCCACCGACCCTTGTATCCGAAAGACCTATGGAACGTGAAGGCCATCCTCACCGTCGGGATGGACACGGAGGTCTACCGGCAGAAGATCCGCGAGTACTGGGGGCAGGAGCCGCTCGAGCTGTATGGCGGGACGGAGGTCTGGTGGGTGGCCTACCAGACCTGGGACCGCGAGGGCATGACCTTCATCCCGGACAACAACTTCCTCGAGTTCATCCCAGAGGACGAGCACCTCAAGGCGCGAGCGGATCCATACCACGTGCCCGAATCCGTCCTGCTGTGCGACGTTCAGCCAGGCCAGAAGTACGAGGTGGTCGTCACCAACTTGGGCGGGCCCTTCACCCGGTACCGGGTCGGCGACATGATCCGAATCACCTCGCGACGGAACGACCGACTCGGCATCGATATCCCCCAGATGCGGTTCTTCTCCCGTTGCGACGACGTCATCGACCTGTCTGGTTTCACCCGCCTCACCGAACAGGTCATCTGGCAGGCCGTGGAGGCGAGCGGGGTGCGCTACAACGACTGGACCGTCTGCAAGGAGCCCGACAGCGACCACACGGTGCTCCACCTGTACCTCGAGCCTCGGAGTCCCGTGGCGGATCCCGGTGCGCTGGAACAGAGCATCCGCAACAACCTGCGCGAGCGCGATTCGGACTTCTGCGACCTCGAGGAAATCACCCACCGCCGTGCCCTCCGGCTCACCCTTCTCCCCACAGGCACGTTCTCCACCTACATGGCCCAAAAGGTCGCAGCGGGCGCCGAGCCGGCCCACCTGAAGCCTACCCACGTGAACCCATCCTCTGCGGTCCTCGATGCCCTCCTGGCCATCGCGGACGCCCGGCAAGGCGACCTGTGCCCGGATCCGGCCGCGGGATCCTCGGCACGCAGGCCCCCCTGACCCAAGGAGCCTCCATGGTATCCCAGGCCAACATCGTCATCCTGATCATCGCCTGCTCCACGGTATGCACGGTCGTCCTGCTCGTTGCCCTCCTCCTGGGTGGCGCCCGGCCTGGAGCAGGCCGTGTCCTCCTCGCCAGCGTCGTGGGAAGCCTGGTCTGGAACGTTGCGGGCCTCCTGATGTTCATGGATCCCGGCCGGGCCATGGCGTGGAACCGCGTGATGATCCTGGGCATGGCCTGGATCTTCTTCACGTTCTTCCACTTCGCGCTCCTGTTCGTCGGGCACCGACGGCATGGATGGTTGGTGTACACGGGATACGCCCTGTTCGTGATCCTGGCCGTGCTCGACATTGCCGGCTTCGTCATCCACTCGGTCACCATCACTCCAACGACGTTCACGTACGAACCCGGCCCCGCCATGCCGTTCGTGTTCGCGGCCGGCTACCTGTACCTCGGGCTCGCGCTCTACTACCTTCTCCGCACCTACCGGACCCATTCGGACCCCTTCTTCCGGAACAAGATCCGGTACCCGATCTCGGGCCTCGTGGTCTTCATGATCGGAGGCGCATCCAACGCCAGCCCGGTGTTGGGGGTCTTTGCCCTCGACCACGTCGGCAACCTCATCATGGTCGCCCTCGTGGTCTATGCCATCGTGCGCCACCGGTTGCTCGATCTCCGGTTCGTGCTGCGCAGCGGGCTCGTCTACTCGGGCATCACGGTCGTCGTCACTGCGGCCTACCTCCTCATGATCTACGCGCTCGGACTGGCCACCAGCAGGCGGAGCGGGTTCGAGCAGTCGCTCCAGGCCATCGCACTCGCGGTGGCCTTCGCCGTCGCGATCCTGCTCATGCGCAACGTGATCCAGCACTGGGCCGACCGTGTCTTCTTCCGAGATCGGTTCGACTACCAGGAGCTGTTGCACAACGCGAGCCATGCCCTACGGGAGACGCTGGACCTCCAGGACCTGACCCGGACCACCATGGACCTCCTGGACCGTTACCTCCACGTCCAACGGCAGGCCATCTTCCTCCTCGAGGGCAACCGCTACGCCTGCCATCCGCGCCTGAGACGGGGGTGGTCCCAGGCACCGGGCCGTAGCTGGGAGCTTGCCCTGGATAGCCCGCTCGTCCTCCACCTCAAGAACGACCTCGGTCCCATGGACCTGGATCTCGTGGACTCCAACCCTCGCTTCCGGGGCCTGCTCCAGCAGGAGCGGGCGCTGCTCTCGGATCTCGACGCCCGCCTCATGATCCCGCTCGTAGCCAAGGGTACCGTCGTGGGCATCCTGGTGCTCGGATCCAAGCGGTCCGGGGAGGCCTGGAGCGTGGACGAGCTCAGCCTGCTCTCCACCCTCGCCGACCAGCTGGGGGTCGCCATCGACCACGCGCGACTCTACGGGCACTTGCAGGCCTCGTACCAGGAGCTCAAGTCCACCCAGGACCACCTGGTCCAGACCGAACGCCTGCTGGCCATGGGCCAGATCGCAAGCGGCGTGGCCCACGACTTCAACAACCTCTTGACCGCGCTCCAGGGGCGTATCGACCTGGCGATTGCGGAGTGTCGCGACGAGCATGTGCTCTCCATCCTCCAGGCGCTGAAGCGGTCCGCCCACCGCGGGTCCGACACCGTCAAGCGCCTCCTCGCCTTCACCCGCATGAGTGCCGATCGGGACTTCCGATCTCTGGAGATCGACGAGATCCTCGAAGGCACGCTGGCCTTGGTGGAGACGCAACGGCGGGAGCGCGAGGAGGTTGCCGGCGTGCGGATCGAGGTCGTCCGCAACCTCGATGCCGGCTGCCGGGTGCTGGGTAGCCCCGGGGATTTGCGCGACGCCTTCGTGAATCTCTTCCTCAACGCCTTCGACGCCATGCCCAAGGGTGGCACGCTCACGGTCAAGAGCATGATCGATGGGGACTTGGTGGTCATCACCGTCACCGACACCGGGGTGGGCATGACCGAGGAGGTCCGCCGGCAGGTGTTCGACCCCTTCTTCACCACCAAGGGGTTCCAGGGGAGCGGGCTCGGTCTGTCCATGGTGTACGCCATTGCCAAGCGCCATGGGGGCGACGTAACGGTCGCGAGCCAGCCGTGGCATGGATCCACCTTCCGCGTGCGGCTGCCCCACGTTGACGACGTTCCGGATCTCCCGGCCTTCGACCCCGTCCCCGATCCACCGAAAGGCGCAGAGATTCTCGTGGTGGAAGACGACCCCGAGGTTGGCGAGATCCTCGGCGCCATGATCGTGAACATGGGCCTGAAGGCCTTCGTGGTCCATGATGCACTCGAGGCGTTGACCCTGTGCAGCGAACGACCGTTCGACGTAGTCCTCACGGACCTCGGGCTACCCGGGATGTCGGGTCGCACGCTCGCCAAGGAGATCGGAGCGCGGTGGCCGGGCACACCCGTGGTGATGGTCACCGGGTGGACCCTGGACGACATGGATCCATCCGAAGGCATCGTCCAGATGCTCACCAAGCCTCTGCGCATGGATGCCCTGAAGGAGGCCATCGTCCGAGCGATGGCCCATCGCGCGAACGCTCCCCATCGTCCCGTGGAGGATCCCCGATGACCGACGCACGCACCCGGGCCACCCGATCCCTCTTTGACGGGTGGGCCTCCACCTACGACGACACGGTCCGGGAGTCGTTCGGCCAGATGTCCTGCATCACCTTCGACGACTACCTCGCCCGGGTGGCCGAAGCCCTGGCGCCGGCCCCCGGCGCCCGCCTGCTGGAGGTGGCCGTGGGCACCGCAGCGCTGGCCATCACGATGGTACGGCGCTGGGCATCCAGCGTCCATGTCGTGGGTGTGGACGCGAACCCGCATATGCTGGACAGGGCTCGGAACAACGTCGCGATGGCGGGTCTGAATTCGTCCATCTCGCTCCGGGAGGCTGACGCCGCGGATCTCCCCTTCGCCGATGCGTTCTTCGACGGCGTGATCACCTCGAACGCCCTCCACCACATGGACGTCGGGGCCGTGCTGACGAGCATGGCGCGGGTGCTTCGTCCAGGGGGTCGCCTCGTGGTCGGGGACTTCCTCGAACCCCCGCGCTGGCGGAGCCTCCTGGGCCGGCTGGTCGTGCCGCCGTTCCGGTTCTCGATGCGCTTCTCCTCCGACCCAGCCCGCAGGGCGGACGGCGGCTACGCTACAATCCTGCCCTGGGAGCGATGGGAGGAGATGCTCGCCGATCGAGGCTTCGCGGTGGAGCACCACGTCGACTTCCCGGCTGAGGGATCCCCCCAGTGGGAGCCCGTGCCCTTCATCGTGGCGGCCAGGCGGACGGGCGCTGCCGGGTAGCCGCACGAGCCGGTGCATGGGATCCCTCGGAGTCCAGGCCGGCCGCGAGTCCGTCCACGGTGGTCACACAGGCGAAGCCGTAGGCGAGGTTAAGCAGGCTCGCCACGTGCATCTCCTCGCACACGGACCCGGTGCCGTCGGCGGGGACGAACACGCGGTAGTCGCGGTAGTAGGCGTCCCGAGCGGTCGATTCGCAGCACAGGTTGGTCATGATGCCGCAGATCACGAGATCCTCCACCCCGAGGCAGCGCAGGACGGTCTCGAGATCTGTGTGGTAGAAGGCCGAGTAGCGATGCTTGTCCACGACCTTCTCGCCCGGCAGCGGGGACAGTACCGGGTGGACCTCGCTCTGTAGGCTTCCCTCGATGCAGGCGCCCTGCCACCACCACCCCATGATCCCCGCGTCCAGGCCGCTGGGGTGGTGGACGTGCCGGGTGAAGACCACGGGCCGTCCGGCCCGGCGGAAGGCGTCCAGCAGCCGCTTCACCGAGGGGAGGATCGCGAGGCCGCCGCTCGCGAAGGTCGGTGAGGCAGGGTCGAGGAAGAAACGCTGCATGTCGATCACGAGGAGGGCGCATGCCTTGGGGTTCAGCCTCAGGACGTGCTGGTTGTACGGCTCGATGTGCTCCAGCCAGGCGCGGGCTCGCGTCTCGAGATCCTCAGCGGTCGCGTAGGGTCGCACGGTCACCCTCCAGGTCGGGTTCCAGGCAGTCCGCGAGGTAACGCAGCGTGACCACCCGCACCCCCGGCGCCCGCCGGGCCACGTGGCGTAGGGCCTCGCGGGCCGCCTGGGCGATGTCGGCGGCCAGCACCAAGAACTCGCTCATGTCCGAGGCCACCACCAGGAAGCCCTTCGTCGAGGCAGCTCCGGACGCGAGTCGCAGGGTGCCGGAGGCCCTGGTCCCGGGCGAGGGGATGCCCCGGCGGAGGCGATAGAGGCGCACGTTCTCCCGGGACGTGCCCGCCAGGGCGGCCACCTGGGCGTCCGGCAGCACGCCGACCCGGTCGAGGAACGCGTCCAGCCTGGACGGGCGTCGGTGCGGCCGGGCCGGCGCGGGCGGATCCACAGGGGCGGACCTCGCGAGGGTCTCCTCAGGCTCGGCCGGCGCGGGCTCGCTCGATCGCCTGTAGGGGATGCCTCGGCGCTTGCGGAACACGGACACGGCCGAGCGCGTGACGCCGGCCATCAAGGCCACGTCGGAGTCGCGGAGGACACCGATCACGTCCAGGAAGGGGTCGAGCCGCGAGGTGCCGGGCTTCGAGGTCGTGCTCATGGCGACCTCCAGGGGCCGTCCGCGGGTTCCGGAATCAGCGCCGGCAGGCCCCTGGATCCACGGCCTCGTTTGCGGTCCACTCCCCCTCGTCGGTGACCACGAGGGCGGTGAGCCGCCGGACGGCGGTGCAATCGTGCTCCGGGAGCTCGATGTCGAACAACCTCTCCCGCCCGGCCAGCAGGTACCAGCCACGCGCGCTCGCCGTGGCGATGGCTACACCACCCGCCCCGAGGGCGGAGACCTCGACCTGCTCGACCTTCAAGTGCGTGTTGCCCTCGTTGGTGAGGTCCACCTGGGCGACCCCATCGTCGAGGGCGAGCCCGGTCACGGTGGCCGTGGCACTGGGGCGCTTGACGCCTACGAAGGCCGGGATGCTCACGCGGGTGAGCATCCGGACCACGGCCGATCCGTCCTCCTCGAGGGGCGGCAACTCCTCGAAGAACACGCGGTAGGCAGACTCGGTCGGACCCGGGCCCTTCGTAGTGCCGATGCGCACCTTGCGGGCCTCGCCCGGGGCGAGCGTGAGGAGGGTAGGGTAGACGAGGAGGTCGTCGGTGGGCGCGAGCTGCATGTCGCTCTCGGCCGACTGGTCCCAGCGGAAGACGCTGGCCTGGAACCGCGTGGCCTCGGTCCCGGTGTTGCGGAGAGTGACGAGCACGCTCTTCGTGCGCTCGCCCAGCTCCACCTTCATGGGGCTTACGGAGAACTGGCCCGCCCGGGCGGGCAGGGAGACGAGCCCGCAAAGGGCGCAGAGGCCGAGGGTCGCGAGGAGGGTGCGGTTCACGGGGGGGACCTCTGGAGGGGGGGAAGGGGGGAAGGGCCGGCTCCCCTGGAAGGCCAGGGGAGCCGGTCGGGGATGGAACTAGAAGTTGACGGTCGCGGTGACGGTGGCCGAGTAGGAGCCGGCCGCGGGCGACGCGCCGGCCTCGATGCGGCCGTAGACCGGCACGGTCGTGGCGTAGCCAGCGCCGTAGGGCAGGCCGTCCGTCTCGAGGTTGCCCCAGGCGTCCAAGCGGTCCGAGTCGGTGTAGAGTTCGTAGGCGAGGGTCTCGGTGCCGCCGTCGTCCATCGTGCGGGAGCCGATGGTGCCGTCCAGGCCGATCCAGTCCCACTCGATGCCGCCCGTGCAGGCGACGGTGAAGTCGGTACTGGCATCGAGTTCTGCGCCGGTGTAGGACCCGAAGGCGAGCGTGGCATCCCCGATGGTGCAGGTGCCGGGGACGGACGCGGTCACGTTGAGGGTGCCCGTCTCTGTGTCCGCCATGGCCGGCAGGGCGAAGGCGAACAGGACGAGGGACAGGAGGGAGCGCTTCATGGTTTCTCCATGCGATTGGGGGGTCGTGTGCGTCATTGCACGAAGCCTGTATCGGCACATCGTGGGAATTCTGAAGCCCTGCATCAGAAGTTTACGGTCACCACGATGGTGTCGTCGTAGCTGCCCGCAGCCACGGCCTGACCGGCCGGGACGCGGCCGAACACGTACAGCGTCGTGTCGCCATCTTCCGGCTTGGCCGGTCCATAGCACTCGGTCACGCCCGAGCCGTCGCCCCACACGATGGTATACATGGAGTCCAGGTACAGGTTGTACTCGAGAACGTCGCCGCCACCGGCAAGCTCCCGCGGTGTATACGTACCGGAGCTGCCTGTGGACAGGTCCACGGTGATGGTGTCGGCTTCGGCTACACCCTTGCAGTGGATCAGGATCTCGCCGGCCGTGTCCAGATCCGTAGGCGAAGTCACCTCGTAGGTTCCGAACGACACAGGCGTCGCGACCGAGACCATGCATGAAAGGGCCAGCGCACGTGCGGGCAACAGGGCCGACAGGAGGCAGAGGGCGTAGAGGGGGGACTTCATCGGACACTCATCCGTGGGGGTTCGACACATGCGACGTCTCCGAGCTGGAGGACGGCGCCGTCCGCATCGGGGACCTCGAGCACGAGCGTACAGGCCCGGCCGCCGAACGCGGCGGTGCCCGCCCAGCGGCCGGCAGGCAGGCTCTCGAACTCGAACTCGCCCTGCCGGCCGATGAGGGATCCGTACTCCACGTCGCCGGCCACGATGGTGAGCTCGCCGAACGCCGGGTCGGCGCCCTCCACGCGGACGGTCCCCCGCACGATCCGTGCGCGGGCGACCGGGAAGACCACCACCGCGCCGCTGCGCTCGGCAGGGGCCACCAGCCGTTCGACCGAGCCGACCGTGTAGTCCACCGGCACGTCGGCGTCCTCGATGCCGAGGCGGTTGCCGTAGTAGGGCAGGAGCTTCTGCACCACCGCGTCGCCCCGTCGGTCCGTGCGGCCGACCGGGTTGTTCTCGCGGGTGACGCCCACCCCGGGCACGCCGGGCACGCGTACCAGCGCGTAGCCCTGCTGGACCGGCTGGGTGGGTTTCACGCGCCCGCCGAGGGCCACGATCCCGCCGGAGACCCCGAGCTCCGTCGAGGGATCGCCCCCGGAGGCCCAGTCGACCCCCGCGTGGGCCAGGCCGAAGGGCGCGCGGCCGTCGCCGTAGGCCCACCCCTGGTGGATCCCGTCCGCGCGGCCGCCCACCCGGAAGCCGAGCCCGTTTCCGGGCGGGAGCGAGCGCTGCAGCTCCGCGTAGGCGTCGGTCGCGCCGCTGCCGGTCTCGGCCCGCACCGTGGCCGAGGTGAGGCGGCCGAACCGGGCCATGAGGCTGGCCCAGGCGTACCACTCGGTGGGGGCTTCCGCCTGCTCCGACCAGCCGCCGAGCAGCCCCAAGTGCAGGTTCCAGGGCAGAGACGCGCTGGTCGAGAGGGTTGCGCGCTGACCCAGCCCGCTGTCCCGCATCTGCGTGCGGGCGTAGGACCCATTGGCCGACACGCCCGATCCTATCGGCAGGCCGAGCGACACGCCGGACTCGAGCGTGGCGCGGTCGTCGGCCGCGTCGAGGCTGAGGGAGGTGAAGGTGTCTGAGGTGTAGCGGCCCCACACCGACATGCCGAACCGCCGGCTGCGGAAGGCGTACGCGAGCGACGAGGCCGCGCCGGGCCCGTCGGCCGAGGCGCTCCCGCCGCCGGCCACCTCCACCTGCCCGAAGCCCAAGCCCGCCACGGCCAGTGCCGAGCCCTCCACGCGGTCGAGCATGGCAACGGCCTGGCCGCCGAGCGTGAGTTGGGGGGCCACGCCGAACCGGTGCCTGCCGGCAAGCACCGGGCCGCCGTAGCCGAAGCTCTCGGTCGCCACCTGCTCCCGCTCGAAGCCGAGGGCGTAGCTGTACTCCTGGTCGCCCAGGCTCAGGAGCCCCGTGGGCCGGTAGTAGCTCGCGGAGAGCGTGTGCTCGTGGCCGAGCGCGTCGCGGAGCACGATCCGGGTGTCGCCCGCGCCGGCCGTGGCCGGGATGTTCTGGATGTCGAAGGTCCCAGGGTTCACCTGCTCGCGGTGGGTCAACTGGTCGTTGACGTACACCTCGAGGGTGGAGGGGACCAGCACCTCGGCCGAGCGGTCCAACGTCGGGCCGGGCACGAAGTAGGGATCGAACACGTGGGAGCGCGTGAGGTGCAGGCCCCCGACGTACGCGCTGCCGCCCAGCGTGGTGCCGGTGGAATAGGCGTCGCCGGCCACGAACCGCAGCATGCGGGTGCGGAGATCCACCGTGACGTTGGTGAGCCCGCGCACGGGCTCCTCGCCAACGGTGTAGGAGAGCCCGGTGTAGAAGCGGGTGTCGCCCACGCTCACCCCAGCCTCGCCGTAGGTGTCCGTGCGCTCGAGGTCGAGCACGCGGACGGCATAGTTCAGGAAGGCGCTCGCATCGGTGGGTCGCAGCATGTCGGGCGGCGTGCGCGCCAGGTCGAGGACCGAGGTCCCTAGGCGGTCGATGGGCACCGTGATCTCGAGGCGCAGCGTGTCCTCATCGAGCGTGTACGCCATCTGCCCCGGCAGGGCCGCGACGTCGATGTGGGGTGCGCCCTCCACGTCCTCGGTGGGCAGGTCGTCGACCCGCACGCCCGCATCCTCGATGTCCGAGCGGGCCACCAGCACGTTCCCGTTGGTGAGCACCACGCTGACCTCGCCGTGCTCGGCTCCATTGACCACGAGCAAGAGCAGCGCCGTCTCGCACTCGGGCTGTACGCCCTCGGCCTGTGGAAAAGTCTCGAGGGTGAACGTCTCCTCCTCCGGGACGGCCTCCTCTGGCCCGGCCTCCTCCAGCGGGGCCTCGGATACGGCGCCCGCGGAGGCCGTGGCCTCGAGGGCCCCCTCGGGTCCGGCCTCGGACAGCTCGGCTGGTTCCCGTCGCCGGGCCGCCCGAGAGGGGATCGGGGCGATGGCACTGGCGTCACGGGCCACTCCTTCGCGGGCCTTCCGCTTGCGAACGGTCCGTACCGCGCGCCGTCCGCCGGTGTCTGACGGGCGGGCCGCCGGCTTCCGCTCACCGGTATCGGTGGTGCGGGCTGCCGGCTTCCGCTCGCCGGTGTCGGTGGTGCGGGCCGCCGGCCGCTCCGCGATAGGCCCTCCAGGCTCGGTGATCTCGGGTGGAGCGGACGGTCCAAGCTCCTCGGGAAGCGGCTCGGTGGAGCGCTGCGAGCACCGACGCAGCAGGAGCAGCGCCAACAGGATCAGCACTGCGACGGCGACGACACGCAGGACGACGGACGACGTACGGTGGCGGGTTTCAGCAGACAACGGAGGCGCCGGGGCAGCAGGGTGGATGGATCGTTCACGGGTATCGGATCACACTTGGCAAACCTTGAGCCTTCACGTGAACTTCGTCGTTTCACTGCATTTGCAGCTCTTTTTCCTGTAGGGCGTCACGCAGTCGACGAATCGCCCGCCCCTGGATCTGGCACACGCGGCTCTCGGTGACGCCGAGCGCCCGGCCGATCTCGGCGAGCTTCAATCCGTGCTCGTAGTGCATCGTGGTTACCTGCCGCTCGCGCTCCGGAAGGGCGTCCAGTGCACGCGCCACCGCCTCGCGCTCGTCCCAAGCGATCAGGGTCTCCTCCGCGTTCCGGGCAGGATCGGCGACGCGGTCCCCGACCGTGGCGACGCCGTCGTCGCTCGCCGGGTCGTCGAGCGACACCTCCGAGAACGGGACGGCGTCCCTGCGGATCCGGGCGTACTCCTCCACGTCGACTCCGAGCTCTCGGGCCATGGCGCGGGCATCCGGTGCGACATCGCCGTTCCGCCGGATGCAACGGGTACGGGTGTCGTCCAGCCAGGCATGTCGCATGCGGACCGATCGGGGTGTGCTGTCGACCTCCCGCATCCCGTCGAGGATCGCGCCTCGGATCCGGAACTCCGACCAGGCCCGGAAGGGGACGCCACGATCCGGATCGAACCGCTCCACCGCATCGATCAAGCCCAGCGTGCCCATGCCGATCAGGTCGTCCAGGTCGACGCTGGCGGGGAAGCGGCGAGCCATGCGTCCCGCCAGGGCCTGCACGACGGGATAGTGCTTCAGGACGGATTCGTTTCGCGCCTCCAGGTCGGAGGGTGCCGTCCGGTGAGAGGCTTGGTGCGGGCCGACCGTGGCACGGTAGGCTGGATCCCGGGGAGTCGGTCCGACCTGGACCAGGGGCTCCACGAGTGTCAGCAGGGGCGTGCCGTACGGGATCCGGGCCGCCTGGACAACGGGGTCGGACGGCCCGGGCTCTATGGTACGGGCGAGGTTGTCGCGCATGTACGGATCTTCCGGGGTGAAACGTGGCCGACTGGTCAATGGTGCGATTGGGAAGGGAATCCACTCGGTCACGCCCGTACAAAGGCGCAGGGGGGGGCACCGTGACGCCAACCATGGTTCGGGTAATTGTCCGGAGATCGTCAACTCCCCCGTTATGCGCCCGACACGCCCAGTACCGCTCGGCAGGCTTCTGCGTCCGGGTGCGTTCGTGTCACGCCCGCACACCTGCCCAAGCGACGGATCGGTGGCCTGGTGCAACCACGTGACGCTTCCGTCACGCGAAACGTCGATGCGAGCGGTACGGTGACCCGAGCCGCCTACACGGGCGCGAGACCGTACACGACCGGTGTGGCCCAAAGCCTCTGGGAGGCTCCCCGGCTGCGCAGCGCGGTGATGGCTTCGGCCACGGCGAGGGGGACGTCCTCGAACGGCCAGCGGGATACGAGCGTCCGGGCGAACAGTCGCATCTCGCGATCGAGCACCGGCCAGCGGACCGTCACCACGGCCGAGGCCCCAGCAGCGAGGAAGGCGCTGGCGACGGACCGCCCGACGCGCGGACAGGCCGAGTTGGCCAGGGTGGTACATCCGCTCAAGAGGACCACCGGTCTCGACGGCAGGGACAGGGCCGCGATCTCGGGGGTGGACATGGGGCCGTCCGCGAAGAGGAGATCGGCCGCTCCGCGGTCGCCCGTGGCGTGGAGGCCGAGGTGGAGGAGCCCCACAGGCGGCAATTTCCGGATCCGGGACGTCGTCGCATTCTCCCCTCGGAACCAGCCGACGGCCTCCTGGCGCAGCACCTCCCGCCCTGCTCCCGGAAGGTCGCCGTCTGCGTCGGCGATAGAAGCGATCCCTTTGCCGCCTGGGGCGACACCCTCGGTGTGGACGGGTCCTGGAACGTCGAGGAGATCGAGGACGGGCGGTAGCGGGGCCTCTCGAGCCAGGCCGCGTGCCAGGAGCCCGAATAGCGGGATTTCGGAGAGGCTGCAGTCGGAGGCGACAAGCAGTCGCTCCGATGGGGGTCCGCTCGGCAGGATCAGATCCGCCAGGCGGGGGAGCGCCCGCTGAGGCAGCCCGGCCTGCATCTCGTGTCGGGCCTGCCTTACCAGGGCAGCCAGGGCAGGCCGCCCGAACGGGAGGGCCTCCACGGAGCCCTCCGGCCTCACCAGGAGACACCGCTCCGGGCAGCACGCCGCCGCGAGCAACCGGTGGCCGGGCTCGATGGCCGCGCTCGGGTGCAGGAAACGCAGCCGGAGGAGCACCCGGGCGGCATCTGCATCTCCACTGGTGCAGGCACGTGTGGCCACCTCTACGATCATCCGGCGAATCTCGGCGACCGAGATCCCGGCAGGCTCGCTCCAGAGCGCCTGCGAAGCCCGGTATGCAGCCGAGGACCAGTCGAACGAGCGGCCCTCGGCGAGGGCAATCGCCGCTTCCGCGAGGCTGCGGTGCAGGCTGGCCGCGATGAAGTCCTGTGCGGAAGGGGCAGCGCGAGACAGGCAGGCCCGCGCTTCGGTGGGGCGTCCGAGGGACGCCAGGGCTTCGGCCCGGATGAAGCGAAGGAGGCTCCGGGAAGCCTCGGGGAGGGCCTCCTCGTTCAGTGTGGCCGTGATCTCCTCTGCCTCCTGCCACCGCCCGCGCGCCTGGACCAGTTGAAGAGCGAGGAACGCGGAAACGGCGGGGTCGAGACCGGGGTCGGCACGAGCCCGATCCACCCAGGCCTCCGCTGCCTCCTGGTGGTCGCGCGCGAGCGCGGACTCCACCGCTGCTCGGTATGCCTTGCGCTCCAGGATGCCCTGGGTCAAGTGACCGGGCAGATCGAGGATGTGCTCCGCATCCTCGATCAGGCCGTGTGCGAGGCAGGCCTGCGCCAGGGCACCGAGTGCGCGCTCTTCGCGAGGTTGTTCACCCTCCGTCTTCTCAGAGGCCAACGCCCCCCGGAAGGCATCCGCGGAGCTGGGCCTGCACTCCCGTTGGCCTGTAGACCGCGCCTGCCTTCTGGGTCCTGGGGCCACGGACGAGGAGGAAACGGTGGGGCTTCCGGTGAACGGTACCGGTCGACCGTCGGTAGAGGGAAGCGTGAGCCAGGCGAAGTGGACGTGGTTGCCCGTATCGTAAGGGGGGGTCACCGCGTCGGGGTGGGCCCGGAGCCAGTCGGCGAGCCAGAACCCCCATAGCAGGGGGTCGATCGACCCTTGAGCGGCCAGGACGACCACCCGGCGCGGCCCACCGGGCTCGAGGGGCACATCGACCCAGATACCGGGTCGCGCGCGCCCCTCGACGCGGAGCAGGAGCGGGAGGTGGCCTGGACGCACCACGTAGAAGGCCAGCATCCTCGCGAGAGGGTGCCAGGCTCCGATCCCCTGGGCGGTCGGCTCGACCTCTAGGGGAACCGCGCGGAAACGCCCGCTCGGAAAGGCCTGTCGGTCCTCCGTCAGGTCGCCCAGGCCAGGGGGTTGCCGTTGGGCCATCCGGGCACGGAGGTACGCGATGGACGGCTGCGGCGGAGGAGGCGTAGGCGCCTTCCCCTGGAGCACCAGGTACGCCTCCTCGAGGATGGACTCGGTCTCGATGAGGGCGCGACACCTGGGGCAACGCGCTGCGTGCTGTCGGGCCCACGAAGGCCACTTCCGGCGTGTGGCCTCGTCCAGATCCCCCCGCAGCAGACCACTGGCGACCATCTTCCTGTGGCTCGTCATGAGGGTCCCCTCCCCCGTCGCGCCCTAGGGACTCCTCCTCGTGAGGAACCGCAGGATCTCGAGGCGTACCCGGTATCGCCGATCCTGGACCGCCTCGTCCGTAAAAGGACGCCGGAAGATAGCCTCCAGGCGGTGGGCGGTGTCCTGGGGATCGCACCGATCCACGAACGTGTCCTGGAAGACGACCTGGTCCACGGGGTCCATCTCCGAGACGAAGTGGAGGAGGCGGACCCACTGTTCCTCGCTGCCGGTACCTGTCTCGGCCGCCGACTCGCCACCCCGCCCTGCATCGCCGCGCGCGTGTGAGGGAGAAAGGGCGCGGTGCATGGTGGCCCGGTGCGAGAGCCACAGGTACCGTGCTGCCGCGAAGAGCCATGCGGGGAACCGATCCAGGCGGATGGACTCCCACGACTCCACCAGGAGGCCGAACGTGTCCTCAACGCAGTCACGGGCTTGCCGTTCGGGCATGTCGTGGCTGCGGAAGAAGGCGTAGAGCCAACGCCAGTGGAGCGTCCATGCCGCCTCGATGGCGGCCGCGCAGTCCCGGGCTTCCAGGGCTGCGTCGAGTCGGGTCTGGGCCCCTTCGAGATCGCTCGGCGCACCGGCCAGCCCCGTGCTGGTCGCCGGGTGGTGCGGGATCGGATCGCGGGGGTTCTGACCCTCATGGACGGGAGTGCCCTCTCGTATCGGAGTCGTGGCAGGAGCCCCGATGGCCCCGCCAGGGGCTGCGTCTACCCGCCGGGTGGAAGGATGGTCGCCGGCCTCCACGGACTCTAGGTCACGAGCAGGCGCATCGTGTCGCGGTTGACCACGACGTGTCCTCCTACTGCCGCGCGGCGTGGATGGCTGTCCCGGAGGATCGACTGGACCCTGACGACTCATCCGGGGCTCCGACTCCTGGCGTCTCGATGCGCCATGCTCGAAATAGGCGCAAACAGTTCAAATTCTTACAATTCTCTAATCGGTCGCGAAGGGGGTCGGGCTCTGAGCGCGACTCTTTCACCATCCTTTCACATCTTACCGATACTGCTTTGAAATGGTGTTTTTGAATCCTTACTACGTCCTCGGCGGTGAGCCCGCCGCCTCGGGGTCGCTCTGGCTTGGAGAGAGCACGCCCCGTCACGAGGGGATGGTTTGCGACTTGTGGGGGTGGCCGGCGCCCAGGCCCCCTGGAGGAGAACGGGTGCTCGCCCTGGAGGTCCCCATGCCGTTGCTTCGGCTCCTTCTCCTCGTGGTCGCTTCCTGGGCCTCCAGCGCCGATCCCCTCTGGGACCGGGTACAGGAGGTCCGCCAGGACAGCGGCATCGAGGATCCCACACCGGCGCGGCGGTACCTCATCCGCAGCCTCCTGGAGAGCCTGGTAGCCTCGGCCGAGGAGGAGATCCCGTCCGACACCTCGGCACGCGCCGCCCAGGCCGATCTGACCCTGGAGCACCAGGGGGACAGGGTCCTGTTGTACACGGCCACGGACGCCGCCGATGGGTTCTACGCCGTCCGGGTCGGCAGGGCCGCTGCCCCCCTGGTCCTCCAGGCTCCTCACCCATGGGACGATCTCCACACGGGCGCGATCGCGGCCGCCCTCTTCGAGCAAGGTGCCGGACGAGCACTCCTGATCGCCACGTCTCGCCGCAACTCCCCTGCTGGCGCTGGTGTGGCCGACGTCACCCGGCGCTCCAGGTCTGCCTACCAAGCGGCCACACTCGGCTCGGCGGACGGCATTCCCAATGCCTTGTTCGTCCAGATACACGGCTTTGCAGAGGAAAAGCACGGATCCTGGTCCTGCGTGCTGTCCGACGGCTCGAGCCGTCAGCCCCCGGGATTCCTCGAGGAGGCCGAGCGGCTCCTCTCGCCCGTGCTGTCCCGCTTCGGGCCACTCGCCAGCCGCTGGGAGGTGCCCGACCTGGCGGGAACCTTGAACGTTCAAGGCCGGGGATTGGCGGGTCGAGCCCGTTTCCTGCACCTGGAGCTGTCCCGGGCCGCCCGGGAATCCCTGCTCGTCTCTGCGCCCTTGAGGGGCGAGCTGGCCTGGGCTCTGGAGACACTCGCGGCGTGCCCCGAGGGGATCGGCGGCATCTCGCTTCCGCACATGCACACCTCGATCTGCACGCTCGAGTGAGCGGCCCCCCGGGGCGTGTACCAGGCTCGCCCGTGTTCGGGCCGGGTGGATCTCGGGAGCGTAATCCGGTGGTTCAACCCCTGCAGGCTCCGAGGTGGAGCCTGGCGAAGTGTACATGTTCCTTCGGATCCGAAGGTACCTCGAAGTCGTCTGGCCCGCTCTGCAGCCAGTCTGCGAGGAACATGCGCCAGAGGTCGACGTCGATGGGGCCGCGTGTCGCCACGGCGAGCAGATCGCTCGTATCCTCCGGCACGGGAAGGAACTCGATGGAGATGCCGGGCTCTTCACTCCCCTCGCTGGCGATCACGCGCGGTGGAGACCGAGGAGGGATCCCGAACACCGCGATGCCGTAGGCGAGGGGATGCCATACGCGGTATCCCGTGGGCGTCGACATGATCTCCATCTGGAAGCTCTGGCCATCGACACTCGGGAACGAGGGGGCGAAGGCCAGGAGGTCACCTGGTTTGGGGTGGAATCGCTTCGACGCCCGTGCCGCCAGCTCCTCGAGCGAGGGTTGAGGGGGAGGGGTGAGGGGTTCGAGTGGGGCGAGCGTCTCGAACGCCGCGTCGGGAGCCGGCTGGAGCTGGAGGAGAGCCCTGCAGATGGGGCACGTGGCCACGTGTTCCCGAGCCCACTCCGGCCACCTGGCGATGGACCGATCGTCGACGTGCCCCCGGAGCAAGCCGGAAGCTACCATGACGTCGTGGCTGGTACTCAAGGTCTCCTCCGGGCGGATCGCGAACCTTGCTCCCAATAGTACACCCGTGGGGACTTCTTGGACCCTCTCCACGGACGTTGCGAGCAGAACACCGCGCAAGAGGGCAGCCGCCGCCACACCCGTGCGGGGCCCACGCGGCGCATCCACAACATCCGTCCGGCTCGTGCGCGGCTGCCAGTCATGTTGGATCCAGTAGTCACCTCCCCAGAGGGGAGGACTGGTGACTGCGGTAGTGGACACGGTTCGCTAGAACCACAATAACAAGGCCGTTCGGCCGTCATCGTGACAGCCGCCCTGTAAGACCTCCCGCCGGCACCACAAGAACCCACCCGCAGGGGCGCCACAGCGATCACATGGCCGGGGCTCTGCCGTTCTTCCTGTCACGCTCGGCGCGCTCGTCACTTGTCAGTACGGAATCGCGAGTCTTCTCCAGATCCCTCCTGCTCCCTGTGAACGCATCCACGACATCCGCTCGTCCGGATCCAGAACAACGGCCTTCTCATGTCCTCCACCCTCGTTCCGCCCGACTTCATCGCTCCCGAGCTATCGCTCCACCACCTCCGGCAGGACAAGCCGGTGGCCAGTCCCCGCTCCAATGCCACGGACAGGCTTTCGTTCGGGGTGAGGGCGATCCCCACGGTGACCGACCTGGCTGCGTGCCCCAACTGCTGGTCGATGGTCACAAGCTCCCTGATCAGCAACGGCGGTCGATGCCCCTGGTGCTCCTGTGAGATCCCCGCCAGACGGGTGCCGTCCGCGTTGGATGCCACAGCCTGAACGCAGAAAGCCCATGCACGCTGGTTCGAACGGCATCGACCCCACGGTCCCTGGGGGAGGCGTTTTGGATCCGATGGGCGGATCGCCGCAGAGGGCACCGCGGAGCGGTTCCTCGAAAGGCCGTACAGGACACCTCTCCCTGGACGAGGAGCGCGACCTCGCACGCGCCATCCGGCGAGCCGAGGCCGTTTCGCGAGAGGCACTGGCGGGCATCTCCATCGCGTCGGACATTCTCGGCCGCGCCCCCCATCCGTCCGAGCACACTCGCGTCAGCGAGGTGAATCGTCTTGGGGACGCAGTCCAAGCGGTCTCCAGGGCCGCCGAGCACAACCCGGAACTGGCCTCCTCAGCCAGGAGGGCACTCACGGCGTGGCGGCGGTCCGTGGAACTGCGATGGCAGCTCGCGATGAGCTGCCGGCGGATCGCGCACGGTGAGGCTCGCAAGATGGCCCATGGGCATCCCGACGTGGAGGATCTCGTCCAGGAGGGCTACATCGGCCTCCTCCGCGCCGCCAAGCGGTTCGACCCGGAGCGTGGGATCCGTTTCAGCTCCTACGCACGATGGTGGGCACGTGCCCAGATGACTCGATCCCTCGAGATGGGTGGAAGCCTGGTTCGCATCCCCTCCTCGGCCGCCCTGCAAATCCGTAATCTGCAGAGGGAGCGGAGTCAGGCGGAGGTCATCGGTGCTCCGTGCTCGGGCGAGGATCTCGCCAGCCGGATCGGCGTCAGCAGGCGGCGTGTCGATCTCCTGCTGTCCCAAGGAGGTGCCGTGTCCATGGAGGAGCCCGAGGCATTCAGCGCGAACACGGTCCTCTGCTCCCTGTCCGACGAGTCCGTCCCCCAGACAGACGCCGCCCACACGACGGCTGTCGCCTTCATGTGGCTGCACAAGGCCATGCAGGCCCTTCTGGACGATCGAGAGCGGTACGTGCTGTTCCGGCGGTACGGTCTGGACGGCGACCCTCTCCGCAGCTTCGCAGCGATCGGAAGGGAGATGAGGTTGTCTCGCGAGCGTGTCCGGCAGATCGAGCGTGATGCATTGAACCGGATCCGCGGCCAGGATGGACCCGACGAGTCCGCTCGTCCGGCCTCTTGTCCGCAGGCGCCCCCCGGCGACGCACAGCGGAAGAAGACCCAGCACCCAGACGCCCCCACGACGCGTGCGAACTGAAGGCCGGGACCTGCTCGGCCCGGTGCACAGGAAGGCAGGGTTCTTCACACGGAGCTTGCCACGGGCTCTGGCCATCGGACCACCATGGCGACCACGCAGACGCCGAGGGGAAGATCCGGCCGGACTGCTCGATGTGGTCTTAAGAATCGCTGTGTCGTGCCGATTCCGATGGCGCAGCGGCCCATCGCCGTGCTCCTCGCCTCGTGCCGGAGCGCCAGGCGACTGGAGATGCGGCAGGTCGTCCCCCCGTCCTGGAGGATGTCATGGACGCCGTCAAAGCCCTCCTGGCGACTATCGGGATCCTCTTCCTCATGGTCTCCTGCTTCGTCATCTTCGGAAGGTACACGGTCCTTCCGTGGACGATCTTCCTGACGGCGTTCTGGGCGGCCTGGGACTACGAGGGCTACGAGGGAGGCCGGTTCGCGACGGCCCTTCCAAGGAGCAGCGTGGGCGTGTTCTTCCTGGTCGGGGTTCTCTGGCCCGTCGGATTCCCCCTCTACCTGATGGTGCGGGAGAGGATCTGGGAGGGCAAGGTGTCGCTCCGATCTGGCGCCGGGTCCAGATCCTCGTCGTCCACGGTGGCGACGGCGCCGGAACGGTAGAGCCTCGCGACCATAGACACTCCTACGATCGTCTCCCTGTGCCCCATGTGATGTCCCACCAGGTACGGCTGGTGATGAATCGGCCTGGACCTCGGTAGGCACCGACGTGCCCATCCACGTAGGGGAACCCCATGAGCTGCCCTCGCAGTTCCACGCGCAGTCGGGCCAGTTCCTGGCCCGGTGTTGCCGCCCACCCCGGATGAGGCGATCCTGCCGTTCCCCGGTCACGTCTGCTGAGGCTTCGAGCACGTCGAGGCCGCAGGGGTCCTGACCGTTCCCGGAGCCGAGAGCGACGGGAACG